>NZ_JBFTPV010000068.1:0-1341 GCF_056398665.1 Pseudarthrobacter sp. 01T43 | reverse complement strand
CCTAATGACCGATAGCGGACCAGTACCGTGAGGGAAAGGTGAAAAGTACCCCGGGAGGGGAGTGAAACAGTACCTGAAACCGTGTGCTTACAATCCGTCGGAGCCAGTCTGATTCTGGTGACGGCGTGCCTTTTGAAGAATGAGCCTGCGAGTTAGTGTTACGTCGCGAGGTTAACCCGTGTGGGGAAGCCGTAGCGAAAGCGAGTCTGAAYAGGGCGTTGCAGTGGCGTGATCTAGACCCGAAGCGRAGTGATCTACCCATGGCCAGGTTGAAGCGACGGTAAGACGTCGTGGAGGACCGAACCCACTTCAGTTGAAAATGGAGGGGATGAGCTGTGGGTAGGGGTGAAAGGCCAATCAAACTTCGTGATAGCTGGTTCTCCCCGAAATGCATTTAGGTGCAGCGTTGCGTGTTTCTTACCGGAGGTAGAGCTACTGGATGGCTAATGGGCCCTACAAGGTTACTGACGTCAGCCATGAGTAGCGAAAGACGGGTGAGAAACCCGTCCGCCGAATGATCAAGGGTTCCAGGGTCAAGCTAATCTGCCCTGGGTAAGTCGGGACCTAAGGCGAGGCCGACAGGCGTAGTCGATGGACAACGGGTTGATATTCCCGTACCGGCGAAAAACCGTCCATGTTGAACAGGGGATACTAACCGCCCGAGACCTGCCCAATCGCCCTTGTGGTGTGCGGGTTTTGGTGGAGCGCGGGACCTGATCCTGGGAGGCAAGCGTATTAACAGGTGTGACGCAGGAAGGTAGCCGAGCCGGGCGATGGTTGTCCCGGTCTAAGGATGTAGGGCGAACGGTAGGCAAATCCGCTGTTCATGATGCCTGAGATCTGATGGGACCCCCGTGAGGGGGGATTTGGTGATCCTATGCTGCCGAGAAAAGCATCGACGCGAGGTTTTAGCCGCCCGTACCCCAAACCGACACAGGTGATCAGGTAGAGAATACTAAGGCGATCGAGAGAATTATGGTTAAGGAACTCGGCAAAATGCCCCCGTAACTTCGGGAGAAGGGGGGCCCCAACCTTGAACACCACRYGCTGGTGGGAGGGGATCGGGGCCGCAGAGACCAGGGGGAAGCGACTGTTTACTAAAAACACAGGTCCGTGCGAAGTCGCAAGACGATGTATACGGACTGACTCCTGCCCGGTGCTGGAAGGTTAAGAGGACCGGTTAGCCGTTCGCGGCGAAGCTGAGAATTTAAGCCCCAGTAAACGGCGGTGGTAACTATAACCATCCTAAGGTAGCGAAATTCCTTGTCGGGTAAGTTCCGACCTGCACGAATGGAGTAACGACTTCCCCGCTGTCTCAACCATAAACTCGGCGAAATTGCA
>NZ_JBFTPV010000067.1:0-1049 GCF_056398665.1 Pseudarthrobacter sp. 01T43 | reverse complement strand
ACGGAGGGGCTAGACGGGGTGGAGCGGACACGTACAATCCGAAGGACAGCAGCCAAAAAACGTCGTAGACACCAAGGTTCAGGGGGTCCGGAGCTCTGCGACGGCGCGCGCCCTGGACCCCACAGCCGGCCGCGAAGCGGACGCCCGATTACCTGGTTGCAGCGAAGCGGAAACCAGGACATGCCCGAGGACGCGGATGGATCCACCCGCGCCGGCCACTCCCCCAGGGCAGGCCGCCGGCATCAGCCACCACGCGCGGCCCTGATGCGGACGGCGGTCCGTCGCCGGTGACCACAACGGCAGCCGGCCACGACGACGGACCGCCCAAGCGCGGCGGAAAGTGCGGCTCCAGCGGCAACGAAAGGATCCGGGGGTGGGGTTCCCCGCTCTGGGCGGAGCGGGGAACCTGTCGCCGGTGGTTAGGCGGCGGTGAAGACGGTGCACGGCTGCCGGTACCGGCTGGGCAGCTCGGCTGCCGCCGTGGGCAGGTCTTCCGGTCCTTGGGCCTGTCCGTTCTTCCAGTGGAAGAACGCCTGTTCGCTGATCGCATCCCAGAACCGGGCTTTGGTCCTGTAGAAGGTCGTCCGAACGTCGCCCTCGCAGTACGTGGCCATGCCGAACAGGTTGCCGATCTCATCGGCGGTGCGGATCCCGGCGACCATGACATAGGGCCACTGGCCCAGGTCCCAGCCGTCGCACCCCCAGCTGGGGATCACGGCCCAGCCGTGCTCGCCGATGAGTGCCATCCAGTCGTAGCCGTCGTTCATGTGGTAATCGCCAAGCACGGTGACGCCGTGGATCTCTTCGCYGGTGTCCTTGGTGGTGATGGTCGCGGTAGCGATTGCATTCATGGTTTTTGTGTCCTTTGCAGAGGATTGGGTGAGGGAGCGGCGTGACCCGGCCAGCTACTCTCGGTTCCTCCCCCGTTGTTTTTTGGCTGCTGGCGAAGCTTGCGGAGCTGTGGCCGACGGAGGCCTGTCTACCCGCAGGGCAAGGCACGGGAATATCCCGGAGGAAATAAGCGACGAAGGAGCGCCGGAGGGACATTC
>NZ_JBFTPV010000066.1:0-1163 GCF_056398665.1 Pseudarthrobacter sp. 01T43 | reverse complement strand
TAGGGGGCTCCGAACATTCGGAAGGACGGGCGATTGAGCCAGCCCTTGTCCGCCCATCGCTTGAGCTGGATCTGGCAGAGCACGATGGTTGCCCAGGTCATGACGATGCCCACGGAGGCGATGTTCAGCACGATCTCGAAGGCCTGGGCCGGGACCAGGTAGTTCAGCGGCACGCCGAGGAGGGAGACTACGGCGGTGATGGCGATGCCGCCGTACGGGACGCCGGCTTTGTTCATCCGGGAGGCGAACTTCGGGGCGGAGCCGTTCACGGACATGGAGCGGAGTATGCGTCCGGTGGAATATAGGCCGGCGTTCAGCGAGGAGAGCGCGGCGGTGAGAACGACGAGGTTCATGATGACGTCCACGCCCTGGATGCCGATGGAGCCGAAGAACGTGACGAACGGGCTGACGCCCTTTTCGTAGGACGTGTAGGGCAGTAGGAGGGCGAGGAGGATGACGGAGCCCACGTAGAAGACGGCGATGCGGAACACCACGGAGTTGATGGCCTTGGGCATGATCTTTTCCGGGTTTTCGGTTTCGCCGGCGGCGGTGCCGACGAGTTCGATGGAGGCATAGGCGAACAGGACGCCCTGCATCAGGATGATCATGGGGAGCAGGCCGTTGGGGAAGATGCCGCCGTTGTCCGAGAGRAGGCTSAGGCCMACSKGCTGGCCGTCCACGGGGGTGCCGAAGATGACGAAGTAGGTGCCGACGACGAGGAAGACCACGAGGGCGGCGACTTTGATGATGGCGAACCAGAACTCGAGTTCGCCGAAGACCTTGACGGAAACGAGGTTCAGGGCGAGGACTACGAGGAGGGCGGTCAGGGCCCAGGCCCACTGGGGTACGGCTGCCATCCAGGGGATGTAGTTGCCGAAGAAGTGCATGTAKAGGGCGGCGGCGGTGATGTCCACGATGGTGGTGGTGGCCCAGTTGATCCAGTAGAACCAGCCGGAGACGAACGCGGCCTTCTCGCCGAAGAATTCGCGGGCGTAGGAGACGAACGAGCCCGACGACGGCCGGTGCAGCACCAGTTCGCCGAGGGCCCGGAGGATGAGGAACGCGAAGAACCCGCAGACGGCGTAGGCGATGACCAGCGACGGCCCGGCGGCGTTGAGGCGGCCGCCGGCGCCGAGGAACAGGCCGGTGCCGATCGCKCCGCC
>NZ_JBFTPV010000065.1:0-1200 GCF_056398665.1 Pseudarthrobacter sp. 01T43 | reverse complement strand
GAAGGTCAGTCTGACGTTCTCCGATACGGAGTTTGAGCGGCGCCTGGCGGGGCTGCGCGGGATCATGGCGGAGAAGGATTTGGACGCTGTTGTCCTGACCAGCTACCACTCGATTAAGTACTACTCCGATTTCCTGTTCACCACGTTCGGCCGTTCCTACGCCATGGTGGTCACCAAGGATGACAACGTCACCGTTACCGCGAACATCGACGCCGGGATGCCGTGGCGGCGCAGCTTCGGSGACAACATCATTTACACGGACTGGCGCCGGGATAACTACATCTTCGCCATCCAGGAAGTCCTGCGCACCCGCGGCATCAACCCGCGCCGCCTCGGTGTCGAGGATGACTCGCTGCCGCTGGATAACCGCAATAAGATCCAGGCCGCGTTCGCCGGSGCCGCCCTGGTGGACGTGGCCCAGGCCGCCATGCGTCAGCGCATGATCAAGTCCGCCGAAGAGATCGAGGTCATCAAGCACGGTGCCCGGATCGGTGACCTGGGCGGGGAAGCCATCCGCAACGCGATCACGGCCGGGATCACCGAGTACGAGGTTGCCCTGATCGGTACCGAGGCGATGGTTCATGAGATCGCCCGGACGTTCCCGGACTCGGAAATCCGTGACACGTGGGTGTGGTTCCAGTCCGGCATCAACACCGACGGCGCCCATAACTGGGCCACGACCCGCAAGATCCGCGAACACGACATCCTGTCGCTGAACTGCTTCCCGATGACTTCGGGCTACTACACGGCCCTGGAGCGGACCCTGTTTTACGGYGAACCGGATGCCCGTTCGCTGGAGCTGTGGAACATCAACGTTGAGGTCCACAAGCGCGGTCTTGAACTGATCAAGCCCGGTGCGGTGTGCAAGGACATCGCCGCGGAACTGAACGAGATCTACGTCGGTCACGGACTGCTCGCGAACCGCACGTTCGGGTATGGCCACTCCTTCGGCGTGCTGAGCCACTACTACGGCCGTGAAGCCGGGCTGGAGCTGCGCGAGGACATCGACACGGTCCTGGAGCCGGGCATGGTGGTTTCCATGGAACCGATGATCACCGTCCTGGACGGCCAGCCCGGCGCCGGCGGCTACCGCGAACACGACATCCTCGTGGTCGGCGAAAACGGAGCCGAAAACATCACCAAGTTCCCCTTCGGCCCCGAACACAACATCATCGGAGCCTGACAACCGCTGGTTGAGCC
>NZ_JBFTPV010000064.1:0-1470 GCF_056398665.1 Pseudarthrobacter sp. 01T43 | reverse complement strand
GCAGGCTCATTCTTCAAAAGGCACGCCGTCACCAGAATCAGACTGGCTCCGACGGATTGTAAGCACACGGTTTCAGGTACTGTTTCACTCCCCTCCCGGGGTACTTTTCACCTTTCCCTCACGGTACTGGTCCGCTATCGGTCATTAGGGAGTATTTAGGCTTATCAGGTGGTCCTGACAGATTCGCACGGGATTTCTCGGGCCCCGTGCTACTTGGGATACTCTCACAGGCGGCACAAAACATTTCGGTTACGGGGCTCACACCCTCTCTGGCCGGCCTTTCAAGACCGTTCACCTATGCCTGCACATCACACCCCACTGTCCCGGCAGAGACAGAACGGAAAGTCCCACAACCCCGACCATGCAACGCCCGCCGGCTATCACACATGGAACGGTTTAGCCTGATCCGCGTTCGCTCGCCACTACTAACGGAATCACTATTGTTTTCTCTTCCTGCGGGTACTGAGATGTTTCACTTCCCCGCGTTCCCTCCACGCACCCTATGTGTTCAGATGCGGGTCACCAGGCAGATCGCTCCCCTGGCGGGGTTTCCCCATTCGGACACCCTGGGATCACAGTCCGGTTATCGACTCCCCCAGGCTTATCGCAGATTCCTACGTCCTTCTTCGGCTCCTAATGCCAAGGCATCCACCGTGTGCTCTTAAAAACTTGACCACAAAAGATCAATTCAGAAATTTTCGAGAGAACCACGAAAACCACCCGGACACCACCACCACAACCCCGAAAGGCCACAGCAACAGCACCCGGACAGATCCAGGTTCATATTCTTGGAAATTGCTTCTTATAAAAGATGCTCGCGTCCACTATGTAGTTCTCAAACAACAACCCCAAACCACACACCCCACACACAACCCCCCAAAAAGAGAGTCAACCGTGTSATCGGTGCAGCCAGGAAACCAGAAACAAACAAACMCGGAACAGAACACCACAACCCGTAAGCTGCAGCCCCCCACCCCGGYCCTGTTGCCTCAGGACCCAACAGTGTGCCAAACACTAAACCACCCACCCCACTCCCCGCACCGTTCCAAGACCCCCTCAAGAGAGGATCCGTACTAGGCAAGGAAGAAGAACACGCGGCCGCTATTTGTTGATATTCCACCCGTGAGCACCCGCCGCAGAACWWWCGTCTGCGCAACGGGCGTACTCCTGACAACACCACCACACCCGCATACACGGGGCGAGGTTGTTGTAGGTGCTCCTTAGAAAGGAGGTGATCCAGCCGCACCTTCCGGTACGGCTACCTTGTTACGACTTAGTCCCAATCGCCAGTCCCACCTTCGACAGCTCCCTCCCCATAAAGGGGTTAGGCCACCGGCTTCGGGTGTTACCAACTTTCGTGACTTGACGGGCGGTGTGTACAAGGCCCGGGAACGTATTCACCGCAGCGTTGCTGATCTGCGATTACTAGCGACTCCGACTTCATGGGGTCGAGTTGCAGACCCCAATCCG
>NZ_JBFTPV010000063.1:0-1478 GCF_056398665.1 Pseudarthrobacter sp. 01T43 | reverse complement strand
CGGATTGGGGTCTGCAACTCGACCCCATGAAGTCGGAGTCGCTAGTAATCGCAGATCAGCAACGCTGCGGTGAATACGTTCCCGGGCCTTGTACACACCGCCCGTCAAGTCACGAAAGTTGGTAACACCCGAAGCCGGTGGCCTAACCCTTGTGGGGGGAGCCGTCGAAGGTGGGACCGGCGATTGGGACTAAGTCGTAACAAGGTAGCCGTACCGGAAGGTGCGGCTGGATCACCTCCTTTCTAAGGAGCACCATTATCGCCCTTCTTCCTTCCGCATGGTTGGTTGGGGGTGTGTGGAAGCAAAGCCCATTGCGCAGGCGTCTGTTCTGCGGTGGGTGCTCATGGGTGGAATATCAGCAGATAGCGGCCGGGTGGTTTCTTTCCCGCGTTCAGTACGGATGTCCTGTCATTTTTGTGGTGGGGTGTTGTGGAACGGTGCGGGTGGGGGGTTGTCCGGTTTTCGTGTTTGGCACACTGTTGGGTCCTGAGGCAACAGGGCCGTCGGGGGGTGCGTGGCCTGTGTGGGTTGCGTGGTTCCGGGCGGGTTTGTGTGTTTCTGGTTTCCTGGCTGCATTTCTTCGTGTGTTCCCGGTCGTCCCTTTGGGGGTGGCGGGGGTGCGGGGGGTGTGTGGTACGGGGTTGTTGTTTGAGAACTACATAGTGGACGCGAGCATCTAGGCACGCGCATGGTCATTGCCTCTTGTGGGGTGGTGGGGTGTGTGTGTCTTACAGCAATTTCTTTTTATGAACCCGGCCCTTTCGGGGGTTTGGTTCTCTCGAGAAGTTTTTTGATCTTGTGTGGTCAAGTTTTTAAGGGCACACGGTGGATGCCTTGGCATTAGGAGCCGAAGAAGGACGTAGGAATCTGCGATAAGCCTGGGGGAGTTGATAACCGAACGGTGATCCCAGGATGTCCGAATGGGGAAACCCCGCCAGACGCGTTTTGCGTGATCTGGTGACCCGCATCTGAACACATAGGGTGCGTGGGGGGAACGCGGGGAAGTGAAACATCTCAGTACCCGCAGGAAGAGAAAACAAGAGTGATTCCGTTAGTAGTGGCGAGCGAACGCGGATGAGGCTAAACCGTTCCATGTGTGATAGCCGGCGGGCGTTGCATGGGCGGGGTTGTGGGACTTTCCGTACTGGTTCTGCCGGACCGGTGGGGTGAGAGTGCAGGCATAGGTGAACGGTCTTGAAAGGCCGGCCGGAGAGGGTGTTAGCCCCGTAACCGTAATGTTGTGTGCCGCCTGGAGAGGATCCCAAGTAGCACGGGGCCCGAGAAATCCCGTGTGAATCTGTCAGGACCACCTGATAAGCCTAAATACTTCCTAATGACCGATAGCGGACCAGTACCGTGAGGGAAAGGTGAAAAGTACCCCGGGAGGGGAGTGAAACAGTACCTGAAACCGTGTGCTTACAATCCGTCGGAGCCAGTCTGATTCTGGTGACGGCGTGCCTTTTGAAGAATGAGCCTGC
>NZ_JBFTPV010000062.1:0-1486 GCF_056398665.1 Pseudarthrobacter sp. 01T43 | reverse complement strand
CGCGTTGACTCATAGAAGACCTCCGCGTAGCTGCAGTCGTTGCCTCAGTGGAAAACCTCCGGGAAGGCGCTTCGTTGCCTCACAGGAAGGCCTCCGCCAACGGCGTGGTGCCCGGGCTTGAGGCCTGGCTGCGGTTATGCCCGTTTTCATGGAGCTGACAATGACGCAGAAGCAGGCTGTGACCAAGAAGAAAGCCCTGGCCTATAAGAGCGCCGACCGTGCCGGGAAGTCCCGGATCCTGGACGAGCTCATCGAGCTGACCGGGTGGCACCGCGACCACGCCCGCGCCTCCCTGCGAAGCGCGCTGGTCCTCAAGGTGGTCACGCCGCGCCCGGGGCGGACGCCGGTGTACGGGCCGGAGCTGCTGCCGGCTTTGATCACCTGCTGGGCGGTGCTGCGGGCCCCGGCCGGGAAGCTGCTCGCCCCGATGCTGCCCACGCTGGTGCCGCTGCTGCGTCGGGACGGGGAGCTGGACATCACCGATGCGCAGGCGCAGCTGCTGATGGCCATGAGCGCGGCCACGATCGACCGCAAGCTCGCCCCCGAGCGGGCCAGACTCACCATCCGGGGCCGGTCCCATACCAAGCCCGGCTCGCTGCTGAAGTCCCAGATCCCGATCCGTACCTGGGCGGAGTGGGACGACGCGGTCCCCGGGTTCGTGGAGATCGACCTGGTCGGCCACGAGGGCGGCAACGCCTCCGGGGAGTTCTGCTTCACGCTCACGGTGACCGATATTTCCACCGGGTGGACGGTGAACCGGTCCGTGCGGAACAAGGCGGCCAAATGGGTCTTCGAGGCCCTCGAGCACGTCATCGCGGTGTTTCCGTTCCCGATCCTGGGCATCGATTCGGACAACGGCTCGGAGTTCATCAACGAGCACCTGCTCAAGTACTGCACCGAGCATCAGATCACGTTCACCCGGTCCCGGCCCGGGAACAAGAACGACGGCGCCCACGTCGAGCAGAAGAACTGGGCCAGGGTGCGCGAACTGGTCGGCTACCTGCGCTACGACACGCCCGCGGAGCTGGCCACGCTCAACGAGATCTGGGAACTGGACCGGATCTTCACGAACTACCTGCTGCCCCAGCAGAAACTCCTCGAGAAGCACCGCCACGGGGCCAAGGTCATCAAAAAGCACGATGCCCCGGCCACGCCACACCAGCGGGCCCTCCGTCACGCGAAGATGCGCAAACGCCCCATCATCCAGATGAACGCCGTGTTCAAACGCATCAAGCCCGCCGCCCTGTCCCGGCAGATCCTGGCCATGACCGGTGAACTGGAAACGCTGTCGCTGGCGAAGAAGCCGGCCGCCATCAAACCAGCCGTCAACAGGGCATGGAACGCCTGAACCACCCGGAGCTTTTTCAATGAGGCAACGAAGCGGCCCGCCGGAGGCCTCCAACGAGGCAACGAAGACACCCATCCGGGGATATTCAAATGAGGCAACGAAGTATCTCTGCCGGAGGTATTGCTTTGAGGCAACAGG
>NZ_JBFTPV010000061.1:0-1531 GCF_056398665.1 Pseudarthrobacter sp. 01T43 | reverse complement strand
GGTAAGTTTGAAAAGTTGCTCCGGAGCGATCCACGGCTGTTTAGTGCTGGTGGTGGTGCCGGGTGTGTCTGTTGTTTGAGAACTCAATAGTGTGCCAAGTTTGTTGATACCAATTGTTTTATTGATTGGTTGAATTGACTGGATCGTGCCGCCCCTGTGGTGTGGTCTGGTTTTTACAGCTGGTTTCAAATTTTGCAGCCTTCKTTTCCCGTTATTTCCGGGGGTGTTGGTTGTGTTCGTTTTTGTTTTACTTCAACGGAGAGTTTGATCCTGGCTCAGGATGAACGCTGGCGGCGTGCTTAACACATGCAAGTCGAACGATGATCCCAGCTTGCTGGGGGATTAGTGGCGAACGGGTGAGTAACACGTGAGTAACCTGCCCTTGACTCTGGGATAAGCCTGGGAAACTGGGTCTAATACCGGATATGACTCCTCATCGCATGGTGGGGGGTGGAAAGCTTTTTTGTGGTTTTGGATGGACTCGCGGCCTATCAGCTTGTTGGTGAGGTAATGGCTTACCAAGGCGACGACGGGTAGCCGGCCTGAGAGGGTGACCGGCCACACTGGGACTGAGACACGGCCCAGACTCCTACGGGAGGCAGCAGTGGGGAATATTGCACAATGGGCGAAAGCCTGATGCAGCGACGCCGCGTGAGGGATGACGGCCTTCGGGTTGTAAACCTCTTTCAGTAGGGAAGAAGCGAAAGTGACGGTACCTGCAGAAGAAGCGCCGGCTAACTACGTGCCAGCAGCCGCGGTAATACGTAGGGCGCAAGCGTTATCCGGAATTATTGGGCGTAAAGAGCTCGTAGGCGGTTTGTCGCGTCTGCYGTGAAAGTCCGGGGCTCAACTCCGGATCTGCGGTGGGTACGGGCAGACTAGAGTGATGTAGGGGAGACTGGAATTCCTGGTGTAGCGGTGAAATGCGCAGATATCAGGAGGAACACCGATGGCGAAGGCAGGTCTCTGGGCATTAACTGACGCTGAGGAGCGAAAGCATGGGGAGCGAACAGGATTAGATACCCTGGTAGTCCATGCCGTAAACGTTGGGCACTAGGTGTGGGGGACATTCCACGTTTTCCGCGCCGTAGCTAACGCATTAAGTGCCCCGCCTGGGGAGTACGGCCGCAAGGCTAAAACTCAAAGGAATTGACGGGGGCCCGCACAAGCGGCGGAGCATGCGGATTAATTCGATGCAACGCGAAGAACCTTACCAAGGCTTGACATGGACTGGAAATACCTGGAAACAGGTGCCCCGCTTGCGGTCGGTTCACAGGTGGTGCATGGTTGTCGTCAGCTCGTGTCGTGAGATGTTGGGTTAAGTCCCGCAACGAGCGCAACCCTCGTTCTATGTTGCCAGCGCGTTATGGCGGGGACTCATAGGAGACTGCCGGGGTCAACTCGGAGGAAGGTGGGGACGACGTCAAATCATCATGCCCCTTATGTCTTGGGCTTCACGCATGCTACAATGGCCGGTACAAAGGGTTGCGATACTGTGAGGTGGAGCTAATCCCAAAAAGCCGGTCTCAGT
>NZ_JBFTPV010000060.1:0-1556 GCF_056398665.1 Pseudarthrobacter sp. 01T43 | reverse complement strand
CAGGCTAGCGGTTCAGCGTCGCTGTCGCGCCGTGGTGGGAGAAAGCGATCCCTCACCTCGCCCCAGGCTCTGGCCCCGGATGGTGGTTTCGGCAGATCATGGAGGTGTCTGCCACGGTGGACGCCGGTTCGATCTTGGTGCTGTTGTTGAGCCTGCAGGCTAGCGTGGCGCGGAGGACTTCCACGGGAACCGTGGACTGTTGCCTTAGAGCACGAGTGTTAGATTCCAAAATTTGCCCTGTCCTCCCCGTGGCAAACACCAGCGAAATCAGTATCCAGGGGTCAGGAGGAACGGTCATGGATATCGTGCACGAGCGGGCGGCCGGCATCGATATTTCGAAGCGCGACGCGAAGGTCTGCCTCCGCGTACCCGGACAACGGGCCGGCACCTACACCTCCACGGTGACCACATGGGGTGCGACCACGAGGCAGATCCTGGAGCTGCGGGACTTCCTCGAACGCGAGCACGTCACCACGGTCGTCATGGAGGCCACCAGTGATTACTGGAAACCATTCTTCTACCTGCTCGAAGAGACTCTCCCGGTGATGCTGGTCAACGCCAAGGCCGCGCGGAACATCCCAGGCCGCAAAACCGACGTTTCCGATGCTGCCTGGCTGGCCCAGCTCGGAGCGCATGGCCTGCTCCGGGCCTCGTTCGTCCCACCTGAGCCGATTCGTGAACTGCGGGACCTGACCCGGGCCCGGTCCATTGCCACCCGTGACCGGACCCGGGAAATCCAGCGACTGGAGAAGTTCCTGGAAGGCTCCGGTATCAAGCTCTCCTCCGTGGTCACGGACCTCACAGGGGTCTCCTCCCGGGCGATGCTCGAGGCCCTCATCAACGGCGAACGCGACCCCGCAGTCCTCGCTGGCCTCGCCAAGGGCACTCTCCGGTCCAAAATCCCCGAGCTCGTGGACGCGCTGACCGGCCGGTTCAAGGTTCATCACGCGTTCATGGCTCGGCTGCACCTGGACCAAATCGATGCCCAGTCCCGGATCATCGACACGCTCACCGGTCGGATCGAGGAGGCGATGGAGCCCTTTCGTGTCGCCAGGGAATTCCTGGCCACCATCCCCGGAGTCTCACTCAGAGTCGCCGACGTGATCATCGCCGAAACCGGGGCGGACATGTCCATCTTCGAGACCCCCGGCCGGCTTGCGTCCTGGACCGGCGTCTGTCCCGGTTCCAACGAATCAGCGGGCCGGATCAAATCCGCGCACATCCTGCCCGGCAACAAATACCTCAAGGCAGCCCTCGGCATCGCTGCCCTATCAGCGTCCCGGAGCAAGGACACCTACCTGGCCGCTAAATTCCGGCGCGTCGCGGCCCGCCACGGATCGATGAAAGCCATCGTCGCGGTGGAGCACTCCATACTCAGCGCGGTTTGGCACATGCTTGCCGACGGCGAATGCTACGCCGACCCCGGCGCCGACCACTTCACCCGCATGGACCCGATCAAAGCCAAAAACAACGCCATCAAAAAACTCAACAGCCTCGGCTACGACGTCACCATCACCCCGGCCACCGCAGCCTGAGTCGCCTTACTTTCGTATTAG
>NZ_JBFTPV010000059.1:0-1569 GCF_056398665.1 Pseudarthrobacter sp. 01T43 | reverse complement strand
CAGGAGGTCACGTCGGACTGGAAGTCGAAGCTGACCACGTGCATCGGGTACTGGGCCGTGAGGCGTTTCTGTTCCCCGGCGCCGGGCCCGGTGCGGCGCTTCTTCCTCGCCCGGGGTTTACAGACCAGGCCTTCATCGCGCCAGAGCCGCCGGATCCGCTTCCTGTTCAGCGCCACGCCGTCCCACTCCGGCTGGGCCAGCAGATGCCAGCGCACCTTCCGCCAGCCCCATGCCGGATGCTTGCCGGCGACGGCGCGCAAGGCTGCGCGGAGCCGGGCTTCCTCGAAGCCCATGTCGGGTTTCTTCTTGCGGAACGCGGACCGGTTCTGCCCCAGCACCGCGCACGCGAAGCGTTCGGACGCCCCGAACTTCTCCACCGCCATGCGCACTGCACGACGGCGGGGTTCGGGGCTCAGAATTTTCCAGTGACCACCTCGTTCAGGATGTCGATGGCCAGTTCCTTCTCCGCCAGCAGCCGCTTGAGCCGGGCATTCTCCTTCTCCAGCTCCTTGGTCCGCTTGGACGCCTCGGCGCTCTTCTCGGACCCGTACTGGTTCAGCCAGCGATACCAGGTCGCCTCGGTGATCTGGAGTTCCTTGATGACCTCGACCATCGGGCGGCCCTCATTGAGCATCTTCTGGCCCTGCCGGACCTTGGCGATGACCTGCTCGGGGGTGTGTCTGCGTGCCATGATTCGTGAATTTCCTCCTGTGTCCATTCTCGGACACGAAACTCACACAAACACTGGACTTCTACCTGGGGACCCAACCATCCGGGCCGGTGCGTTGCCGGATCGCATGTACGACCTCTTTCACGAAGCGGCCTCGTCCGGCGGGGTTACTCCCGTACCCGTCCTGTCGGTGGTTGTTCGAGGCGTCGAGGAACTGGCCGACCAGGAATCCGTGGCCTCCGTGCACTTCGATGCCGTTGATGCCGGCTTTCTCGGCGCGCGCGGCGGCCGCGGCGAAGTCCTCGACCGCTCGCTGCACCTCACCGGTCGTCATGCCTCTCACCCCGGTCTGCGCATCATCCCACGGACCCACGACCTCCTGGCCGGACCGCGTCCTCTCCGCACGCACGCCTCCGTGATGGAGCTGCACCGAGGACCGTGCACCAGCGGCGGAGGCGGCGGCGGCAAGGCGCTCCGGCCCGGGCAGGTGCTCGTCGGAGGAGATACCGAGCTGGCCGGGCCAGACCTGTCCGGCCGGGTGCACATAGGCGGCCGCGGTCTGCAAAAGGCCGAACCCTCCTTCGGCGCGGGCGACCAGCCAGGCGAGCTCCTCGTCTGACATTGTCCCGTTCGGATTGCTCTGCTGATTGGTCATGGGCGCGAGGACCAGGCGATTGGGCAGAGGGTGGCCATGGCGCAGATCCAGCGAGTCGGACAGATTCGTCATGCGGCTCCTGTGGGATACGGATTTACCTAGACGATATGAGGTGAGGGTGGTTGGGTTTCCTGTCCGTCCGGGGCGGCCATTGTCGCCGGGCGGTCCCGCGGCGCCGGCTTGATGCTGGCGGGTTTCCGTCGTGTTGGGGAGGCGGCGCCGCGGGGCCTATTGCCCGGCGGAA
>NZ_JBFTPV010000058.1:0-1603 GCF_056398665.1 Pseudarthrobacter sp. 01T43 | reverse complement strand
CAGCTGATATGAGTTGAGTTAGTCCTTCCCAAACACCTCCGGAGATGTCAGGACGGGATGTATCAGATTCCCTTGGGGGCCCGGGCGGAATGATCCGCGGGCCCTCCCGATACCTTCGGAGGTGTTTGTTATGTCTGTTCAGGCCTCTGCGGCCACTGATTTCCCTCTGGTTGTCGCTGTGGATGTGGGCAAGACGGTGGTTGCGTTGTCGGTCACCGATGCGGGCCGGCACCGCTTGTTGGGTCCGGTGAATTTTGAGATGACCGGCCGGGGTCTGGAGAGTGTCCTCGCGCTGATCAGAAGCAGACTTGCGGGCGCGGATGGTCCGGTGAAGGTCGGGATCGAGGCTGCCGGGCACTATCACCGGCCGTTGCTGGGACCGTCCGTGTGGCCTGCGGGCTGGCAGGTGCTGGAGCTGAATCCGGCGCATGTCGCTGAACAGCGCAGGGTCCAGGGACGCCGGCGGGTCAAGACCGATGCCTTGGATCTGGAGGCGATCACGGAACTGGTGCTGGCCGGCCGCGGCATCGAGGTTGCTGACCGTGAGGCCGTGAGGCCGTGATCGGTGAGCTGGGCGCGTGGGCCGCGCACCGGACCCGCCGGGTCCAGTCGCGGACCGCGACGAAGAACCAACTGCTGGGCCAGTTGGACCGGGCCTTCCCCGGACTGACGCTGGCTCTGCCGGATGTCCTCGGCACCAGGGTCGGCAGGCTCGTGGCCGCTGAATTCGCCGACCCGAAGCGGCTCGCCGCGCTTGGGGCGGGCCGCTTCGTCCGGTTCGCGGCCGGCCGCGGCCTTCAGGTCCGCCAGCCGCTGGCCGAACGGTTGGTCCAGGCCGCCCGCAACGCGCTGACCACAGTCGACGCGGCGGTGGCGCGGAAAGTGCTGGCCGCGGATCTGGCGTTAGTCACGGAGCTCACGGCGCAGATCGACGCTGCAGAGGCCGAACTCGCCCGGCTGCTACCGCTGAGCCCGTTCGCGACGCTCACCACGACCCCGGGGTGGGGTGTGGTCAGGGCCGGCACCTATGCCGGGGCGCTGGGTGACCCGCAGCGCTGGCCCGGGCCCTCGCAGATCTACCGGGCCTCAGGGCTCTCACCCACCCAGTACGAATCCGCTGGCAAGCGACGTGACGGATCCATCAGCAGGGAAGGCAGCGTGGCGCTGCGACGGGCCCTGATCGATCTCGGCATGGGTCTGTGGTTGACTGACCCGCCCAGCCGGGCCTACGCCGCCGGGCTCAAGGCGCGGGGCAAGAAAGGCGGCGTCATCGCCTGCGCGATGGCGCACCGCGCCACCAGGATCGCGTATGCCATGGTCCGGGACGAGGCCGTCTACGACCCCGCCCGCTGGGAGTGAGCATCCGGGCCCGGGGGGCTTTGCCGGATAGCTGCCGATGCCGCCGTCGGCGCAAGGGAGCGGTCAACATGGAGCGCCCGCAGCGCAGCGAGGACGAACGACGTTGACAGCGACAAGCCGGCGGCACACCATTCGGCCAGCCGGAAAGCCCCCGCCAGTTCCGGGATTCAAGGAGGTGCACCAACCTAAAACCACTTCACAACCCCGGCCGGCGGTGAGACGCTGGAACCGACGAAGGGCCGGA
>NZ_JBFTPV010000057.1:0-1660 GCF_056398665.1 Pseudarthrobacter sp. 01T43 | reverse complement strand
AGCCTCGATCCACCGACGCGCTCGTTGAGGATCCGGGGATTTGATTTGGCCGGACGGGCTGGGGTTCGTGGCATGCCGGATTAGCCGGCCCCGCTGCCGGGGGTGTTCCACTGGGGTTCCTTGGTTGTGCGGTCGGGGAGGTGGGTCAGGTTCTTGCCGATCGTGGGAAGATCCGGTTGAACACGTCTGTCCAGGCGGTTTCCCAAGGCCAGTCCGCGGGCAGGTGGAGGCGAAGCTTCCGGGCTGAGGAGGCGATCCTGGCCGGGACGCTGATGAGTTTCCTGCGGACCGTTGCGGTCCGGGCTTTCGCCAGCGCCTTCCCTGCCACTGTGGCTGCGGCGCGGGTGAGGTTGAACGCCATAACGGCCAGGGCCAGCCAGGCCGCGTTGGCAGTGAAAACACCCGAGGGTAAATGAGCCAGGGCACTGTCCTTCAGATCGGCGTTGACCTGCTCGATGATCGCGTGCCCGCGGTGGGTTTTATCGGCGGCGACGGTGTCCAAGGTGCCGGTGGTGAAGAACGCGTGGAACCGGTAGGTCGGAAAGATCGTCGGCTGTCCGGCGCCGGCGTGCGGGTTCAGGTCCGGGATCCTGCGGASAATAAGGCGTCCGGGGACGCGTTCGCCCTGTTTACGGGAGCTGAACGCGGTGAACGGTGTTTCGGCGACTTCCGCGGAGGAGATCCACCGGCCCGCGGCTTCGTCGAAGACCGCATCGGTGTACTGGATCGGCTGCCATGTATCCTCAGGGATTCCCGCGATGGCCTTCCTGATGGCCGGGTCCATGCGGGCTGTGATGGAAACATCGGCGCCGGCTTTGGCAGCGGCATTGACGGTCGCGTATCCGTAGAACGCGGAATCCGCGCGCAGCAGCACCCTGCCGGTGGCCCCGCCACGGATGCGTTTGAGGGTGGCCAAGGCATCGGCGACCAGCCGTGCCGCGCCCCGGGGCGAACCGGCCGAGCCCTTCCGCAGCCGCTGCGCGGCAATGACCGGGGCGGTGTCCTTCGTGCTGACGGTGGCCAGCAGCGCGTTCAGGCCCCGCACCCCGGAATATCCGTAGCCCGAGCCCTGCTTCTGGTATCCGTGGACCTCAATGATCGTGTCGTCCACGTCAACGAGCGTGTACTCCCCGGTATTGCCGCCGATCAGCGGGGTCTGTGCCGCCAGMTTCCTCAGGAACCGGGACGCGACCGCGTCCAGCTGGCGGACGTGCCCGAAGGTGAAGGAGCGCAGGAACGAGCCCAGCGTCGAAGGCGCGTAACAGGCCTTGAACAGCCTGCCCATGCCGCCGTGCCGCAGCAGGGCCATGTCATCAATGGAATCCGCGCCGGCCACCATCCCGGCGACCAGCGAGGCCACTTTCAACCCGGCGTTGGCCCCCTTGTCCGTCGGCACGCTCAGCCACCCATCGGCCAGGTCCCCGAGCCCGGCTGCGAAGGCCAGCCCCATGACCGGGACCAAGCCAGCGGACGACACAAGGTTGGGCTCGTCGAAGGAAACTGACAAGGACGCCCCGGTATGGGAAAGTTGCATCTACGAGATGCCTCTCTTTTTGGTGAAAAGGTGTTCTAGACAAACCCCATTTTCCGCGAAAAGACAGGCATTCTCGGTTTAAACCGCCGACCGCGCCCCGATCAGCATCGGTGAATCAAGGCTAAG
>NZ_JBFTPV010000056.1:0-1841 GCF_056398665.1 Pseudarthrobacter sp. 01T43 | reverse complement strand
TTATTCGGGTTGGAAGTTGAGTAGGACTTTGCCTGATTCGGCGGAGTTTTTGGCGGTTTTGAAGGCCTCGAGGCCTTGGCTGAGGGGGTATTCGTGGGTGATGACGGGGCTGATGTGCAAGCTGCCGTCGGCGAGGGCGGTGATGACGTCATCGATTTCGTCGTTGAAGCGGAAGGATCCGCGCAGGTCCAGTTCCCGGGTGATGGCCAGGGAAATGAGGACCGGCTGGGGTCCGGTGGGCAGCAGCCCGACCATGACCACGGTCCCGCCGCGGGCCGCACCCTGAATGGCTGAGGCCAGGCCGTGGTGGCTGCCGGAGGACTCGATCACAATGTCGGCCTGCACGGCCGCGATCGCGTCCGCGTCACCGGCCTGCAGGAGTTGGTCTGCGCCGACGGCCGCGGCGGTTTCCAACGGTTTGGTATGGACGTCCACGGCCGTGATCGTGGCCGCGCCGGCACGTTTAAGGACCGCGACCGCCAGGGCACCGATCGGGCCGGACCCGATCACCAGGGCGGTTTTGCCGGCCACGTCCCCGGCCCTCGCCACCGCGTGCCAGGCCACCGAGGCCGGCTCGATCAGCGCCGCGGTACGCAGGTCCAGGCCCGACGGCAGGGCCCGGAGCATCCGGGCCGGCAGGTTCACGAACCGGGCGAACGCCCCGTCGGTATGCGGAAACCTCGCCGCGCTACCCAAATAGGTGCAGCCCGGGGACAGGTTGGGCCGGTCCGCCGGATACCGGATGTCCCCCGCACCCGGGCCGGGCGTCGCGGGATGGACCGCCACCAGTGTCCCGGCAGACGGGCCGGTGCCGTCCGCCGCAGCCACCACCRCCGTCCCGGAAATCTCATGACCGAGCACCATCGGGGCCCTCAGGATCGACTCGCCCGCCGCGCCGTGCAGCCAGTAATGCAGGTCCGACCCGCAAATCCCGCCATAGGCGACCTCAACGACGGCCTCACCCGGGCCCGGTACGGCCAGCGGCACGTCCTCGATCCGCAAATCCCCCGCCGCGTACGCCACCAACGCCGGACCCGTCACCGGCAACACCGTCCCGCGTGCCGTGGCTGCTTCCCGCACCGCCGAAGACACCGCCTCCCCCGGCACGGACGACCCCACCGCCCCCACCGCCGGTTCTCCTGCTGCTGCTGTTTCTGTTGCGCTGCCCATCAGACCACCACCGTCATTCCGCCGTCGATAAAAATCGTCTGCCCGTTCACGAAGTCCGAGCCGTCCGAGGCCAGCCACACCGCCGGTCCCGCCAGGTCCTGCACCGTCCCCCACCGGGCCGCCGGCGTCCGGCCCAGGATCCAGGCATTGAACTGCTCATCATCGACCAGGTTCTGGGTCATCTCCGTGTGGATGTAGCCCGGCGCGATCCCGTTGATCTGCAACCCCGAGCCCGCCCACTCGGCCGTCATCGCCCGGGTCAGGTTCCGCAACCCGCCCTTCGCCGCCACATACGGGGCGATCGTGGGCCGGGCCAGATCCGTCTGCACCGAACAGATGTTAATGATCTTGCCCCTCCCCCGCGGGATCATATGCCGGGCCGCTTCCCGGCCCACCAGGAACGCACTGGTCAGGTCAGTTTTGATGACCCGCTCCCAGTCCGCGACATCCAGCTCCAGCATCGGCACCCGGTGCTGGATCCCGGCGTTATTCACCAGGATCCGCAACGGCCCCACATGCTCCTCCACCCACGCAACACCACGGGCAGCCTCGGCATCACTGGTGACATCAAACGCGACACTATGAACCCGGCCCGGACCGAAATCAGCAGCCAACGCCACCTCAGCAGCCTTCAACCGCTCCGCATTCACCCCGTTCAACACCACCGTCGC
>NZ_JBFTPV010000055.1:0-1921 GCF_056398665.1 Pseudarthrobacter sp. 01T43 | reverse complement strand
TCGCTCCGGAGCAACTTTTCAAACTTACCCGGTTCCCCGCCCCAATGCAAATCCATCTTCCAGGACCCACACCAGCAGAAAACACCATCCCCCACCAAACCGAGGCGCTCAAAAGAACAACCAACAATTGGTCTTGAAATAAGGGGGGGGTTTTGCCGCCCGCGGTAACCAGCTACAAGCTGTTCCCTTCGCGGCGACTTAGAAAACAATACACCCACCCAACCCCCACCGCAAATCGACCACCAGCCGCATCCTCTTCCCCCAAAACTCCCGCCACCACGCGGAATCTGGGCCCGTCTACAGCCGCCAGACCACCCCGACAGCCCAACCCGCCCCTGTTCTCTGGATCACATCCGGCCAAAGGCCGGAAACCACCCCCGCGCCTGAGGCGTCGTGTGGATCCCGCCGGGTCGGCGTCGAAACCCCTGAACAACGCTGCCATCCAGGCCCACCGGGGTGGATCGCGATACGGCTCCGGCAGCGGGCTCCTGGACCCGGCAACAAGAGCTGGACCATAGGCTCGTCTCGTTGGCGGAGCGCTACCGTCCAGTCATGCCGGACTTCCTCATCGATGCCGGCGGCCCGTGGTATCGGTGCAGACGGCTTAGCCGGGGCAACGAGCCTGCGTCGAAGCCATCGGAGGCAGCAGCAGGGCGCAACCCGAATTYCACGGCATGATTTGTCGCCGCTATCGATGTGGTCGCCCGTTGCCGGCACGAAATGCAAGCAGAGGTACCCCGCAGGAGTCCCCATTCGCAAAACTGCGGTATGGGACAAGTCGCCTCTAAAGCGGTCACCGAGGCAGGCAAGACAAAAGCAGTGTTGCCGTTGAGATGCACGGCAGGTCGGCGCGCACGGTAACCAGGTAGGGCGACAGCCCGAATCCAACCTGGTCATATCGCGCGAACCGACGTCCCTCGCCCAGGCGCTCGTGGAAGGGGCCGCCTCTGGCGGCACTCGCACTACGCGCTGCTGCACGCTTGCCCTTATGGTCGCGACGCACCAGCTGCACTGTCTGAGGTTGCCTCCGTCAGCTTGCCGTGTCGTACTGGAACTGCCGGACTTCTTGCGAGCAGCGGCACGCGACGGCGATCTTCGYGGCCCACTCAAGTGCCGATTCCCGCGAGGGCAGCTCGAGAACGGTGTAGCCGCCGTTGGGCACATTGTGGCCCGGGTATGTGCCCTCGGTGACGGTGCCGTCACCGGCCACGAGCACCGGTTCGACGCCCTCGTCGATGCCGCCGCCAAAGACATACACGCCCGCTGTCTTGGCCTCGTCAATGACGGCATGCGAGGCTTCGACCACCGCTTCGAAGTCCTCCTCGGGGAACACCATGGCCTCACCGGGGAACGAAATCAGGTACTTCGTCATTTACGGGCTCCTCTACTCCGCCGGCGGCATCCGTCGGCTCTTCCCTCCGGCACCGCTCTGGTGCCCAGCCGATTATGGCTGCGGCTCCCGGCATGTAGTCAAGGGGAGCGTTGGAACCAACACAAACCTGCTCGAGCGGGACCGTGGTGGGTCGGCTCGTGCCCGATCGTGGGGTCCTGGCGCATCGGGGTCGTCGCGCAGGAGGATTCCAACGGTCGGTTGTCGACGATTCGGTGGCGGACAGGAGCCTGCGCAGGCCCACTAAGCAGTCCCGGCATGGTATCGATCTGGGTGCTGTCGCCGGCGGGCCCTGGAGTCGGCGTCGATGAGGAATATCTGGCTGGACAGGATCGCTGCGGCGATGTCATCCGTGTTGATGACGAACTTCACAGGCTAGCCTTGTCAATGGCCAATAGTTTGTGCCCATAGGCGGCCAGCAAAAATGCCCGCTGGTGGCCATGAATACTGCCCACTCATGGCCACCAGATCTGCCCACCGGGTATTCGGCGGCGTTGGCCATGTTGGGGTGTGGGTTTAGCTCATTGGCGT
>NZ_JBFTPV010000054.1:0-2370 GCF_056398665.1 Pseudarthrobacter sp. 01T43 | reverse complement strand
GGACATGTCCGTGATGCCGCGCTTGGCCAGGGCGGCCTGGACCTCGGGGTTGGCCCGGCAGGACTCTTCACCCTCGGCGAACTCGTCGAGCATGAACGGGGGCTGGACGTGCGCGCCGAGCTGGACCCATTTGGACACGATCCCGGATTCCAGGTCCACGATCGCTTCGTAGGACCGGGCCTCGGCCCGGTCAACGAGGACCGCGTCCGCTTCACGAACCGTCTGAGCGCCGCTCCGGAGCAGTTCCTTCTCCGGCTCACGCAGCTCAATACTGATAAAACGGAACGATTCCGCCGCGGCCGGCCCGTCCTTCAGGATCGCAGCCGCCCGGGAAATCTCCGCACGCGACAACGGATCCAAAGGGTGGGCTACCCCAACCTCGGCGTGAATTTCAGTGTTGAGAGTCATGGTTTTCTCCTTGGTACTTTCTTGAGGACGAGATCCCGTGGTCTGGCACCCGACGTGCTTTGCTACCACGAGTAGGACTTGGCGAATGCTGTGGCGGACACTCAGCTACTGGAAACCTGCCTGTGAGACTTGCAGGTTCCTGGTCCGCGCTTGGCTGGCTCCCCCAAATTGTGGTGGGCCAGTGGATTTCTGCCCTGAACCCCTGCTGCACATACGCCAGCCACGTGCTTTCCAAGAGTCAAGTTAAGACTCCTAAAACATTTGGTCCAGCATTTTTAATGAAAATTTTTTTGTTTGTTACGACGCTCATTTGAGACTCGCTCAGATTGCCAGCACAAACCGCCCATTCCGGCGGCGCGGGGCTCCAACATGCCGGGCGACCTGAGAAAGCCGAACTGACTGTCAACCAAGTGGGGCGGCACGCCAGACGGCTTGGGATCAGAATCTCAGCACGCCTAGGCTCTTGGAACGGTGGCCAGCCTGCCCGTACGAAGCAACGAAGTCGCGGCCGCGCGCACGGGGATGCAAAGAAGTCGTCGAAAAACTTACTGGACTAAATGTTTTACACATCGTAGCTTGACGCGTGGGAAGCAAGTGACCGACATCACTCCAAAAGGGTTCAGGGCTAAAGTTCGCCGGACCGTCACGGGGAAGGGAGCCGGCGACGCGCGGACCAGGTACTCACAGCCCACTAAGGCCGCAGGATTTCTTTCCTAGGCAAAGAACCAAAGGAGAAAACATGTCTCTCAACACTGAAATTGTTGTAAGGGGTGAAGCATCTCCTCGCTCTGCTGTCGGGGCGCCAATATCTTCTAGACGGCCATCCCCGCGGACAGGATCGACCGTCGCGCATCTGGCTCGGACGGAAACGGAGCACTCGTCGGAAAGACTGAAATTGGCGAACCGCAGTCCATTCTCACAACACAAACCTTCGACTGTTCCTATCTCCTCATTCCAGTCACAGGTCTATCGGTCATTACCAGAAATTGAGAGGGCCAGTGCGATCGTGGCAAGAATTTCCAAGGCTGTGGGCCTGGGACTGATTAAGGTAGGTGAACGCTTGCCCCCGGAAGCGGCGCTCTCGAACATGTTTGGGGTAGGCGGTGCCACACTTCGCGAGGCTTTGGCTGAACTGCGCGAACAAGGAGTCGTCGAAACTCGCAGGGGCCGGAGCGGAGGAACCTTTATTGTCAATCAGCCTCCAGCGAAAACCGACAGCATACGGGCGTGGTTTCTCTCGACGTCTATTTCTGAAATACGCGACATCGGCGACGAACATTCCGCCATATCCGCTGCCACTGTCCGTCTGGCGTGTGAGCGTGGGGAAGCACATGACTTCGATCGCCTTCAAGAACTTGGGCGAGCGCTGGTTCTAGCCGCGACCCCTGAAGTCCGAGCCTCTGCTGACAGCCGCTTCCACGTTGAGATGGCAATTTCGGCGCAATCACCGATGCTAGTTAATGCCGAAATCCGGCTTCAGGAAGAAACAGTTCAACAGCTGTGGACTCCTCTTACCACAGCATTTGAACCCGAAGTGGCAGCTGCTGATCACATGGAACTAGTCAGGGCAGTGGCCCAGGACCAACCGGAAAAGGCCCAGCAACTGGTTCTTGAGCACGTCAAACGGAATATTTTTCACCTCATCGACATGAAACTCACCCTGAGTTACGCCGCGTCAAGTCAGGAGCTCGGCCTATTACCCCGTCGGACCTTCCCCCGCATCTGACCGGAAAGGGCGCGAGTTGAACACTTGGATTTAGTCGGGGCACTGCCCCAAGAGCAACACCGAAGCGGCCCACCACATCGTGCGTGACTCTGAGGAAATACCTGCCGCCAGGTCAGGAACTGACCTCAAGTTACGCCTAATCAATTCAGGATGACCAATGAAAACCGACGATGAAGTCGTACATGCTGCTGATGCCCTCACTCGCTGGCTCAGCGGCGTCTACAACGAGACCAACG
>NZ_JBFTPV010000053.1:0-2645 GCF_056398665.1 Pseudarthrobacter sp. 01T43 | reverse complement strand
TGTTAGCGGCCATGAAAAACTGCCCATAGGCGGCCACGGAACTGCCCGCTGACGGCCATGAAAACTGCCCGTTGGCGGCCATGAGATCTGCCCACTTCCTTTACTGAACCCTGCTGCTTAAGCGGCGGGAGCCTCTTCCCGGGGTTTGATGACGGTGTCTAGTCGCACCAAAGTCGCCCGGGAAGAGGCCCTAATGAAGTTTGACGGAGAAATCATGGAAATACTTGCTGCGTATGATCTGACCGGATCGTTGCGTGCCGCCGCGGAGCTCACGGGCTGCTCGCACCACACTGTCGCCCGGCATGTCGCTGCCCGGGACGCGGGCCAGCCGATAGCCGAGCCGGTCTACCGGGGCCGGGTCACAGATGCGTTCCTGCCCAAGATCGAGGAATGGATCGAGGCCTCCAAGGGTAAGATCCGCGCCGACAAGGCCCACGAGAAACTCCTGGCCCTCGGCTATGAGGGTTCGGAACGTTCGACCCGCCGGGCCGTCGCGCAGGTCCGTGCAGCGTGGCGGCTGGGCCATGTCCGGGTGCACCGGCCGTGGGTGACCGAGCCTGGTCAGTGGATCCAGTACGATTTCGGCGACGGCCCGGTGATCGAGGGGAAGAAGACCGTGCTGTTCGTGGCGTGGCTGGCGTGGTCGCGGTTCCGGGTCGTGATCGCCCTGCGGGACAGGACGGCGCCGAGCGTGTTCGCGGCCCTGGACCGCACCTTCCGTGTTTTGGGCGGCGCCCCGACCTACGTCCTGACGGACAACGAGAAGACCGTGACGGTTTCCCATGTCGCCGGGGTCCCGGTGCGCAATCAGCAGACGGTCGACTTCGCCCGCCATTACGGCGTGACGGTGTTGACCTGCCAGCCTGCGGATCCGGCGTCCAAGGGCGGGGTGGAGTCCTCGGTGAAGCTCGCCAAAGCCGACATCGTGCCCAAGGACACGAACCTGCGCGCCGAATATGCCTCCTTCGTCGAGATCGAAGCGGCGTGCCAGGCGTTCATGGACGAGGTCAACAACCGTGAGCACCGCGCCACCCGCCGCAAACCCGCGGCGATGCTGGCCGAGGAGGCGCCGCGGTTGCACCGGATCCCGGATACCGCGCATACCGTCGCGTTCGGCCTCTCGCGCAGCGTCCCGGAGAACACGCCGATGGTCACCTTCGAGAACGGCCAGTACTCCGTCCCGGCGSATCTGCTCGGCGCCCGCGTGTTCGTCAGATCCCACGGCGCCGGACCCGACGAGCAGGTCATCGTCGTCCACCACGGCAGCGGTGGCCCGGTGGAAGTCGCCCGGCACCGGCGTGCCCGGCCCGGCAGCCCGGCGATCGACGACGCGCACTTCCCGGATCACCGGCCCCGGATCCCGGGTGAGTACACGGCGAAAGCCAGGACGGCCGCGGAGGCGGAGTTCCTCGCGATCGGGGACGGCGCCCGCACCTGGCTGCTCGAGGCCGCCGCGGCGGGCACGGGGCGGATGAATGTGAAGATGGCCGAAGCGGTCGCCCTGGCCAAGATCGCCGGACAGGCCGAAGTCGACCAGGCACTGGGGACCGCGGCCATCCATGGCCGTTTCGCGAACAAGGACCTGGCCTCGATCCTGGGCGCCGCGGCCACCCGCACGACGACCCATGCCGCCGGGGAAACCCGGTCGCTGGCCCAGGGCACCGCCGGGTGGGCGGCCATCGGCCGCCCACCCGGTACCGCCCGTGCCGCCGGTGTGCTGGAGGAAAGCGCATGAGCCCGGTCCCGGCCGCCGCGCCCCCGCTGCCGGCGGAGCTGGAGGCGCTGATGCGGCAGCTGAAGATGCCCCATGCACGGGCGCTGGCGCCGGAACTGATTGCGACCGCCCGCGCCCAGCGCTGGGAACCGGCCGAGGTCATCAAAGCCCTCTTCACCGAGGAAGTCACCGGCCGGTCCCGGTCCATGCTCGCCACCAGGCGCAAGGCCGCGGGCTTTCCGACCGGGAAGACCTTCGACACCTGGGACCCCGCCGCCTCCTCGATCCCCGCACCCACCCAGCAGGCGCTGCGGACGCTGGAATGGATCGGGCGCAAGGAGAACGTCGTAATCTGCGGGCCCTCCGGCACGGGCAAGACATTCTTCCTTGAGGCCCTCGGGCAGCAGGTGGTCGAAGCCGGCATGCGGGTCGCGTGGTTCCGGCTCGAGGACCTCGGCGCTCTCATGCGCGCCCACCGCTCCGATGACAGCGTCACCAAAGTCGTCGCCCGGATCCTGCGCGCGGACTTGATTGTGGTCGATGATATCGGGCTGTTGCCGGTCGGCACCGACGCGGCGGAGGGGCTCTATCGTCTTGTCGATGCCGCCTATGAGAAACGGTCCATCGCGGTTTCCTCAAATTTGCATCCCGCCGGCTTTGACGAGCTCATGCCCAAAACCCTCGCCACGGCGACGGTCGACCGTCTGTTGCACCACGCGCACGTCTGCCAGACCTCAGGGGAATCGATTCGCCTCAGCCAGGCCCTGGCCGGACAAGGAGTCACGCCAATGAGCTAAACCCACACCCCAACATGGCCAACGCCGCCGAATACCCGGTGGGCAGATCTGGTGGCCATGAGTGGGCAGTATTCATGGCCACCAGCGGGCATTTTTGCTGGCCGCCTATGGGCACAAACTATTGGCCATTGACA
>NZ_JBFTPV010000052.1:0-2874 GCF_056398665.1 Pseudarthrobacter sp. 01T43 | reverse complement strand
GGTGCGGCAACCTCGGCACGAATGCCCAGCTCGCGCTCACGGAGAACGGTGTAGATGCGTGCGATGTCCTTCTTTACCGCGCGCAGGCGACCGTGGTTCTCCAGCTGACCGGTGGCGGACTGGAAACGCAGGTTGAACAGCTCTTCCTTAGCCTTACGGAGTTCTTCAACGAGGCGCTCGTTGTCGAACGTGTCCAGCTGTGCGGATGCCAGTTCCTTGGATCCTACTGCCATTTCTATTCACCACCTTCGCGACGCAAAATGCGTGCCTTCAACGGGAGCTTGTGGATTGCCAGGCGCAGGGCCTCGCGAGCTACCGATTCTTCGACGCCGGAGATCTCAAAGAGAACCCGTCCCGGCTTGACGTTAGCGACCCACCACTCCGGTGAACCCTTACCGGAACCCATGCGGGTTTCGGCGGGCTTCTTCGTGATCGGACGGTCCGGGTAAATATTGATCCAGACCTTGCCGCCACGCTTGATGTGGCGGGTCATCGCGATACGGGCAGACTCGATCTGACGGTTGGTTACGTATGCCGGGCTCAGGGCCTGGATACCGTACTCACCGAAGGAGACCTTGGTGCCGCCCGTAGCAGCGCCGGAACGACCCGGGTGGTGCTGCTTACGGTGCTTGACTCGACGTGGGATAAGCATTTAAGCCTGTCCTCCTTCTACTGCAGCGGGTGCAGCCTCAACTGCCGGAGCTTCGGCAGCCGGAGCTGCCTCTGCTGCCGGACGGTCGGTACGACGRCGGCGGTCACCACGGTCAGCGCCACCCGGGCGGCCCGGGCGRTCGCTSGGRCCRCGGCCGCGGGACGGAGCAGCAGCTGCCTGCTGAGCCAGTTCCTTGGCGGTGACGTCACCCTTGTAGATCCAGACCTTCACGCCGATGCGGCCGAAGGTGGTCTTGGCCTCGTAGAAGCCGTAGTCGATGTTCGCGCGGAGGGTGTGCAGGGGCACACGGCCTTCGCGGTAGAACTCCGAGCGGGACATTTCAGCGCCACCCAGTCGACCGGAGCAGGCGATACGGATGCCCTTGGCACCTGCACGCTGCGCGGACTGCATGGCCTTCTTCATCGCACGGCGGAAAGCCACGCGGGAAGTCAGCTGCTCAGCAACGCCCTGGGCAACAAGCTGAGCTTCCATCTCGGGGTTCTTGACCTCGAGGATGTTCAGCTGAACCTGCTTGCCCGTGAGCTTCTCAAGCTCGCCGCGGATGCGGTCTGCTTCAGCGCCGCGGCGGCCGATAACGATGCCGGGACGTGCCGTGTGGATATCCACGCGGACACGGTCACGGGTGCGCTCGATCTCAACCTTGGCGATACCGGCGCGCTCCATGCCCGTGGACATGAGCTGGCGGATACGGATGTCTTCGCGAACGAAGTCCTTGTACCGCTGTCCGGCCTTGGTGCTGTCAGCAAACCAGTGCGATACGTGATCGGTGGTGATGCCGAGTCGGAACCCGTGCGGGTTAACTTTCTGTCCCACTTAGCGAGCCTCCTCTTTCTCCGGGGTAGCGACTACCACGGTGATGTGGCTCGTGCGCTTCTTGATCTGAAATGCACGACCCTGGGCTCGCGGCTGGAACCGCTTCATGGTCGGGCCTTCATCAACAAACGCTTCGCTGATGATGAGGTCACCTTCGTCAAACGCAACACCGTCGCGGTCCGCGAGGACCCGGGCGTTGGAGATTGCCGACTGAACTACCTTGAATACCGGCTCTGAAGCTGCCTGCGGGGCAAACTTCAGAATTGCCAGAGCCTCATTCGCTTGCTTACCACGAACAAGGTTGACGACGCGCCGGGCCTTCATAGGCGTTACGCGGATGTGACGCGCAATTGCCTTGGCTTCCATTGCTTTCCTTCTCTCGTCTTTGACGTAAGTGCAGGCGCCTAGCGGCGCTTGCCCTTACGGTCGTCCTTGACATGGCCGCGGAATGTCCGCGTGGGAGCGAATTCGCCGAGCTTGTGCCCGACCATCGACTCRGTGACAAACACCGGAATGTGCTTGCGTCCGTCGTGWACGGCRATCGTGTGMCCSAGCATGTCSGGGAYGATCATCGAACGGCGGGACCAGGTCTTRATGACGTTCTTGGTGCCCTTTTCGTTTTCCCTGTCCACCTTCACAAAGAGGTGCTGGTCAACGAAAGGACCTTTTTTCAGGCTGCGTGGCATGTGTCCAGGCTCCTATCGCTTGTTCTTGCCAGTACGACGACGACGCACAATAAGCTTGTCGCTCTCTTTGTTCGGGCGGCGGGTGCGGCCCTCACGCTTACCGTTCGGGTTGACGGGGTGACGTCCACCGGACGTCTTACCCTCGCCACCACCGTGCGGGTGRTCAACCGGGTTCATGGCGACACCACGGACGGTCGGGCGAACGCCCTTCCACCGCATACGGCCGGCCTTGCCCCAGTTAATGTTCGACTGCTCGGCGTTGCCGACCTCGCCGATGGTTGCGCGGCAGCGCACATCAACGTTGCGGATTTCGCCGGAAGGCAGACGCAGCTGGGCGAAGCGGCCTTCCTTGGCAACAAGCTGGATCGATGCGCCGGCGGAGCGGCCCATCTTGGCGCCGCCACCCGGGCGCAGTTCAACTGCGTGGATGACGGTACCCACCGGGATGTTGAGCAGGGGCAGGTTGTTACCGGGCTTGATGTCAGCACCGGAACCTGCCTCTACAACGTCACCCTGGGCGAGCTTGTTCGGGGCGATGATGTAACGCTTGGTGCCATCAACGTAGTGCAGGAGGGCGATGCGAGCCGTGCGGTTCGGATCGTACTCGATTTCGGCAACGCGGGCGTTGACGCCGTCCTTGTCGTGGCGACGGAAGTCGATCAGACGGTACTGGCGCTTGTGGCCACCACCCTTGTGACGGGT
>NZ_JBFTPV010000051.1:0-3068 GCF_056398665.1 Pseudarthrobacter sp. 01T43 | reverse complement strand
CCGAGTCCACGGGCAAGTCCGGTACCGGGGTCCTGCCGGTCGTCGCCGGTCCCAACTCCCCGGAGGCCGGCTCCGGCGCGCCTGATGTCCTGGTGGTCCGGCTGGTCGCCGCTGATGCCGAGGTCGAGCTCGGTGAGAACGAGGTGGCCATCGCCGGGGGGCTGGCCACGCAGATGATGGTGTGGGAATTCGCGACCGCCGTTGCCGGGCGTTTGCTGGGCATTAACCCGTTTGATCAGCCGGATGTGGAGGCGGCGAAGGTCGCCGCCCGTGGCCTGCTGGACGCCCAGCCCGAACCCACGCCCGCGGCGTTTGTCGACGGTGTTATCGAGGTCCGCGGCGGGGAGTGGCTCCGTGGTGCGGCCACCGCGGAGGAAGCCGTGGGCGCCCTTTTGGGGACCCTGGATGATGAGAGTTACCTCAGTGTCCAGGCCTACTTTGACCGGTTGGCGTTCGCCGGGCTCGAAGGCATCCGCGACCAGCTCGCCGAGGCGGCCGGCCGGCCGGTCACGTTCGGTTGGGGACCACGGTTCCTGCACTCGACCGGGCAGTTCCACAAGGGCGGTCCCGCGATCGGGGTGTTCCTGCAGGTCACCGCGGCCCCGGCACAGGACCTGGCCATCCCGGACCGTCCCTTCACCTTCGGGGAACTGATCGCCGCGCAGGCCGCCGGCGACGCGCAGGTCCTGGCCGGTCACGGCCGCCCGGTCCTGCGCCTGCACCTCACCGACCGCGCCGCGGGCGTCGCRCAGCTGCAGGGCATCATCGCCGCGCTGGGCTCCCGGTCCGCATCCGTCACCGACAACTAAAGGTTCCACAGCAACCATGCCAGAAACTGAAAACGGCAGCACCTCCGGGCTGCGTACCCTCAAACCGGGCCGTAACCCGCTCCGGGACCCGCGGGACCGCCGCCTGWMCCGGATTGCGGGGCCGTCCTCGTTGGTGCTTTTTGGGGTGACGGGTGATCTTGCCCGGAAGAAGCTGATGCCGGCGGTGTATGACTTGGCGAACCGGGGGTTGTTGCCGCCGAGTTTCGCGTTGGTGGGGTTCGGCCGGCGGGCGTGGTCTGATGCGGAGTTCGCTGCCGAGGTGAAGGCCTCGGTGCAGGCGTATTCGCGGACCCCGTTTGATGAGGCGGTCTGGAACCAGCTCGCGGAGGGGATCCGTTTTGTTCGGGGTGAGTTCGATGACGGGGACGCGTTCGAGCGGCTCGGGGCGGTCATTGAGGAACTCGATCAGGTCCGCGGGACCCGGGGGAACCACGCGTTCTACCTYTCGATCCCGCCCAAGGCCTTCGAGCAGGTCTGCCGGCAGCTCTCCAGGCACGGCCTGGCCCAGTCGGACGGGGAGAAGTGGCGGCGGGTGGTGATCGAGAAACCCTTCGGCCATGACCTGGAGTCCGCCCGGGCGCTGAATGACATTGTCGAGTCCGTGTTCCCGCCGGACGCGGTATTCCGGATCGACCATTACCTGGGGAAGGAGACGGTGCAGAACATTCTGGCGTTGCGGTTCGCGAACCAGCTGTTCGAACCGTTGTGGAACGCACTGTATGTGGACCATGTCCAGATCACGATGGCCGAGGACATCGGCACCGGCGGGCGGGCCGGGTATTACGACGGGGTCGGCGCGGCCCGGGACGTGATCCAGAACCACCTCCTGCAGCTGCTCGCGTTGACCGCGATGGAGGAACCSATTTCCTTCAACGCSGAYGACCTGCGSGCGGAGAAGGAAAAGGTCCTCGCCGCGGTGAAGCTCCCGGCGGATCTGTCCACGCATTCGGCGCGCGGGCAGTTCGCCGGCGGCTGGCAGGGCGGGGAACAGGTCCAGGGCTACCTGGAAGAAGACGGGATCCCGGCGGACTCGAAAACCGAGACGTTCGCCGCGATCCGGGTCGATATCCAYACCCGCCGCTGGGCCGGGGTSCCGTTCTACCTCCGGGCCGGCAAACGCCTGGGCCGGCGGGTGACCGAGATCGCGGTCGTGTTCAAACGGGCCCCGAACCTGCTCTTCGGGGACCACGGCGAGGATGACTTCGGGCAGAACGCCGTGGTCATCCGGGTCCAACCCGATGAGGGCGCGACGATCCGGTTCGGGTCCAAGGTCCCGGGCACGCAGATGGAAGTCCGSGACGTGACCATGGACTTCGGSTACGGGCACTCATTCACCGAATCGTCCCCGGAAGCGTACGAGCGGCTGATCCTGGACGTGCTCCTSGGKGAACCGCCGCTGTTCCCCCGGCATGAGGAAGTGGAACTGTCCTGGAAGATCCTGGACCCGTTCGAAAACTACTGGGCGTCCCTGAACGAACAACCCGAACCCTACGCCCCGGGATCCTGGGGCCCCGCGGCCGCGGATGAACTGCTGGCCCGTGACGGACGAACCTGGAGAAGGCCATGATTGTTGACCTGCCGGACACCACCACCTCGAAGATCTCCAAAAAACTCATGGCCCTGCGTGAACAGGGCGGGGTGATCGCCCTGGGACGGGTCCTGACCCTCGTGGTCGTGACCCGCTCCGGGCTCGAGGAAGAAGCGATCGAAGCCGCGAACGAAGCCAGCCGCGAACACCCCTGCCGGATCATCGTCCTCGCCGACGCCGGMCCCGARGCCCCGGACCGGCTCGACGCSCAAATCMGGGTCGGCGGTGACGCGGGCGCCTCCGAAGTGATCGTGCTGCGCGGCTACGGGGAACTCGCCCACGAAAGTGAGTCCCTCGTCGCGGGCCTGCTCCTCCCGGACGCCCCGATCGTGGCCTGGTGGCCRCACGGGGCACCGGAAAACGCCTGCGAAACCTCCGTCGGGAAAATCGCGCACCGCCGGATCACCGACTCCGCGAACGAACCCGACCCCCAAACCGCGCTGGAAAACATCCGGRCCACCTACAAAGCAGGCGACACCGACCTCGCCTGGACCCGSCTGACGAACTGGCGGATCCAACTCGCCGCCGTCCTGGACCAAGCCGACCCGTCCCCCGTCACCGCAGTCACCGTCGAAGGCGCCTCCGACTCACCCTCCACCATCCTCCTCGCAGCCTGGCTCACCCTGGCCCTGGACACACCCGTCACTCAC
>NZ_JBFTPV010000050.1:0-3299 GCF_056398665.1 Pseudarthrobacter sp. 01T43 | reverse complement strand
ACGGAACGATTCCGCCGCGGCCGGCCCGTCCTTCAGGATCGCCGCCGCCCGGGAAATCTCCGCACGCGACAACGGATCCAACGGGTGCGATACCCCAACCTCGGCGTGAATTTCAGTGTTGAGAGTCATGGTTTTCTCCTTGGTTCTTTCTTGAGGATGAGATCCCTATGGCCTGGTGGGCGAATTGCCCTTGACATGAGTGGGGTGTGGCGAAGACTTGGCAGACCGCCCATGTGATTGAACCTGCCTGGAGGATGCCGAGCCGGGGGCTTGCCAGCGGAGTTCCACTCTGAACTCCGCTGGCGTGACGCCGGTCACGTGTTCCTCGTTGCAGCCAAAGCTACGTCAAATAAAACATTTAGTCTAGCTTTTTTTAGGGATATTCTTATGTGTCTTTATTTGTCGCCCGGGACAGTCGCTCCCGTGCGATGGAGGCCCCGGAACGGAGCCGTCCCGCCGATTAGCGGGCCAGCAGCCAATCAGATGCCGCCTTGCGGTAGCGGATGATTCCTTTGTATTCGGCCATGTCGTCGGGTAGTTCTGCCAGCACATGGCCCATCTTTTCCCGCCACGCCGGTACCCGGGCAATGTCGGTGAGCGGCAGGAGATGGGTCCGGACCAGGAACAGCAGCGCACCGGAGTGCGGGAGACGGATCAAGTGCTGCACTTCCACCCGCAGGTGGAGCTTCTCCGGCATGGCAGGGTCGTCGGCTATGGTGCTGCGGTCCCGGCCCCATTCAGGGTAGGTTTCCGTGGAAGTGTCCATGCGCCGGCCTATGGTCATGGTCCAGTTGGTCCGCCGAAACTGTTCTCCGGGCTGCAGGCGCAGCAGGAACTGCTCAGCCCGGCTGATGATGCGTTCTTCCTTCACCCGCGGGACGGGATGGTGGATTTCGAGGAAGTTCATGCCGACATCGAAACCGAATGACCAGTCGGCGGCGAAGGTCACCAGCCCGGCATCGAGCCACAGGGTATCTTCACGGACGTCAAGGAGAATGATGTCGTCCTGGATCTGGCTGCCAAGGAACCGCATTGGGCCCTCAGGCAGTGAGCTGTCGTCGCCGACAGTGAACTCCACCTCAAGATCCTGCAGGCCGTTACGCCAACGGCAGGTGTTTCCTTCCCGGTGGAAAGACATCGTGTCCGGGTAGTCTTCCGCCATGGAGGACAGCAAGGTAGTGAGGGCGTCCCACACAGCGGGTCGCATGTGGGGGAGAACATTCACTCGGGAAGGGTCGCGGCTCAACACCGTGGCGCGCTCGGCGAGTTCGTCCAGATAGTGTTCGTCGATGTCCACCAAATTTGCTCCCCAGGAGCCCGCTTCGGTCGGTGCGGTCTTGGTGGCCGGTTCGACGTTCGCGCTGTACCGGTAGGTGTCGGAGGCAAAAGGAAAGGGAAAGCGCCTGATCCGTTCGGGGAGAAGGGCTGCGTCCGGATCGGTTTCGATGATCGTGCTGCTCAAAGGTCCAACTCCAATTCTGGGTCGTTGCTGCGCGAAACACAGCACATCATTGTGGTGTTCTCGGCTTTTTCCTGGTCGGATAGATACAGATCCCGGTGCTGCGGTTCGCCGCGAAGTACCGGCAGGACGCATTCGCCGCAGATGCCTTTGCGACACATATTAGGGATGGTTTTCCCCGCTGTTTCGAGTGTCTCCAGCAGCGAAACGCCGGCCGGGACGTCCAAAGAAACGCCGCTGCGTGCCAGATGCACCGTAAAGGGTTCGCCGGCGTCCAGTTCGGCTGCGCCAAAGGCTTCTGAATGGAGCCGGGCCGATGACCAGCCAAGGCTGCGGGCCTCTTCCAGGACCGCATCCATGAAGACAACCGGACCGCACACGTAGAGGTGGGTTCCGAGGGGCTGCGTTATCAGCGCTTCCGCCATGACGTTTTGGAAACTGCCCCGGTCAGTGCACTCGACCAAAGCGGTCAAACCCGGCCCCAGCAGTTCGCGCGCTTCCGCCACATGGGCTCCCGCGTCTGGCCGGTGCACGTAAATCATCGATGCTGTGTTGCCCCGTTCCACCGCGGCCCTGGCGTGCGAAAGAATAGGCGTGATCCCGATTCCTGCAGCAACAAGCAGATGATGCGTCGCTGTTGATGCGGGAGCAAACGCACTCCGGGGGCGCGAAACGTTAACGCGGTCACCGACGGAGAGCCGGTGCATGGCTACGGAACCGCCGGCCCCTTCTTCGACCCTGAGAACAGAGATGCTGTATTCGGATGGCGCGTTGCCTGAACCGGTGAGGGAGTAGGCATTGACGCCGCTCCCGTATTGGACCACCAGGTGGCTCCCCGGGACATAGGAGGGCAACCTTCCACCTTCCGGGGCCGCCAACGTAATGCTGACAATCGACTCCGTCTGGCGGCTGACGTTTGTCACCTCCAGATGAAGGCCTCCCTCCACCGCCGGGTGGACACGGGGCTGGAGCGCTATGGCGGTCATGCTGCCTCCTCGGCATGGGCTGAGTAGCCCAGGTATGCGCCTCTTCGTCGGGAAAAGTGATCAGTGACGGTCAAGGTGGTGGCGCATCCTTGACACGTCACCTCGGTGCCGGCTGCCCCGTCCATGGTGGTGGTCAGGCAATGCGGGCAATAGACAAACCGGGGTCCGGCTTCCTGGGCCAGGAGTGTTACCTCCTCGCCCAGCAGTCCGCAGTCCGCGGCGACTGCGGCGGCTGCACGGATATCTGTCGGGGGGCCGGCGAGTACAAGACGGACGCCTACACGGGAACCGCTGAATACGGACTTGAGTTCGGAGAGGGTGTCGGCGGTTGCTGCTTCGAAATGGAGATCGTAGCGGGGCTGGCCATCGGTGACTGGAACTGCGGTGTCACCTGTGGATCCGAAAGATACACAGATGACACCGCGGAAACCAGGTTCCAGGCCGTTGCCGGCTGCTGGCGGCGTGGACGCGGAACGCATGGTCAGTCCTTACGGGTTGAAGGTGCGGTCGCCGGCGAAGAACCCCAGGCCGTACTCAGGGGTCTCGAACTTCACGGTGGTGCCCTTGGGGAAGAACAGCACATCGCGTTCCTTCGCGTGCGTTACTTCGCCCGTCGTCTGGTCGGTCAGGATGAATTCACCCTTGATGACGACCTTCATTTCGTCGTAGGTGTAGGTGTACACCAGGGGCTCAGACGCCTTCAGTTCGAAGAACCCGGCGCACATGACCGAACCCTCGGGGTTGTGGAGTGAATCGCCGATCGCAGCGACCGTACCCGGCTCGTCCATAGACGGCAGCCCGATAAAGCCGTTTTCCACTTTGTGGATGGAGCCGGCCTTGCTCAGTGTTCCTAC
>NZ_JBFTPV010000049.1:0-3607 GCF_056398665.1 Pseudarthrobacter sp. 01T43 | reverse complement strand
CAGAGGCCTGAACAGACATAACAAACACCTCCGAAGGTATCGGGAGGGCCCGCGGATCATTCCGCCCGGGCCCCCAAGGGAATCTGATACATCCCGTCCTGACATCTCCGGAGGTGTTTGGGAAGGACTAACTCAACTCATATCAGCTGGCCGGTACCACGACTCCGAAGGAGCCCTCGTTGAGCGCGCTGGCCGTCGCGGAGGGCGCCACTACACCGAAGTCATAGCCCTTTGCCCGCAGTGCGTCGATGGTGCTGGCAAGGTAGTTCCACTGCGACGCGGGGCAGGCCAGGACGTCGTTACCGTCGTGGAGCAGAATGATCGCGCCAGGCGCGGCCTCGTCCGTTACATACTTCTGGACGCCGGCCGCACCGGGGCACTCAAAGTCGCCGGGTTGGCCGATATGCCAGTGCCATTGAATCCCGCCGCTCATGCCGATGCTCTTGATGTACTTCAGGGAGTAGGACGTGCTGTTCCCGAACGGGAAACGCACCAGCTTGGGCGCCGTGCCGGTGATTGTCTGGATCGCGGCGTTGGTGCGGTCAATTTCCTGCTTCTGCCGTGTCTGGCTGAGGTCGGGGAAGTTGGCATGGTCCCACGAGTGGTTGCCGATCACGTGCCCCTCCGCCTTGATCCGGCGGACGAGGTCGGGATACTGCTGCGCGTGGGAACCCTGGAGGAAGAACGTCGCCTTGACGCCCTTCTGCTTGAGGACATCGAGGACGAATGCGGTGCGCTGGGGCGAGGGCCCGTCGTCGAAAGTCAGGCCGATCAGTGGTTTGTCGGCGGCTTGGGCCGCCACCGTTGGGCCGCCGGTCAGCAAGGCCAAGACCAGGCTCGCGGCGGCCAGGGCCATGACGGCAATCTTGCTCTTTCTCATGATGCTCATCTTCCCTTCTACAAGGTTGTCTTCAACCTCGTTAGAGGAGCACCATAAGGCCGTGCCGAGGCACTGTAAACACCTAATCGCTTAGCATGGGAGGTCTACGAACCCCTAACCGGGGCAGGCCGAGCCGGTGCCAGACTCCGACGGCGAACCTCTCGGGTGGTGGCCTCAGGCTCCTATTTAACGCCCTGCCCCGCCTGCGGCCATCAGTTCCAGCCGCTTGAGCGTCTCCGTGTTCCGCGCGCCGATCAGCGCGTCACGCACCGCCTTGGGCATCAGTTTGCCGGGTCCGCGGATGGCGTCTTCGGCGATGGTGACCCGGCTTTGGGTGCCCAGGTCCTCCACGGTGATCAGCACCTTTGCTTCGCCGATCGGCCACCCGCGTGCCACCAGTTCCAGCGAGCGGCCGGGTTCGACGGCGGAGACTTGGCTGCTGTCGTCAATCACGAGCGGCCATGCGCCGACGGAGTGGTGCAGCCTGGCGCCGGTCCCGGGCCAGTGGGCGTCAACGGCGCGGATTCTCGAGGCGCCCACCACCCAGCCGGAGTAGAGCCACCCGTCGGCGATCACCCTCCAGACGTCCTCGGCCGGGGAGCTAAACACGCGGGAAACGGTTGACATGGCATTCCTTCCTTTCGGTGGTGCGGCTCGGTTACATCCGCCCGAACCGGGCACGGACCAGCGCGAATACGCCGTAGCAGATGAAACCGGCCCCGATTGCGACGAGCAGGTACGGGCCAAACGGATGGTCCCGGAGCGCCTTCAGGCTCCCGTCGAGCCCGGTGGACTCTTCGGGGCTGTGCTTCCAGGCCGCGATGACGAAGAGCAGTCCGGTGAGGTTTAGTGCGACGCCTTTGGCCACGTGTCCGGTGACGCCCAGGGAATCGATGAGCCGGCCGCGGAGGGTCCCGTCAAAGTGAAAGAGCTCTTCCTTGAACCCGCGCCGCAGTCCCTTCACCACGAAGTAGACGCCCACCCCCATGATGGTCAGGCCGAGTGCCACCAGCACAGGCAGCCCGAACGGCGTGTCCAGGAGGGCGGTGCTGAAATCGCGTGTGGTGTCGCCGGAATCTCCGCGCAAGCCGACGGCGAACCCGGCGAAGCTGAGCCCCACGCTTGCGTAGGCCACGGCCAAAAAGCCGGAGGAGACCAGCTTTGCGAGCCGCTCCTTGCGGGGCAGGTGGCGGGTGCGGACCGTGGCTTCACTCAGCTGCCAAAGCGCCAAGCCAGTGCAGGCGACCACGCAGGCCCACAGGATGGCGGGTCCCCACGGGTTGGCGGCCAACTGCTTAATGGCACCGGTGGCCTCCGCCTCGCCAGGCTGCCCGAAGGCCAGCTCGATTGCGATGGCCCCAACAATGATGTGGAGCAGGGCCATCACGGCAAATCCCGAGCGCGCCACAATGTCGAGCGCCTTCGTGTCGGACGCTTCCTCGACGGCGTCTGCCGCCTCGCTGATGCTCGAGTCCCCGTCTGCCATGGCTTAGCCGTTCATGGGCCCCTCTGCGTGGAGTTTGCCGGCACCCGGGCCTTCAACATGTACGGTGCACCGGACTACCAGCTTGCCCGGAGCGTGATCCAGCTCCACGAGGCTGTCATTTGCGCTCAATGAGGTGAAGACTTCGGAGCCCTCCACCACGGTGACACCTTTGGCCTTTGCAGTCTCGGTCGCGTTTCTGAGTGCTTCCTTCTCAAGGCCAGACATGTATCCACCGTCGTCTTCACGTGATGGGTCGCCGAATGCCCAGCCGAACAAAGTGCCTGTTTCCATGGCCACGATGTTACGCGTACCCGCTGCTGAAGACGGGGTTCCGTAACATTACTAAGTGTGCTTACCATAGCGTGAGCCTGACCCTCAGGGGATCAGCAAAGACCGCACCAGCGGCATTTCAGAACCAGTCCAACGTGAGGAAGACACATCATGGCAGGAAATCTTGTTGCCCGCTCCGTCCACGACCTGACGGCCGCGGCGTGGTTCGGCGGATCACTCATGGGTGCAGTCGGGTTGAACGGGGCGGCTGCGGAGGCCAAGGACCCGTCCGAACGTACCCGGCTCTCGAGTGCGGGCTGGATGAAGTGGGCGCCGCTCCAGACGGCCGCGTTCGCATCGCACCTGGTTGCCGACCTCGCTATCGCCTGGGAGAACAAGGGGCGCATCGCCAAGCAGGATGGCGTTGCCAGGGACACGGTGGTCAAGACGGCAGTGACAGTGGCCGGTGCCGCCGTGACCCTGTACGCAGGCATCCTAGGCAAGAAGGTGGACCAGCTCGCGGACCAGGGCAGCGAGGGCGCCACCGAGCCCAGGGCCTCGGCCTCCGATGAGCTGAAGTCGGCACAGCAGCAGCTCAAGATGCTGCAGTGGGCCATTCCCGCCTTCGCCGCCGCCGTGATCATCCTCGGGGCCAAGCACGGCGAAATGCAGCGGCCCAAGAACGTTTCCGCAGGCCTCCGCTCCTAGCGCCGCGACGGCATCAGCGGCCCCTACGACATAAGCAGAAACGCACGACGGCGGTTCGGCACTTGGGTGCCGGACCGCCGTCGTGCGCGTGGGCGTTGGGAACCCGGCCCCCCAACTGATATGTAGGAACGTTTGTCAAGGGGCAGAGGTGAGCGGCTCCCAGCTGTTGTGGTGGGGGGTCCGCTGGTTTGGGTGCCGTCCGGGTGTGGTGGTCGTGCTGGCGAGTCTTGTTTCGACTGGCAGTGTCAGACTGATATTCGCGG
>NZ_JBFTPV010000048.1:0-4094 GCF_056398665.1 Pseudarthrobacter sp. 01T43 | reverse complement strand
GGAACGCCTGAACCACCCGGAGCTTTTTCAATGAGGCAACGAAGCGGCCCGCCGGAGGCCTCCAACGAGGCAACGAAGACACCCATCCGGGGATATTCAAATGAGGCAACGAAGTATCTCTGCCGGAGGTATTGCTTTGAGGCAACAGGTACCTAATTGCCCGGGCGCTCGTTGCGGGAATGCCAGCGGGACGCTGACCTGCGGATTGAATATTTCGTCTGAGTAGATCCGTCCACGACGAAGGCCGGCCCCGTGCTGTTGCATGGGACCGGCCTTCGCTGTAACTCGATTCTTGCGGACTTTCTGTGGCTACCGCCGCTTTTGCCGCGGGATATTGCTAGACGCCGTAGTAGAGCTCGAACTCGTAGGGGTTCGGGCGCAGGGACAGCGGGCGGATCTCGTACTCGTATTTGTACTCGATCCAGGTATCGATCAGGTCCTGGGTGAACACGCCACCGGCCTGCAGGAACTCGTTGTCCTCCCGGAGAGCCTCAAGTGCTTCTTCCAGCGACCCCGGAGCCTTGGGGATGTCCTTGGCTTCCTCGGCGGGGAGCTCGTAGAGGTCCTTGTCGATCGGAGCGGGCGGTTCGATGCGGTTGCGGATACCGTCAATACCGGCCATCAGCTGGGCAGCAAAGGCCAGGTAGGGGTTGGAGGACGGGTCCGGAGCGCGGAACTCAATGCGCTTGGCCTTCGGGTTGGAACCCGTGATCGGGATGCGGATGCCGGCGGAGCGGTTGCCCTGCGAGTAAACCATGTTGACCGGGGCTTCGAAGCCCTTGACCAGGCGGCGGTACGAGTTGACCGTCGGGTTGGTGAAGGCCAGCACTGCGGAGGAGTGCTGCAGCAGGCCGCCGATGTACCAGCGTGCAGTGTCGGACAGGCCGGCGTAGCCCTTTTCGTCGTAGAACAGCGGTTCGCCATTGGTCCACAGCGACTGGTGGCAGTGCATGCCCGAGCCGTTGTCACCGAAGACCGGCTTCGGCATGAAAGTCACGGACTTGCCCCAGGCATCGGCCGTGTTCTTGATGACGTACTTGAACTTCTGCAGGTCATCAGCCGCGTGGGTCAGGGTGGTGAACTTGTAGTTGATTTCAGCCTGGCCGGCGGAACCTACCTCGTGGTGGCTGCGCTCGACCTCAAGGCCTGCCTCGTCCAGGGCGATGCACATGGCATCGCGGAGGTCGGCCTGCTTGTCGGTGGGGGAAACCGGGAAGTAGCCACCCTTGACGGGGGTCTTGTAGCCGAGGTTTCCACCTTCTTCTTCGCGGCCGGAGTTCCAGTGAGCTTCTTCGGAGTCGATCTTGTAGAAGCTGCCCTCGGGGGAGGACTGGTACTGGACGTTGTCGAAGACGAAGAATTCGGCCTCGGGAGCGAAGAACGCCGTGTCGGCAATGCCGGTGGAGGCGAGGTAGGCCTCAGCCTTTTCTGCCACGCCGCGGGGGTCGCGGTGGTACGGATCACCGGTGCGCGGGTTCACGATGGAGAAGTTCAGCGCAAGGGTCTTTTCCATGCGGAAGGTGTCCAGGAATGCGGTGGTGACGTCCGGGATCAGCTGCATGTCGGATTCGGCGATGCCCTGGAAGCCGCGAATGGAGGACCCGTCGAAGAGCTGGCCGTTGACGAAGAAATCAGCGTCAACGCTCTTGGCCGGCACGTTGAAGTGCTGCTGGACGCCGGGGAGGTCGGTGAAGCGGATATCGACGAATTTAACTTCCTCGTCCTTGATGAACTTGAGGACTTCGTCCGCGTTCTTGAACATCTATGCTCCTATCGCATATGTAAATATCTGGCTGCAAGCCGTCTGGTCCAGCGCAATCCGAAGGGCAGGGAAACAGCGTTTCCCTGCTCGGGCTATTGCTTGAAACTGCTACCAACCTTATGGACATGTCATTTCCCGACAGTGTCCGCATTGTTTCGGGCAGGTTACAGAACGCCCTGCCCACGCAACGCTAGCGGCTGACCTCACCGTGGTCCAGCGGTTTCCACGCTGCGAACGGTGACGAGTCGGTAGGATTGGACGGTGGTAGATCGCAACGACATTGGTTCCTGGCTCACCGGACCGGATACTTCCGGCATCTCCAAATATCCTGGGGAGCGGCTGGGGCTGCCCGAATCCGGACCCGGGTCCATCGCCCGCGCGGGACGGCGCATTGTTGCCATCATGCTGGACTGGGGACTGGCCATCCTGATCAGCAATTTTGCTTTCGGCGGTGACTCGTGGGCCACCCTGGCTATCTTTGCCGCCGAACAGATGATCCTGGTTGGAACCCTCGGCTACAGCATCGGGCACCGCATCGTGGGTATCCATGTGGTCCGGCTGGGCGGGGCGCCGGCAGGCCTGCTGGCCGGGGTGGTCCGCGCGGTCCTTCTGTGCCTCGTTATCCCCGCTGTAATCTTCGACCCGGACCACCGTGGCCTGCACGACAAAGCCATGAACACAGTCCTGGTGCGGCGCTAGATACTCCCGCGCAGGTCTGTCCTAGACGCCAGCGGTTTCCTTGACTTCTGAAGTGCGTGCTGCGCTGCTGGTGAGGTGACCGCGCTTCCCGGCCCAGCGCTCGAAGGCGATGGTCGCGAACGGGAAGACCGCCGAAACACCCGCAAACAGCGCCACCGCGAACGGCCAGCGCTGGAGCCGCCACAACGCCAGGGCAGCTACCCCGTAGCCGACGAACAGTGCGCCGTGAATGGGTCCGGCGATCTCCACGCCCAGCTCACTAGTCTGGGCGATCCACTTGAAGTACATGCCGGTCAGCAGGGCCGCCCAGCTGAACGCCTCGGCCACCGCCAGGATCCGGAAGGTACGGATAACAACAGTTTTCAGCGGCATTTTCATGGGCTTCTCCGATCTCAGGATGCGTTGGCGCGACGGTTGGCGCCGCAAAAAAGACCGCCCCGGTGCCCGGCCTGAGCCGGAACCGGGGCGGTCTCCAGGTTCTTAGCGTCCGCGGTTGGGACGCGCCTTGTAGGGGTCGATCCCCTTGGGGATGGGGAGGCGGTTACCCAAAGACGAGATGCGCTTGGACACTGCGTTCACCTCGAGCTTTGTCAGTTCGTTCTTCAGTTTGCCCATCTTCCTGGCCACCTGGCTGATGGGAACCTGGCCCTCGCCGCGGCCGCTTTCGATCACGTGGACCGTGACGTTCGGGAGGATGCGCGCCAGGCGCTTGCGCTCCGCATCGAGCAGCGGCTTGACGCGGACGGTGGGGCCTTCGCTGACCAGGACGACGCCGGGACGGCCGATGGCGCGGAACACGGCATCCTGGGTGCGGGGGTTGACGGCAACGGGCTGGTCCTCGGTGACCCAACCCCGTTTGAGGGTGCCCAGTGCAGCGCCTGAAGCGCCGGGCTGGTTCTCGATCTGCGCGAACGCCGCGCGCTCGGCCCGCCTGGACAGGATCAGGGTGGCACCAAGGAGGCCTAGGGGAATGCCGATCAGCAGACCCGTGATCCAGTTCTCCAGCCAGAATCCCACCAGGAAGCTGATGGCCACAACGCCCAGGAAGACCAGCAGCATCAGCCACGGAACCATGGGGTCGTGGCGGCGGGTCATGTTAAAGACTTCGCCGATCTGCTTGAGCCGGCTGGGCTTTTTGACCTTCGCTTCTTTTGGCTTGCGCGAGAAGAGGCCACGCTTCGGGGCGCCGTCGGCCGCCGGTGAAGTGTTACTGGAATCAGGGGATTTCGCCATAGTGCCTCAATTCTACGTGATTTATGGCTGAGGGCCGGACGCCGGAGGTTGCCCGGTGCCGGCCCTCAGGGCACAACAACTTTGCTGCTCAGGATCGTGCTGCGAGCAGTGAGCTGGCTTCCTGGCGGGTGCTGCCGGAGGATTCGATGTGGGCGAGCTCGGCCGGGATCTCCCAGCCCTTCTTCCGCATCGCGGTGGCCCAGAGCCGGCCGGCACGGTAGGAGGACCGGACCAGCGGGCCACTCATCACGCCGAGGAACCCGAGCTCGTTCGCCTCCTCCTGCAGGTCCACGAACTCCTGCGGCTTGACCCAGCGGTCCACCGGCAGGTGCCGCTCGGACGGGCGCAGGTACTGGGTGATGGTGATCAGGTCACAGCCGGCCTCGTGCAGGTCCCGCAG
>NZ_JBFTPV010000047.1:0-4658 GCF_056398665.1 Pseudarthrobacter sp. 01T43 | reverse complement strand
GGCCCTGACCAGCGTTGTCATCGCACCCCGCCTGACCCACCGGTTCTCCCCCACCCGCGTCCTCGCAGGCATCCTCATCGTCTTCGCCGCCACCCACGTCGCGGCCTCGCAGCTGACCGGGAACACGCCCTGGCTCGTGGTGTGCGTGGTACTGCTCGGCTTCGAAATCGGCGCAGCCAACACAGTACTTACCGAAGCAGTCATGGAGGCCAGTGACCTGCCCCGCCCCGTCGCATCGTCCGCCTACTCCGGAATCCGCTTTTTCGGCGGCGCGATCGGCGCCCCCGTGGGCACCGGACTTGCAGCCCTCGGGGCGGGGGTGCCGTTCCTCTTCGCGGCCGCGACCGCCGTCGTCGGCGCCCTCCTGCTCGCGATCTTCCGCCGCATCCTCACCCCGGCCGACCACCCCGTCCACGAAAGCACAGCATTCGAAGCAGAAGCCATCGCCGCCGGCGAGTAACCGGCAGGCTCTGCCAAGCCACCGACCGACACAAAAGTGGCCCCACCACAGCGCCGTTACCGCCGCTCTAGAAAACCAAACGAAACCTTGGGCTAAAGGCCAAATTCCAAGTATGGGTGGCAAGCAAAATGCGTGCCCACATAGGACCTAACTCGGGCCGGCACCTCTTGGCTGCCCTGCTGGCCAAGGGAGGCCCCGCCCCATCAGATTCGTCCTCCGAGATCCCCGCCGGGAATTGCGCCCTGTACGCCGTTGAGCGGCTGCTCTACGCTGATCGAGTCGGGCCAATGGTTGAGCTCGACGGCGATATCAGACACCGGCGCTGGCGCGCTTAGAGGAGGAAGCCATGCAGGACGAGCAGGTTAACCGCAATCTCAAAGGAATGGACGATCTGGACTTCGACGGCTGGAACAAAGCCGACTGGAACGGCGTCTTTGCCCACCACCACACTGACGACGTCCTGGTTGACTGGAAGGGGCAGGAAACCACCCATGGCGTCAGCGAACATATCGATGCGATGAAAGCCTACGTCGAGTCCGCCGGCGGCACACCGCCCCAAATCACCTCGCATCCGATCGCTTTCGGATCCGGGGAGTGGACCTGCGTCATCGGCGAATTCGAAGGCGGCGGCCGCATGGTCACCGTGGCCAAGTGGAAGGACGGCGCCATCACCGAGGAATACATCTGGGCCTAGCCCCTTGGCCCTGGTGCCGGCCGTGATGATGTTCGGCATGGTCATGCTGGCACTCATCGTCATCACCGCTGTGACCCTAACCCGCACCTACGCCAGGGACAACTCCCTGCCCGTAACCTCGAAATAGCCGATGGCAAGGGAAAACGCATCATGGTTGCCTGGCAGGACACCCTTCCCCTTCGGGCCGGCGGTTGGCCGCCGTCCGAGGACAGTCCTCCACCCCGGACGATTCCAGAGTCCTCATCGCAGCGGCCAGAACACGCCCCTCCGGAGTACATCCTCCCCCTGGCCCGGAACCCACGCCGACCGGCACAGACAAGTCCGCCGGCATCCCGGAACTGCCCTGAAGCTGGTGACCGGCGATTTCAGCAACCCAAAGGGCTTATAAAGGGCGTCGCTGCCCTGAACCCTTCGTGTCGGTTCTGGTCCGCCGCCGTTTATTTCGGAGTTTATCCGGTGGCCATGGGTTGGCCGTTCGGTGCCTCCAGTGTCAGGCCGTCCAGGTTGGGTCCCGTGATGCCGGCGATCCGCACGGATGAGGCGCCCGCGCCGTTGGCGATGATCTTCCCGCCCACGGCCAGCGATCCGACCGGTCCCTCCAAGTCCACGGTGGACAAGCCATCCCCGTCAGTGGAGATGTTCTCCCCGATATCCACAGAGCCGATGTTCCCGGTGGGTTTCACACTCAGTGCGATGGCCGAGAGCGGCATCAGGACGCCCTTGACCAGGCTTTCACCGGTCCCGCCGGAGGTGGATAGACTGCCCTTGATGGTCAGTTTGGGCAGGTCACGGCTGACCTGCACCCCCACGGACCCGTCGCCGCGCGTGGTGATCGAGTCGAAGATGGCCTCGTTCAGGGAGCCGTCGTAGACGTTGAATCCGCGGGCTCCAAGTCCGGTGGTCTCGATGGGTGCCTCAACCCTGAGCACGCCGATGTCGCCGAAGTTGACGAACCCGATCCCGCTGGGACCGTGCGAGGTGACTTTGGCCTTGGCTGTCCAGGTCTCAACGACGCCCCAGTTGTCCAGTACCATGTCGTTCTGGCCGAAGGTGGTCGTGGTACCCAGGTTCACCACGTCCATGGCATGGGTACCGCTGATGATGAAGACGCCGCCGCTGATGAGGTCCGGGGTGCCCGGGGCGATGCCGCCGTCGGAGAAGACGTCCCCGGTGGACAGCAGCTCGACGGCGACCGTGCCGCCGTCGGCCTTGCCCGCCCGGTCACCGTGGCCGCCGACAAAAACTCCGCCGCCTCGCACCGGGACCCCGGAGCTGCCCGCGGAGATGTTTTCAAGACGCGCGATGAGGACCACGCCTCTATCAGGCTGCCGGTTCCAGAGGGTGAATGCCCCCTGCATCGCCTCGACCCCGAACCCTGTGGGCCGGTCCGCGCGGCCGCGAGTGTCGGCCGCGGCGACGTGGACGCCGTCGGCCTCGATGCGGCCGGCCCGGATACTGCCTTCCGCCGTGAGGTAGACCTGCCCGAAGCTGGTGACGTTCTTCAGCCGGAGTGTGCCCAAATCCTCCACCGTGGGGTCGTTGTAGATGGCAAGCTCATGCAACGGAGTGCGCACGGTGACGTTCTCGACCGAATTATCCTGGGTCAGCCGCAGGCCCTTGGCTCCAAAGACGAGCTCGCCGCCGCGCAGCGCCACCCCGGGAGGCATGGTCACCGAGGGCATCCCCTTCAAGGTGCCTGAAATTTCAATTTCATTGACGCCCGAGGCCAGCGCCTCATTGAGCTGCGCAACATCTGATACATGAGTCCAAGACACCACGCCCACCACCATTCTTCGGATCGGAATCTGGGACGGCAGTCTCCTTTGGCGCCGTCCCTCGCATGATACTCCCGCCGGCACGACGTCCTGCCGAGGCTAGAAATCCAAGAAAGTTCTGGCCCCAGTCGTTTCCCAGCCATCGTTGGACCACCGCTTCGCCCGCGAACAGCACCGTGATCCCTTGCCAGATCCGCATGCCGAGGCACGGGACCAGACCGCACGGGAGTTTCGCGATGCGGCCGTGGCCTCCGCATGGCGGCTCGACCAAGATGAAAGTACACAAACGGCTCCTCGGCCGAAGGACCAGCTACAACGGATTGTTCAAGGGCGTTTGGGAGGGCCTAGATAATCCTCCGGCGCCTATGACCGTCTGCACTTTTCAGCAAGCTGAGCGTCTGGCGGCTCAATGGTTGAGTTACTAAGGTGCGGCTGGATGCCGCGTATCCCAGGCAACTCGCGATGGCGGAATGGATGTGATTGCAGATCACTTTGTCGCAGATGTAAAACACCATCAGGTTCATGTAACCCCGGTTGCAGTAAGGGCTCTTTCCGGAGTCGCAACTGGGTGGGGGAAGATCCCCGTTTTCTTCTCATTATCGGGCTACACATCGGCAGCCGTTGAGTTCGCAGAGAGCCCTAACATCGGGATGGCGCTGTTTCAGTACGACTATGTAACCGCAAAACTGCACCCACGATCAAAAGCCGCCCGCATAGCCTGGGACGCCGGCCTTCTCTCCCTCCTCGAAAGAGGTGGCATGGGGTCCGTTCAGTAGAGTACCCATCCTTGAGTGTTTGCATCATCGGTTCGTTGACTCACTTGTGACAAAGCCATTGATCTTCGGTCGTCTGCGGGGCTTGGTGCCGGCGACCGGCCGGGTGCAGACGGCTTCTGACATTCCGTGCAGACAGCCCCCTGATATAGGACCGCTTCGGCCAACCGACTGGCTCAGGCATCTTTTCGCAGAAGCTACTTCGCGTTGCGGCCACATGCTGCCGTCCGACCGGATCCCGAAGTAGTTCAGGTCGGCCTTAAGGTGCTGATAACCTTTCCGGCGGTGCCGATTAGGGTGAGTAAAAGGTGAGTGCCGAGGGAAACCGGCCACTCCTTGGCAGCCACCGGGAGTCCCTTGCAGGTCAGCGCCCAATTTGCCGGATGGAGCATTCGAACCGAAGATCCCGCCCCTTACTTCCTCCGCCAATCGCGACACAGCGTAAGAGACATCTAGAGTAAGACTGCAGGTCAGGGCCGTTTATGAAGCCCGACGTCGGATTAGAACTGGCGAAAAGCTTCCAAATCTGCCGCCGAATCAGGGCCTGTCCGCGGCGAACTCAGGAATAAAACCGCACGTCAAAGCCACAACATGGAGCCTCCTGTCGGAGTCGAACCGACGACCCCCGCTTTAGGTCTAGGTGCCTGGTGGCAGGGGGGAATGTGCTGTTTGCCCGGAATCTAGAGGTTTCTGCGACCAACGATGACTGATGAATAGTTGTTGTTTATTACTGATTGAGGTGAGTCAAAGGTGAGTCGGTTGCAATGGCCGACCTGCTGCCGGCCTTGCAATCGACACAGGGGGCTGTCAATGGCCAATAGTTTGTGCCCATAGGCGGCCAGCAAAAATGCCCGCTGGTGGCCATGAATACTGCCCACTCATGGCCACCAGATCTGCCCACCGGGTATTCGGCGGCGTTGGCCATGTTGGGGTGTGGGTTTAGCTCATTGGCGTGT
>NZ_JBFTPV010000046.1:0-5025 GCF_056398665.1 Pseudarthrobacter sp. 01T43 | reverse complement strand
ATCAGCGGGGTACCGAGCTCGATGATGTCAACGAATTCGGCGACCTGGCCGGCGAGTTCAAGGGCGGCTTCGGTGGTCAGGAGGTCGATAGCAACTTGAAGCTTCATGATGGTGTTTTCTTTCTGTTGAGAACTACAGGTGGGTGTGGAAAATTGAGGGTTCGATTATTCGAGGTTGGCGTGCCTGAGCCAAAGCTCTTCGGCCGGTACATCGGTGTTGTCCCACAGGGACTGGAACAGGGCTTCAGTGGCGAGGAAAAGTACCTGCTCAAAGAGCGACCCGGAGTACTGGCGCGAAACGCTGGAGCCGTGGTCGGTCTTCTGCGCGGCAGGAATGATCACCACCGCGTCAGCGAGCCCGGCGAGCGGTGAACTCGGGTTGGTGGTGAACGCGGCAATCCGCGCTCCGGCCTTCGCCGCTGTTTCCGCTGACTTGACTACGCCGGAGGTCGTTCCCGATCCCGAGGCCACCAGGAGCAGGTCGCCGGAGGCGATTGCGGGCGTCGTGGTGTCACCGGCGATGTGGACGTTCAGGCCCAGGTGCATCAGCCTCATGGCGGCCATCCGCAGGACCAGGCCGCTTCGGCCGGCTCCGGCGACGAACACCCTGCCAGGGTGGCTAAGGTGGCGGGCCACGTCGGCGATCTGCTGCTCGTCGATCTTGGCCGCTGTGTCCGCGATCTCGTCCTGTACAAGAGAGAGATTCCGGACAATGTCACCGGTGGTGCTGTACCCGGTGAGCGTTGCATTTGCTGTCGGAGTCACGATTTGTCCCTTCCATTCGGTCGTCGGCCTGTGTAGGCCGAACGATGCTTTGTGGTTGGTATCCATACTCCCGAAGCGAAAGGGCAGGGGTAACACTGTTTTCTGACGGTTCTACCTACACTTTAGGATTGGTGCTCCGCCGGGGGTCGTTGAGAAGTGCTCTGAAAGCCGCAGTTTTGAAGGATTTATTGCATAGACTCTGGGGAACGAGTTAAGTCCTTGAGGTACTGTCCGGACTGCTTGTTTCTTGACCGACCGTTAGCCCATCCTCCGGAGCGCAGACTTTTGGCCTCGCCGTCCTCATTCCAGTCCCAGATATATCGGTCCTTGCCGGAAATCGAGAGGGCCGATGCGATCGTGGACAGAATTACCAAGGCCATCAGCCTTGGACTACTTAAAGTAGGTGAGCGCTTGCCGCCGGAAGCGGCACTCTCTGAAATGTTTGGGGTTGGCGGCGCCACTCTTCGCGAGGCTTTGGGGGAACTGCGCGAGCGGGGAGTCGTCGAGACCCGCAGAGGCCGGAGCGGCGGAACCTTCGTCGTCAACCAGCCTCGTACGCAGACCGACGCCATCAGGGATTGGTTCCTCTCGACGTCAATTTCGGAAATACGTGACATCGGAGACGAACATTCAGCCATAGCAGCCACCACCGTCCGGCTGGCGTGTGAGCGCGCCGAGGCACACGATTTCGAGCGTCTTCAGGAACTTGCACGAGCACTGATTCTGGCCGATACCCCGGAGGTGCGTGCACCTGCTGACAGCCGCTTCCACATCGAGTTGGCAATAGCCGCGCAATCACCGAGGCTTGCCAACGCGGAAATCCGGCTTCAGGAAGAAACCGTTCAACAGCTCTGGACCCCCCTCACAGTCACATTTGACCCCGAACAGGCAACCGCAGAACACTTGGAATTGGTCCGGGCAATCGCCCAGGATCAGCCCGAGAAGGCCCAGAAACTTGTCCTTGAGCACATCAGGCGAAACATTTTCCACCTGATCGACAAGAAGCTCACCCTCGGCTACGCCCAATCAACCCAGGATGGTCAATGAAGCCCACCACCGAAGTCACACATGCTGCCATCGCCCTTTCCTCGTGGACAAGCGGCGTCTGCGCAGAGGTCGGCAAGCTCGCCAGCGATGTCGCTGGCCGCCTTGAACGAAACCTCGCCGGCAAATCCAAGGTCGGAACGGCTGCACTGGTTGGATTGGACGAATATCCTCGCGAGTTCCTGACACGAAACACCTTTGCAGCCGGAGCCGGTACCTTCTTCGCCGTGGAAACCATCGAGCAGGGAGTGCCGGCGCTGGACTGGTGGGCACGCAAGGAAAACGGCACCATCGGCAAGCTCGACCTGGACATGACTCCCGGCAGCAGCCGCTATTACGACTACGAGAAGCTGCCGTTCTTCTCCACCGCCGCTTCCACAGGTGAGCAGAGCCTGTGGGGGCCCTATGTGGACTTTCTCGGCTTCGAGGAATACATCCTGACCTTTGCGGCTCCCCTCGCCGTCCAAGGGCGATTCGCCGGGGTAACTGCCTGCGACATCCGGATCAAGGACCTGGAACCCCTCATCATGCCGACCCTGCGCGCCATCCCCGGCGATGCCGCCGTCATCAACGCCAGCAACCGCGTCATTCTCGGCAACTCCGGTTTATACCTTGTGGGTGAGCGGATTAAGTCCGACTACCCCAACCAGCATCGGGTGGCTCTGGATGTTCCTCACCTTGGGCTCTCCCTGATCTACACGATCTAGCCGCCTCCCCGCGCGACGTGGCAGAGCAAAATTGGCATCAATAAAAGCTATCGCAGTAGAGCTTTTACACTGTAACCTCTGGAAGTGACCTGTTTCACATCGAATGCAGCGAGACGGTCACGGCCTTTCGAAACCGGAGGGAGAACTTCCCTGGCTCTGGCACACCCCTCGTCCGAGTCGCGCAGGTTCGATGCTCATGATGTCTTCGCGAGCGGCCCAGGCGCACTTCCCGGCCTCGGCCTCGCACGCATGGCTGTACTCATGCACCACGCCCAAGCCCGTACCGTGCACTCACCGCCCCGCCGTCGGACATCCACGCCAGCTGAAAGCTCGTGCCGCGCATCGGCACTGCAGTACCACCTGCCGGGCTGGCCAGTTTGGTTTTTCACCGCGACTTAGATATCCAAAATCGAAGTTGCATAACTAACAAAGTCAGAGACGACTTTAAGTAGTTTAAGGGAGATTTTTATGAGTGAAGATCGTATAGACGGAGCCGATCACCTGGAACGTTCGATCGACTGGAAGCAGGGTTTGGCCATTGCCCTGGGTGTTCCCTTGCTGGTCCTGCCCTCTTTGGGTTACCTTCCGCTGTATTTATCGGCTGCCGCAATTCTTATCTGGGGACTATCGGTCCTGCAGGGTTTCATGCAGAGCACGGCGTATGCCGAAATGGCTACCACCTTTCCCAAAGCCTCGGGTCTGCCAGGTTTTGCGCAACATGTATTTCGCACCGAGAACTACAAGGGCAAGTACGACAAGGGCAAGCTGATCGGCGGGTTCAGCGCCTGGAGCTACTGGTTTGCCTGGACCCCGGTATTGGCGATCTTCGCCATCCTGGTGGGCGGCTACCTGCATGGTCTCTTTCCGGTACTGGGCGAAATGTTTACCGAGAATCAGTTGGCCTTGATGACAGGGCTGGTGATTTTCACCGGACTTTTCGCGGTGAACTGGTTCGGCCTCAAGGATGGCGCCATCCTGGGTTACATCCTTGCTGCTGTTTCTTTGATACCGCTGGTTGTCCTGACCGTGGCGCCCTTTGCTACCGGACACGTCGAGATGGCCAATATCACCGGCAGTTGGTTGCCGGCTGACTGGGCCTGGGACATGCACCATATCCTGATTCTGTTTGGCATCTTTGCGATTGCGCAGTGGAGTGCCTGCGCGTGGGAAACGGCAGCCATCTACGGGCCTGAATACAAAAACCCGTCCAAAGATGTACCCAAGGCACTGCTTGCCTGCGGCATCGTCTGCTTTTTCTCGTTTGTGCTGGTACAGGCTGCGGTGATAGGCGTGCTTGGTGTTGACGGCGTACTGGCCGAGCCCGTGTCGCCACTGATCCCGGTCGCCCAAGCCGTCTTTGGCGAAGCCGGCTCCATCGTCACCATCATCATGCTGATCGCCGCCATGATCCTGATCATTCAAACCGCTTACCTGGGCTCCTCCCGCGCCATGCACTCCATGGCGATGGAAGGCAACCTTCCCAAATCGCTCGGCAAAACGAATCGCCACGGCACCCCCTTTGTTGCCATGCTGATCATCGGAGCCTTTAACCTGGTGCTGATATTTATGGGAAACCCCGCAGCAATTGTCGCGGCCTCCGCAATTGGCTACACCTGCGCCAACGGCATCAGCCTGTTCGCCTACGTCAGAGCCAAAAAGCACCCGGCCTTCGCCAATCTGGAGAGGCCATTCAAGGCCCCCAAGGGCTGGCAAAACGTCGCCATGACCTTCGGTCTGTTCAACCTGCCGCTGTGCCTGATCGGCGTGGTCTACCTGAACAGCCTGGAAATCGGCTGGACCCCGACCTGGGTCGGGTTCATCGTGCTGGCGCTTTACATACCCATCTGGCTGTATTCACAGCACGAAACTACGCGCACGAAGAATGCGGCAATCCCTCCCCGTCCTTCAGATCACGACGCCGGAGAACCGGAAAAGATTCTGGATCTCAGGTAACGCAACCCGCCCTTGGCCCCTCCCGGGCCAAAAGTTCCCTGCCTGTCATGGTCCTGATTCACCGCGCCTCCCCCCTGCAGCGCAGTGGGGAGGCGCCGAGCCCACCGCGGCTGTCCAGTGGCCAACGCTTTTTCACGGCGGTACCGGGCCCCTACGAGGGCCCGGTACCGCCGTGAGTCCGTTCCGAAGGGTTCCGCGGCCCGTCAACTACACCAAGGGAAAATAAACCTTAAATCCTTGGCTTAATTTTCTAAAAAAGACTGGACTAGATGAATTACGTCCCGTAGCTTTGCAGTTGGGACGAGAGCGTGATTCGTATCACACCACGAGAGCTCAGAGCAGAGCTCGGCCGGTTATTCCGAGAGACGATCCCTCCCGAAGCCCCATCCTTTATCCACCATCAGTCATAGGAGACATCATGGAAACCACTCTGGTAGGAACACTGAGCAAGGCCGGCTCCATCCACAAAGTGGAAAACGGCTTTATCGGGCTGCCGTCTATGGACGAGCCGGGTACGGTCGCTGCGATCGGCGATTCACTCCACAACCCCGAGGGTT
>NZ_JBFTPV010000045.1:0-7512 GCF_056398665.1 Pseudarthrobacter sp. 01T43 | reverse complement strand
GTAGGAACACTGAGCAAGGCCGGCTCCATCCACAAAGTGGAAAACGGCTTTATCGGGCTGCCGTCTATGGACGAGCCGGGTACGGTCGCTGCGATCGGCGATTCACTCCACAACCCCGAGGGTTCGGTCATGTGCGCCGGGTTCTTCGAGCTGAAGGCTTCCGAGCCCCTGGTGTACACGTACACCTACGACGAAATGAAGGTCGTCATCAAGGGTGAATTCATCCTGACCGACCAGACGACGGGCGAAGTAACTCACGCGAAGGAACGCGATGTGCTGTTCTTCCCCAAGGGCACCACCGTGAAGTTCGAGACCCCTGAGTACGGCCTGGGGTTCTTCGCCGGCGACCGCACCTTCAACCCGTAAGGCCACAGGCGCGCAGCGCCTGCGCGGGAGGCCGCGGACCGGTCAGTGGTCCGCAGCCTCCCTGACCCTGGCAGCCACCTCGTGGTCCCAAGGGAACGGTGCGAATACTTTTTCACTCGCCCGTTGAGGCCCGCACGCCCTCTAAATACACCAACTGCGTCCTGCGGGTCGAAGGCGGTACCGGTCCTGAGCGAATGAAATGATCGTGGCGACTTCCAAAAGGTTCTGACGGAAAAGCTCACGACTCAGAAACTCGATACTCACCTTTGCGTCCGCGGCCCGGCTGCCTACGGGGACATAGTCCTCCGACAGGCCCCGCGATCTTGGCTGGCCGAAGGGCCTGCCGCATTTCAGAAGCCTTTGGCTGCCGGGCCCGACGCCCGTGAAGCGTTCGCGATGAACTGCTCGCAGCGACATCAGATAGGAAGCTCCGGCCGGACTTCGTTGCTGGAGACCCTCGAAAATGTAGGAGAAACGTCCCTGTCCTGTGCCCTGAAGGCACCTCTGCGGGCGGCTACTCCCTGTCAGTATTTCGAGCGGCAACCTCTGCATCGGGATTTCCACCTGATCGACCAGCAAAAGGCCGAGAACACCATCACGATGTGCTGCGTTCACGCAGCAGAGACCAAGAATTGGAGTTTGGACTTGAGTACGATCATCGAAAAAAAACCTGACACTGCGTCCGCCGAACCCGCCAAGGAGCGCGCGCCCAAGGTCAACTGGCGGGTCTTCATCATCGCGTCAGTCATCATTATTGCTTTCTCTCTCTGGGCGATGCTGGTGCCTGCCGGCGCTCAGTCCACCATGAAGACGGTGGTGAGTTGGATCGCGGAGAACCTCGGCTGGTTCTACGTGCTCACTGTCACTGTCGTCATCGGGTTTGTGCTGTGGGTGGCGCTGTCCAAGGTGGGCTCGGTCCGGATGGGCCCGGATCACTCCCGTCCGCAGTACAAGCTTTTCACCTGGGTGGCCTATCTGTTCGCCGCCGGCGTGGGAATCGACATGCTGTTCTACTCCGTGACAGAACCCATTACGCAGTACATGAATCCGCCGGAGGGCGCAGGCCAGACGGCCGAGGCTGCCCACGAAGCCGTGGTGTGGACCATGTTCCACTACGGCGTGGCGGGCTGGGCAATGTATGCGCTCCTGGGCATGGCCATGGGGTATTTCGCCTACCGGTGGGGCATGCCGCTGTCCATCCGGGCGGCCCTGTATCCGCTGTTGGGCAAACGAGTCCGGGGCGGCCTCGGCGACGCGATCGACGTCGTCACCCTAGTGGGCACTATTTTTGGTGTGGCGACGGCCATGGGGATCGGCGTGGTACTACTGAACGTCGGCTTCTCCATCATGTTCGGTCTGGAAGAGGGCTTGGCCCTGCAGATCGCGCTGGTGATTGTCGCCGTCGTGCTAACCATCGCGGCGTGCACTTCCGGTGTTGACAAAGCGATCCGCTGGGTCGCGGAGCTGAACATCTGGAGCGCCGCGGCCCTGCTCTTGTACATGCTGGTTACCGGCCACACGTCCTTCCTGCTCAACTCCCTGGTGGAAAACATCGGCCGCTTTGTCTTCACCCTGCCCGAACGTACCCTGCAGACCTTCGCGTACCAGGAAGGCGGCTCGGAGTGGATGGGTGGCTGGACCCTGTTTTTCTGGGCATTCTGGCTGGCCTGGGGTCCCTTCGTGGGGCTATTCCTTGCCCGCATCTCACGTGGACGTACGCTGCGTGAATTTGTCATTGCCGCCATTACCTTCCCGGTGCTGTGCGACTTCCTGGTGGTGAGCATCTTCGGTAACAGTGCCCTGCACGAGGTTCTCAACGGGAACGAGGCGTTCGCGCAACTCGCCATCACCAACCCGCAAGAGGGTTGGTACGCGCTGCTTGGGATGTTCCCCGGAGCGCCCCTCCTGATCGGCCTGGGCACGTTGTCCGGCATGCTGTTTTACCTCACCAGCGCCAACTCCGGCGCCATGATGATGTCCAACTTCTCCTCCAACATCACTAGCGCGACCCAGGATGGCGCCAAGTGGCTGCGGATCTTCTGGGCCTTGGTTACCGCCCTGCTGACCATCGCGATGCTGGTGGCCGGCGGCGTGACCACCATGGAGTACGCCACGCTGATCTTCGGTCTGCCGGTGACGATCATCGCCTGGCTGGTGATGGCCTCGTTCACCAAAGCGCTGCGGATGGAGCGGGCCGAACGTGAGGGCCGCGTGCTGCGGCGGCAGTCGCTGGCGGTGCACGGCGGTCATGCGGGGGACCGCACCTGGGGCCAGCGGCTGGCACGGGTACGCTCTTACCCGTCCAAGAACGAGGCGGCGGCGTTTATTGAAGCCACAGCGCAACCGGCGCTGGCCGAAGCCCTCGAGGAGTTCACGAAGCAAGGCCATGAGGCAACCCTGCACACCCTCCCGAACGAACACACGGGTGTCCCCAGCCTTGTTCTTGTGGTCACCATCCCGGACCACCGCGACTTCCACTATCAGGTCCAGGCCGTAGAGGCGTCAGTACCGAAGTTTGGCCGGCATAAGAACCGTGAAACCGATGTCTACTACCGGGTGGAGGTCTTTGCGCAGACTGGTTCGGAGGGCTATGACCTGATGGGCGTGACACAGCAGCAGATCATGGAGGACGTGCTGCTCCGGTACGAGGACCACCTGGGCTTCCTCGCCTACTCGAACCAGTACGACCACCCCACCCTCCTCACCCCGCCGGCGCCACCGGCAACGGGTAGCCTCGCATAGGCGGAGCCTGCGGATGTAGAACCTGCGGAGACGGCGGCAGGACAGCCGCCCTCACCACCGGGGCGACAACAATTACAGAAACGGACATGGTGGGCGACGACGTCGCCCACCATGTCCGTTTCTATGTCCACGTCAGGTTCGCCCGTTCGTGACGTCCTGCCGGGACCTGGCCGTAACGCTCCAGTAACGGGTGCCCAATACCATCGGATCAGTCCCTCTTGAAGGGTAGCTTTCACAAATGATCCAATGCAGGGCCGGCATCCATTGCCGGAACCTAAGGAGAATCCTGATGGCCGAAATTGTTCTCGATAAATTCTCGGGTCAAAACTGGTTGATTACCCCAGCCGCTCTGGCGGCAGGAGAAACACCGCCGCGAAAAATTCTTGACCAGAAATGGTTGTTGGTGCTGTCCGGCGTGGTGGAGGCAAACTTGGAAGGAAACAGCAATTCGGCTTGGTTGAACGAAACCGTCGATTTCCTTCCCGCCGACAGCATATCCCTTGGCTTTGGGCTGCAGGAAGGGCCCCTGAACTGGGCGATCAACCAATATTCAATTCCCAGGCCGTCGTCAAACCAGCACGACTATACAACCGTATTTTCGCTCCAACAATGGGCTCCGTTCGCTGGTCTGAGTGCAATTTTCGACGAACATGAGTCGATAAACGCCGGATACGCCATCGACAGGTGGCGTCCACGCCACTTCCTTGTGGGGTTTACGCCGTTTACTGCGCAACCAGTCAACAACATTTTCACAGGCCTCACAGTGGATGTGGGGGTTCGTGACAACGATGCGTGGATCTTGAAGCTCAGTTATAACATCACCCTTCTTGGCACCATTGCCTTCGTGGATCCAGGGTCGCTGAGGCCTCCGTCATAGATCTGATCACCGCGACTGCAGAACGTAGTCAGCCCGTGCGACCACCGCGCCCCTCAAGTGCGCTGAGATATACAAGCCCTTAAACCAATCAGTGCCCAGCGGCCGTCTCGGCCGCTGGGCACTGATTGGTGGAAGCTGTACAGGAAGGAACCCTGGCTGGCGGGTGTGCGGCCCGTTCTCCTGGCGGATCCTGCGGTTATCAGAAGATCACGTAGAGCTTACGCAGCGTCTCGTGAAGCTCCCAGTTACCGCTCCAGCCCCTGGGGATGAAGATCGTGTCGCCAGGACCAACGAACTGGGGCTCGCCGCCGTCCGGCGTGATGGTCATTGAGCCGGAAAGAACGTGCACAAATTCGTTTGTCTCGAGTACCCAGCGAGAGGGACCTTCGGTGCATTCCCAGATGCCGGATTCGGCACCGTTTTCGTCCTTCCACAGGTAGCTTCCGCGCGTGTCCATTTGCTGGCCGGTCGCTTCCGGACAGGGGCCCCAATCTTCCAGCTCCGTTACGTTCCCCGCATCGCGGATGAGGTGGGCGGAGATGGAGGCTGTCTTTTGCGTCATTGTTGTGCCTTTCGTATGGGTGGTTCAAACTTCGTAATATCGGAAGGAGTGCGACTCCAAACCTTCGGGGTTTGGGCCGTAAATGGTGACCATTCGCGCGTAGACGGGTGCCCAATAACGGCCGGTTCGTCCAGGATTTACACGTGCCGAATCGCCCGGCTTCAGGATGACGGTCTTGCCTCCGCTCTCGATATGGAGTTCACCTTCCAACACGTAGTTCGTCTCGGTGTGGGGGTGGAAGTCTTCCCAGGCGCAGGCCTCCAGTTCCCATTCCGAAAGGATGAAGTCGTCCCATGGGCCCACAGGACTCGAGTTTATGAACCTGCAGCGCAAGCCCTGCCATTGGTCTTTCATGGGGCCCATGGACTGCGCCGGCCAGAAATCTATCGGTTCCCCCGTCGTCACTGTCGGGGGCTGAGGGGTGGTTGTGACCATTGTCTTTCACCGTTTCTTCAGTGGGGGAGTCTGCATTACGACATGCTTTGATGAATCTAAGTGACATCGCACCAGCGTGATGCAGGTCACTACGGTCTCAATACTTTTACATGGACGAATGTTCAAGTCAACCGTTCCAGAGGAAAAGCTTGAACCTCTTTCGAACGCCCAGGCAATAGGCTTATGGAAGTGTCCCTGCCGGGCCGAAATCGGGAGACTGGAGAGTGAGCTATGCGGGTATCCGCTGAAGATCGAAAAGAACAGCTGATTTCAGCGACAGTTGAACTTATGCGTCGTGAGGGCGTTCAGTCCGTGACTATTCGAGCCATCGCCAAGGAGGCTAACGCTCCCCTGGCTACGGCACACTATTGCTTCAGCAATAAAGAAGAGCTCATGGAGGCGGCCGCCGAGGCTTGGTTTAAGAACTTGAGCCGCTTCTCAAGCGACGTCCCGGTCCATTTAGGCCTTCGCAAGGCGGTGGAGCTAGTAGCCGAAGGCTACTGGCGCGCCCTTGAGGAAGAGCCCGAAAGCATACTTTCTGAGATTGAACTCATTCTGTGGGCAACACGCAACGCCGCCGTCAGCCCGCTCGCCGGGAGAATTTATCCCGCTTATGAAGTTGAGCTCGGAAACATATTCTCGTCCGCTGCCCAAAACGCCGGCGAACAGTGCCTCATGGACTTCTCTACGCTGGTCAGGATCTTCTTGATGATTTACGACGGAGCGGCCATTCAATACATGACCGACCCGAGGGCCGCCGATCATCGCGCCCAGTTCTTCATGATGATTGACGCACTTCTGCTCAAAGCTGGCGTCTGAACCAGCACGGGCCTCAGGCGGGCACCTTGGTGCCGGAACGGCCGGCGCCGGCCTTGGCATCGGTGGGCAGGGACTTGAGTCCTGCGGCGCAGCCCACGATCCCGGCGATGAAGAGTACCTTCAACAGGCTGAAGGGTTCGACGCCGGTGGCCATGGCCCAGCCGACCGTGAGGGCAGCGCCGATTCCTACCCAGACGGCGTAGGCGGTGCCGAGCGGAATATGCCGGATGGCGAGGCCCAGGCCGATCATGCTCAGGGTGGACGTGGCGGCGAAAACCAGGGTGGGCAGCAGGTGGGTGAAGCCGTCGGATACGCCCAGGGCGGTGGCCCAGACGGCTTCGAGGACGGCGGAGGCCAGGAGCAGCAGCCACGCAAGGGAACGCGGGTTCATCACGCCACCACCTTGAGGCCGACCACGCACGCGGCGATGCCGGTCAGGAGCAGCAGGCGGGCCGTCGTCGGGCGTTCTGCCTTGGTGAGGATCGCGTAGGCGGAGGTCAGCACGACGCCCACGCCGACCCAGACGGCGTAGGCGGTCCCGGTGGGGATGGTCTGCATGGCGAGGGCGAGGCCGGCCATGCTGGCGAGGACGGAGGCCAGGAAGAGGAGCGCGGGCATGATGCGTCGCCGGCCCGTGACCTGGGAGGTCCGGTGCAGGGCGGCGGCCCAGACGGCCTCCAGCGACCCGGAAAGAACGAGGATTAACCACGACATGACAGATCCTCTGGCCTGGCTTGCAGCTCCCGACGGCGGGTGGCCGGGTCGGCGGTCAGTCTCAAGATTAACCTCCCCATTAGTTGGTGCCGGGGCCTCCCGCAGTGCAAAACGGAAGGCCCCGGGCTGTGCTGCGAACTCAATCCGTCTCAGGTCCGGTGCAGAAGAAGCACTCCGCGGGTTCGAGGCTTGAGTCGCAAGTCTTTTCGATGAGGTGTACACCGGCATCGTTCAGCGCCACCCTGATGGGTCCCGTATCCATGGCCGCTACCTTCCCGCTTGTGGACGGTTTCAGTTGGCAGCGTCCAAGCTCCTGGCCATCCAGCCAGGGGATCGTACTGCTAAAGGAGTTGACCGCAGCGTTCATGGGGATCAGCTTCTATGCCATGGTGGCGAACATGAGGGCCATGGTGGCGGCGCCGAGGGCTTCGAGGGTGTGTTGTTTTCGGGGTGAGTGTTTTGGGGTTGTTTTGCTGGGGGGTGTGGTTGCCGGTTTCCGGCTGCGCAGCAGGAGGGCGATGAAGACCAGTGCCGCGGTCGCGTAGGTGATTGTCAGCGGGGCGGCGAGGCTGGGTAAGTGATCGAGGGGTGCGGTGGCTATGGCTGGGGCTGTATGGGGCATTGCGTGGTGACCGTTGGGTAGTGGCATGGCGTCTGCGGGGCCGGCTCCGGGACTGGTGGTGATGTGGCTTGTCATCATGGTGATCATCAATGCTGCGCCGGCCATGCTCAGGCTGTGGTAGAGGCATTTGATCCGGCCTTGGCTGCCTGCGCAAAGTATTTTGAATTCGGGCCGGGCGACGGCCTGGATGATGAACCAGAGGGCTGCGCCGGTGAGGACGGCGATCTGGGCGAGCATGGTGGAGGGTGCGAGGTTCCAGAGCATGGCGGCCATCAGGAGGTTCATGAGGGCGTGGAGGGTGTTGTTGACCCGGTCGGTGAGCTGGTGTGGTTTGGTGGCCTGCAGGAGGTGGTAGCTTCCGCTGAGCAGCAGGAC
>NZ_JBFTPV010000044.1:0-7883 GCF_056398665.1 Pseudarthrobacter sp. 01T43 | reverse complement strand
ACCCACCTCCCCGACCGCACAACCAAGGAACCCCAGTGGAACACCCCCGGCAGCGGGGCCGGCTAATCCGGCATGCCACGAACCCCAGCCCGTCCGGCCAAATCAAATCCCCGGATCCTCAACGAGCGCGTCGGTGGATCGAGGCTTAGGCGCGCAGCCCAAAGTCAGCCTTTCAGGATCTGCCTGATCCCGAACCCGCCGACGGCGAACATCCGCGGATTGTCGTCGGAGTTGCTCAGCATCGCAGTGGACAGGACGAGAGCCCAGCCCCGGGCCCTCGTCCAGGTGCCGCCACCCACTGTGCCCCCAAAGGCGCCCAGAAACCGGTGGCGGGCGCCGGCGTCGAACATCAGCCACCCCACCGCAAGATCGACGGCCGGGTCCCCCGCCAGCAGGATATTGCCCGGGTGAAGGTCCCCGTGGAGCATCATCGGCGGACCATCCCAGGCCTTGGCAGCAAGGGCCCGCTCCCATATTGCACTCAGTGCTGCTGCCTGCGGGTAGCGTTCGCGGTCCCCAAGCCGTTCCACCACTGCAGAGTCGCGGTCCGTCAGCGGCACGCCGCGGACAGGATTCACCGGAACTCCCGCTGCGGCGGGCACGTGGAGGGAGAGGAGGAAGTCGGCCAGGCCCTCAGCGGCCGGCCCACGGTCAGCAGGGTCGACGTCGGCCGCGGCAGTCCCGGGGACCCACTGCACGATGCTCCACGGCCACAGAAAGTCCGGCGCCGGCCGGCCGGCGTGGAGGGGGACAGGAACCGCAACTGGTGAGCGGCGGGCTATGTCGGGGAGGTAGCGCTGCTCATGCAGGATCAGCGGCACGGCCTCCGCCCTGCGCGGCAGCCGGACGGCCAGGTCGTCGCCCAGCCGGAAGGTCGCGTTGTCCCAGCCATTCGCCGCCCGCACTAGGGGAAGATCGCGGAGGTCGGGCCGCTGGTCCCGGAGGAGCAACCGCACGACGGCGTCACTGACTTCCACCGTGGCTGGTGGCATTCCCGCCATTCAGAGCTCCGCTTTCCTTTATCCTGCAATGCAATCCGGCCCTTCCTTGTCCGAATATAGTGCAGGTCCCTGGGGCGGGAGGGGCGCCGGTAAATTGGAGGCGATGATTCACATTGCCAAGGATGACCCCGCACGAGCGGATGTCCATAAACTACTGAGCGAGCACCTGGAAGACATGTTCGCCACGTCGCCTGCCGAGAGTGTGCACGCGCTGGACCATTCTGCGCTGTCCGCACCGTGGATCACGTTTTGGACGGCCCGCGAGGAAGGGGAACTCCTTGGCTGCGGCGCACTCAAGGACCTCGATTTCCCGGACAGCCCGGTGAAGCATGGCGAGATCAAGTCCATGCGTACCGCAGCGGTTGCGCGGGGGCGAGGGGTGGCGACGCTTATGCTCCGGCACATCCTCGACGTAGCCCGGACGCGAAACTTCGAGCGCATCTATCTTGAGACGGGAACCGAGGACTATTTCGCTCCCGCCCGGCGCCTGTATGTCCGCAACGGATTCAGCGTGTGCCTTCCCTTTGCCGACTACGTCCTGGACCCGAACAGCGTGTTTATGGAACTCTGCCTCTAGATCGCGACTTTCTTGAGAAGTGCATGGCTGCGAGGGCACGAACGCAGGCGCTGCTGACACGACTACTCGCCGTCCCCGCAAAGGTCCATCGTGTAGCAGACGGCCGTACCTTCCAGGACAACCGTCCCATCTCCACGGACAACCCAAGTCCGGAGCTTGGTGATCGGCTTGTCCTCCCGCGCTTCCAGAACTTCAACATGGCCGGTAATGAGGTCGCCCGGACGGACAGGCGCCTTGAAGTCCCAATTAACATTCAGGAAAACGGTGCCCGGGCCAGGTAGCTCCTCCGCCACGACGGCGTTCAGGATGGCGCTGGTGACCCCGCCCTGAACCACAATTCCCCCAAACCGTGAGGCCTTTGCCGCCTGAGGATCATAGTGAAGGGGATTTCGGTCACCGCTGATGTCGGTGAACAATCTGATGTCGCTGTCCTCGACCCTGCGTGATAGTTGGGCGGTTTGCCCCACGACGGGGCGGGTGCGGGCCTGGATCGTGGTCATGACTGACCTTTCTAGTGCGAGTTGGTCTTGCCGGTCCTGCTGCAGGGTGTCCCAACAGAATTGCGCCGGCACGCCCGGAGGTCAATCCGTACTGGGTTCCGTAGTGAAATCCGTGATGACCACGGATGCACCCTCCTGTGACACATCCCACACTGGGTGGGGCGTAGTAAATCTCGACCCTGAAGATGACGGATCCGCCCGGCTGGTCATGAGCTGATGGCCACCCAAACCCTTACTGACTGGACCTTCAGCTTGATATCCAGCAGCCCGCCTGCGGCTATCCGCCAGCAGTTTGCATACCCAGAACAGATCCCGACAGAAAGAAGAACCATCGTGAAGCTCCAAGTTGCCATGGACGTCCTGACCACCGAAGCCGCACTCGAACTGGCCGGTCAAGTCGCCGAGTTTGTCGACATCATCGAACTCGGCACTCCCCTGATCAAGGCTGCCGGCCTCTCCGCGGTCACCGCGATCAAGAACGCCCACCCGGACAAGATCGTCTTCGCTGACATGAAGACCATGGACGCCGGCGAACTCGAAGCCGACATTGCTTTCAAGGCCGGCGCTGACCTGGTCACCGTGCTCGGTGCCGCTGACGACTCCACCATCGCCGGTGCCGTCAAGGCWGCCAAGGCCCACAACAAGGGCGTTGTCGTTGACCTCATCGGCATCGCAGACAAGGTCACCCGYGCCARGGAAGTCCGYGCCCTGGGTGCRRAGTTCGTTGAGATGCATGCCGGCCTGGACGAGCAGGCCAAGCCCGGCTTCGACCTGAACGGTCTGCTCCGCGCCGGTGCAGAAGCCCGCGTTCCGTTCTCCGTGGCAGGCGGCGTGAAGCTCGCCACCATCGCAGMYGTCCAGAAGGCMGGCGCYGAYGTWGCCGTYGYCGGYGGCGSCATCTACGGTGCAGCCGACCCGGCACTGGCAGCCAAGCAGCTCCGCGCCGCCATCAACTAACCAGCTGATTCATGGTGGCGCTTGTCCAGGACCAGTCGCCGCCCGGACACCGCCTGCGCTTCACAAACCCCATTCGTTGAACCTCGCGCCCCTTTCCCAAGCATTGGAGTTCTCCTGCCATGTCCAACACTTCCGTTATCGACAACCCGTCCCTCACCTCTACAGCACCCATCGCCCCGCCAGCTCCGCTTAGCGGCCCGCTGGCGGGGGCACCGGGCATAGTCGGACTCCCCATGGCCATCGCCGGAGCATTCGGCCTGGGCCTGGTCAACACCGGGTTTGTACCCGCAGGCGCAGGTGGCGCTGCCTTACCCACAGTCATCGCCGCGTCCGCCATAGGACTGCTGCTGGCAGCTGTCTGGGCCTCTGCGCTCGGCCAGAACGTATCAGCTGGAATCTTCGTGCTGTTCTTCGGATTCTTTGCCACCTATGGAACGCTGTCACTCGGACTTGTCAATGGATGGCTTGGCATTCCCGCTGATCAGGTCGTCAATGCTCAAACACTCTGGCTGACGTGTTGGCTGCTCATTTTCGTCATGCTCACTCTGGTGACGCTGCGTCTCCCCTGGGGTAACGCCCTCATGCTCGTATTCGTCGACATCGCTCTCGTCCTGCTCCTCATCGGCACCGTACAAAGCAACGCGAGCATGATCAACCTTGGCGGTTGGTTTACTTTCGCTTTCGTCGCCGTGGCCGTCTATTTCTACGTCGACGTGATGTGGAGCCAGACCGGTGGACGTGGACTGCCCCTCGGGAGGCCCCTCGTCCGCTAAACAGTCCAGTCTCAACCGACGACGAGACTTCACCGCGCAGCAGGCCCCCGGAATTCAAGCCCCCTCCCGGAGGCGGACCGGGGGTCTGCTGCTTGTGCGTCCTAAAACAGCTCAAATTGGGAAATGACACGTTCCCGCTGAATGGGATTTTGTACGCATTTGGAGCACTCAGTAGCCCTTCCCGTGGAGAAATCCGTGATGACCACGGATGCACCAGGACTGTGACGCAATCCACACTGAAAGGGAATTGTTGTAGCGACTAATTGGGCGGGACCGTCCGCACCAATCCATTGAAAGGAAAAATCATGACTACACAAATTGCCGACGATAGTCTCCTCCTCCAAGAGGCCCTCACCCATTTTCCGGCAGGTGTCGTAGCCCTGTCGGCGACGGTCGACGGCGAGCGGCAAGTTCTCATCGCTTCGTCTTTTTCTGTCGGAATCTCCTATGAACCGCCGCTGGTTCTCTTCTCCGTCCAGAAATCTTCATCCACTTGGCCGGGCATCAAGGATGCGCCCCTCATTGGCGTGTCGGTCATGGGCGAAGACCATAACCCGATCTGCCGTCAGCTCGCATCGCGCGATAAGTCAAAGCGTTTCAACGGAGTAGAGACCTTTTCCGGGGACCGGGATGACCTTTATATTTCCGGGTCTCCCCTGTGGCTTACTTGCTCCATTTACCAAGAGGTCGACGCAGGCGACCATATTCTCATTCTGCTGAAAATTGAAGATTTCAAGGCACACAGTTTGCACATGCCCCTGGTTCTTCACCGTTCTTCTTTGGGCCGCTGGGACAGCATTTAGCGCTCACAAGCGAGACGAATGAGAGGCAGTACAACCATGATCAACACGCTTCCTCAAGTCGTGAATGTTATGAACGCACGGGCCGGCGACTCGATGACGAGTGCCACGCAGCTGGACATCCTGCTGACGTGGAGGGGCCGGGTGGGTCTCTTCAAGAAATCCGAGCACGGTTCAACGGCGAGTACCCCCTGGCAACTTCTCTCCGTGGCTCAGGCGGGCAGTGGTTCAGCTTCGGATGAGGGATTCCTGCAGTGCATCCAACTGCTCCATGGCGAAACCGGCCTAGCCGTTCGTGACATCCTCACGATTCAGCCTGGCCCGACCATCGAGGTCTCCCACGGCTCGCAAAGCACCTTGCACGCGGTCTACGTGGTCGAAACCAACCAACGCCGGTTGGCCCTCGGGCCCGAGTACTCGGTGCACAGGTGGGTCAAGAAACCGAGGATCGGACGGTTCGACGGTGGCGCCGATTGGCTCGGACCTGTACTTGAAGCCGCCGCTTCCAGGCCGGTACCCAACGCGGCCGGCAGCGTTCCGGCATTGGCCGCTTAATACACAGCAATACGCGGCGCGGGACAACGAAGACCCGCATCCACACCCGATGTGAAACCAGGCGCAACTCCCCGTCGAATGACTGAAGGATACGAATGGCACTCCAACAAGCAACCTTGCCCATGGTACGAGGACGTACCAGATCAATTCGCCTCATCCTGCTTTGTCAGGTCCTGACCTTGGCCGTCTGGTTCGCGTCGACTGCCGCATTGCCGAGCATCGCGACCCTCGAATCCATTTCTGAGACACAAATGGCGCTGATGACCAGCGTGCTGCAGGTGGGGTTCGTTGTGGGCGCGCTGCTGAGTGCTTGCCTCAATGTGGCAGACAGATTTGACCCCAGGAACCTCTTTGCAGCGTCGGCGGCAGCGGCAGCAGTGACGACTGCAGCCCTGCTTGTGGTGTCGCCAGTAGGAACCGAGGCACTCATTCTCAGGGCCCTTACGGGTGTAGCCCTGGCAGGAATCTACCCCGTGGGTATGCGGATGGTGGCCAGTTGGGCTACCAACGACCTGGGAAAACTTGTCGGCCTGCTGGTCGGAGCACTGACCATAGGATCTGCCCTGCCCCATCTCTTCACCATCGGTGAAGCCTGGGACTGGAAACTCGTTTATGCAGTCTCATCAATTGCTGCACTGTCGGCAGCGGGCCTAGTCAAACTTGTGCAGCTCGGACCTGCCTTTAAGCGGGCGCAAGCGTTCGACCCGAACGTTGCGAAAGCTGCTTGGCTCCAACGCCCAGTCCGTCTGGCCAACCTGGGATATCTCGGCCACATGTGGGAACTGTACGCAATGTGGGCCTGGATCGGGCTGTTCTTCCGTGCTTCATTGGACGCCCGGGGAGTTGATCAACCGGGGCTTGCACCCGCAGCCACCTTCATCGTCATTGCCGCCGGCGCCCTGGGGGCAATGATCGGAGGGCGTTTAGCCGATCGGTTTGGCCGCACGGCCGTCACCATCTACTCCATGGCCATCAGTGGAGCATGCGCACTGACCGTTGGCTGGCTCTTTGGCGGGGATCCTCTGCTCATACTCATCGTGGCCGTAATCTGGGGCATCTCGATCATTGCGGATTCTGCTCAATTCTCAGCGTGCGTCGTTGAACTCTCACCGCCCGAGTCAGTGGGCACAATGCTGACCATCCAAATCTGCATGGGCTTCGCACTAACCCTTGTCACCATCCAATCCATGGGCTTTGTTGTCAATCATCTGGGCTGGGGAATCGGGTTCTCGATGCTCGCCCTGGGTCCGCTCTTTGGCTGCGTGGCCATGTGGCTGCTGAGACGCGACCCGGCTGCATCCCTCCTCGCAGGCGGGCGCAAATAAAACTCCGTTCAAAATCGCCATCACCCCCTCACCGGATGCGGGGGCGATGATCACCAATCCGTAGGAAGGAAACTGTTCATTATGCGTAGTAACGCCACTAAACACTTGGAAGTCATTGTCACCGAGCCCGGTCGACTCTACGAGCAACTTAACAGTGCCGAGGTTGCGCTCCAGCAGGCGGCGGTTCCCCACCGCCAGTCCGGCATCCTTGTCACCCGTCATCATCCTGGCCGGTACACCCTCACGCTCAGCAACAAAGTTCCTTTTGGGGAGACCCGCGAGCAGATCCTCTCGTAACCGTCAGTCGAAAACCGCACTGACCTTCGAAGAAAGAAGGCATCAATGCGGCCACGGACTTCCTCGCTGATCTGCGCGCCTCATCCAGATTCTTAGGAGAAACACCATGACCATCCAGGCACAGCAGCTCTCGGGCCCGGACTACGACGCCAGCGGTGCCGCGCAGCGGGCACTTGAGGAGCATTTGCCCGCCTTGGTGGCGGACCGTATTGCGACCCGGATTTTCGCGAAGGACCATACGTTGTGGGGTCCGGAGGCGGAGGCGGAGTCTGCTGTCCGCCTTGGCTGGGTTGAGGCGGCTACCGTCTCGCAGGCCTTGGTGCCGGGCATCCTGGAGCTCCGGGATGCGTTGCAGGCCGAGGGCGTGTCCCGGATTGTGTTGTGCGGGATGGGCGGGTCCTCGCTGGCTCCGGAGGTTATTGCCGGTACTGCTGGTGTCGGGCTGACTGTGCTGGACAGCACGGACCCGGATCAGGTTCGGGCTGCCCTCGCGGACCGGCTGGCTGAGACCGCGATTGTGGTTTCGTCCAAGTCCGGTTCGACGTTGGAGACTGATTCGCAGCGCCGGATTTTCGAGCAGGCCTTCACCGGGGCCGGTATTGAGGCGAAGAGCCGGATCATTATTGTGACCGATCCGGGTTCGCCGCTGGATAAGGCCTCGCGTGAGGCCGGTTACCGTGCGGTGTTCAACGCGGACCCGAATGTTGGTGGCCGGTATTCGGCCCTGACCGCGTTCGGTCTGGTCCCGTCGGGCCTGGCCGGTGTTGATATCCAGGGGTTCCTGGATGAGGCTGAGGAAGCAGCGGAGATCCTTAATGAGGATGCGCCGGAGAACATCGGGCTGGCCCTCGGGACGGCCCTGGGCGGCACGAACCCGCTGCGGAACAAGATTGTCATCGCGGAGGACGGCTCCGGGATTGTGGGCTTCGCAGACTGGGCCGAGCAGCTTATCGCCGAGTCCACGGGCAAGTCCGGTACCGGGGTCCTGCCGGTCGTCGCCGGTCCCAACTCCCCGGAGGCCGGCTCCGGCGCGCCTGATGTCCTGGTGGTCCGGCTGGTCGCCGCTGATGCCGAGGTCGAGCTCGGTGAGAACGAGGT
>NZ_JBFTPV010000043.1:0-8685 GCF_056398665.1 Pseudarthrobacter sp. 01T43 | reverse complement strand
AGTTACGCCTAATCAATTCAGGATGACCAATGAAAACCGACGATGAAGTCGTACATGCTGCTGATGCCCTCACTCGCTGGCTCAGCGGCGTCTACAACGAGACCAACGAGCTCGCCAGCAACGTTTCCTCCATGCTCGAGAAAAATCTCGCCGCCAAGGCCAAGGCCGGTAAGTCTGTACTGGCAGGACTGGACAAAGTCGCATGGAGGTTCCTCGAGAAGAACCCTTTTGCTACCGGTGCAGGGACATTTGTCGCCGCGGAAGCAGTTGAGGAAGGCGGACGACCTTTTGAATGGTGGTACCGCAAAAGCTCCGGCGAAAAGGAAAGGCTTGATGCTGACCGGATGCCAGGAAGCCAACGATATTACGACTACGAGAAGCTGCCCTTCTTCACGACCGCCGCTTCCACGGGGGAGCAGACCCTCTCGGGCCCGTATCTGGACTACCTCGGCGTGGAGGAATACATCCTCTCATTCACCGCACCGATTTTCGTTCACGGAAACTTTACGGGAGTAGCGGGATGCGACATCCGGATCAAGGACCTGGAACCCCTCATCATGCCCCACCTGCTCGCCGTCCCAGGGAACGCCGCCCTCATCAACGCCAACAACCGCGTCATCCTCGGCAACTCCGGGATGTACCTCATTGGCGACCGCATCAAATCCGGAGCCCCAAACCAGCACAGAACGCCCCTGGACGTTCCACACCTGGGACTCTCACTACTCTCCACCACGTATCCCCCAGTGGACCTTCCCGCTGTAGTCGCCCGGGGAATCAAGTCAAGTGTGCGCGCTTAGGTTGAATCGTGGGATCAGTTGATTCTGCCCGAATGGCAGGCAGCTTTTGGGAGCTCTGTTGTGGGTTGTTGGGGGTGAGTAGGTCTATGCAGAGGACTTAGATCCGGAGTTAGATCCGGATCCGGTTCAGGGGCTTTTTCGTCTTTCCGACGTTCTTGGACGTCCATCGCGGACTTGGGCACCGGCCGCCCCAGAGGGCGGCGGAATCTCGCTGCCGGTCAGACCCCGTCCCGGTCCCGTTGGGGTTTTCCACTCCGACACCATAAGCCGTGCGGTTCCTGTGTCCTACGCATAAAGCAGGAGATAGAGGCGACCTCCTGCCCGGTATCTAGCGATCCCGGGCAGGAGGCCAAGTTCCTTCGGGTTAGATAACGTCGCTCATGAGTTCGGGGGCTTGGAGGGGACTGGGTTCCCGCTTCGCCCGGAATGCACGTGCCGCCACGTAGTAGAGGGGTGAGACCACAACCAGCCCGACGATCCAGGATATGTCGACGCCGCCCATGGCTTCGGCAGCGGGCCCGGTGTAGATGGCTGTTGCCGAGAAGGGAACTTGGATTACTGCGCCGGCCAGGTACGAACAGATCGCAACCCAGTTGAACCGTCCGTACACCCCGCCGTCACGCTTGAAGAAGTCTTCAACCCTGTAGTCGCCATGGCGGAGAAGGTAGTAGTCCACCAGATTGATGGCTGTCCAAGGAACCAGGACGTACATCAGGAAGGAGAGGAAGTTCGTGTAAAAGAGGATGAAATTGTCTCGTGCAAAAATTGAGACTAGGAGAGCGACGGTGAACAGGAGAACTGCCGCAACGGCTCGGGTCTTGGCGCGCGGCAACCAATTAGGCTTGAACGTCTGGCCAATAGTGAGGCTGCACAGGACTCCACAGTAGAGATTAATTGCATTTTGCGCTGCTACTCCGAGGCAAAAAATTCCCATACATACCATGGTCCATGGCTGGATCAGGGAACCCAGGCTGCCGGGGATTTCTACGGTGCCGGGGTCGGCACCCATGGTGACCGCAAKGGTTCCCACTAACGCACCCAGAATCATCGGGAAGAGCGTTCCCAAAACACAGCCTGAGTAGGATGCCCAGAACGCCGGCTTCGAGCCGGTGCCTTGAGGCAAGTAGCGGGAATAGTCCGAGACGTAGGGAGCGTAGGCGAGCTGCCATAGGGCGGAAACGGAGACGGCACCCATGAAGCCAGCCCAGCTGAAGTTACCCTGGTCCAGGAAGGTGGGTGGCAAGCCGTGGACAAGAAGGATCCAGGCGAAGGCCAGAAGCAGTGCCAACCCGGACACGATGCTCAGGAAGCGTGCATAGGCGTGGATGAGCCGGTAGCCAAAAATTGTGGCGACAACGCTCACGACGCCAATGGCAATGATACCCGCATCTACACTGATGCCCGGGCTGACTGAGGCTAGCGCTTCGCCACCAAAGACAAGGTTTGCGGCGAAAAACCCGAGGTACATGACCACCACGAGCACTACGATCAGCAGCGCTCCGTACGAACCGAACTGGCCGCGGGTCTGAATCATCTGTGCCACGCCCAATTGTGGGCCTTGGGCCGCATGCAGGGCCATGAAGATGGCACCGAGGAGGTTTCCAATTATGATTCCGATGACGGCGGGCACAAAGCCGAGTCCGAACACCGTGGTGGCAAGTCCGCCGGTCACCATGGTCATGATCATGATGTTGGAACCGAACCAGATGGTGAAGAGGTCCCGGGGCGTTCCGTGGCGTTCGTTCGCCGGGATAGGCTGAATAGTCTTATCCTCGAGCCGGGGAACTTCCTGACTGGCAGCGGGATTGCGTGGAGTTTCAATTGTCATGCTGGCATCCTTCATTCATAGCTGCCGAGCGGCGTTGCTGGCAACTTTCGGTGATTGGGAGGTTAGGACGCTCGCCGTTCTGGGCGAGAAATAGGTAGTCACTGCTGGCGACGCACACTACTGCCGATAGCGGCAAAGCTTTGCCTGCGAGCCCTTTTACGCAACACAATTGCCGCGCTGCAGGGGAGCCCGTCCGCGGACAGGCTGCTGGTCGAGTTGCGCGCGACCTCTGCCGTCATTGCTCACGTCTGCCGAATCATGACCTGGTTCTTTCGCAATACCTGCGCTGCCGGGGATGAAAAACCCTCCGCGGGCAGCACAGGTCTGCAAGTACCGCTGGCTGTGTGACCTGAGCTGGCAGAGGCTGCGCCCCAGTGGTGGCGTCCCGAGCCTTTCAAAGGTGCGGGACGCCACCGTCGCTCCGCGGGTTAAACGATCGCCTCTCGGAGTTTCCTCCGGACCAGTACCGCGTCAGTGGCAACTCAACCGTGAGCCAAAACGGGACGTCGGGAATATCGAAGAGCGCCCTTAGCATGGGATATGGCGAGTTTGTCGAGGACAATCGAAGCAAAACACACGATCCAGGAGGTCTCACCCCTACCCTGCCGCCGTGAGGCCCACCGGGGCACTGCCCCAGCCGCACTCTTTCCGGGAAGAGCTCTACTTAGCCACGTCGGGTGGCATCTGGGTTGAGAACAGCCTCCTGCTCCCAAGTACCAAGTGCGTCGCTATTGTGGAGACCCTGAGTTCCAGGCCGCTTGCCCTTAGCCGAACGGGAACCGATCTGCTCGGTTTTTACCATGGTTCCAAGAACGTCCAGGATCGCCCTGCAACCAAGTTGTGCAGTCGACTCCGACGTGTCGTACGGAGGTGAAATTTCGACGACTTCCATGCCGATGATCCCCTCGGCCGCCACTTGCCGCAAGGCTCTGAGGGCTTCACGGGGGATGAGTCCACCGGGTTCCGGGGAACCTGTACCGGGAGCGATTCCGCCGTCCACAACATCGACGTCAAAGGACAGATAAACGGCGTCGCAACCTTTCCAGGCTATTTCCAAGGCTGCTTCAACGGCCCTGTCGATCCCCATGTTCTCGAGGTCACCAATTGTCATCACTGTGGTGTCGCGTTCTCGGGCCACTTTGAGTCCGTGGCGCGCGCCGTACCATCCGCCAATGCCTATCTGAACCAAATTTTCGGGTCGTACGTTAGGAATGTTGGTTGCGTGGTAATAGTGGGTGGTGTGCATACGTTCATCCATATCTTTTTCCATGATATCGATGTGTCGATCAAAATGAACAATGCCAATATTGCCGTCAAAATGCTTAGCGATTCCCCTGACAGTTGGGTACCCAATGGAGTGGTCCCCTCCGACAATTATCGGGAAAGTCCCTTTTTCCATTATGTACGATACCGCTCGGTCGATCTGATCAAAGGACTTTTCAATATTGCCAGGGATTGTAAAAACGTCGCCGGCATCACATATACTCATCTCTTGTCCTAGATCCACCGCGAGGTCGAGGTTGTACCCATCGTACAGGGCGGAGATATTGCGCACCGACTGGGGCCCAAACCGGGCCCCTGAACGATATGTTGTTCCAGTGTCGAAGGGAACGCCTAAAAATGCTGCGTCGAATTGCCCAACCTGTGAGATGTCTTCGCAATATGGCGTTTTGAGAAAAGTCTTTATTCCTGCAAAGGCTGGTTGCGACCCTCTGCTAAAGGTAGTAATGGTACGGTCCTCGACCGAGTCAGCTGCCTCAAGTCCCAATTTGAGATTGCGGGCGCTTGCCCTCTCATGGACGTCTGTCGGAATCTCCGCCAAAAGATCCAGGTTTGCTACTCCTTGAAGTGACCGACGGTCAAAACCATCAACGTTTTCCGACTTATCCGAGTTCTTGTTCATTATCTTCACTTTCAGTAGATTGCGATTTTGGATTTATTTATTGAACTGGTGTCCATAACCTGACGATTTGGTGCCCGTTGCCGTGCCATTTCGATGACCGCGGATACGCGCCTTCGGGTCTCACAAAATATGTGCATCAGTCCCCTGCTTTCAGTTGGATTTTTTGAAGGAAGATTTTAAGAAGCTCGTAAGGTGCCTGATTGTTTTGCAGTCGTAGTTGGAGCCGCATTCCGGGATCGCAACGTGGACACTCCCCAGACCAGCGCTAGGAGTCCCACGAGTATCAGGCCCGCATCGCCTAGGTCCATACCGCCCAGCCAGGTGCTAGCCGGATCTTGGAGTTCGAATGCAGCGTTGACGAAGCCAGTCAGTGTGATCACTGAGATGAACAGTGCAGATATTGCCGAAATGCCGGTGATCACGGCGTTGAAACCGAGCTTGCGCGAGGGGTTCTTTATGGCTGATTTGTACATCTTCATCATCGCGACGCCATTGACGGAGTCGCACAGCGTCATGGCCGCGGTGAATGCCAGCGGGAGCGCCATCAAGGCGAAGGGTGAAACACCGGCGAGCGACGCTGTTGTTGTAATGACCAGCAGTCCGATGGTCGTGGCGGTGTCGAACCCCAGCCCGAACAGGAAGCCGATTACATAGATGTTCCGTGGACGTTCTACTTTGGATAGCGGCTTGGCGAGGAGTCGCGCAATGAGGCCTTTGGCCTCGAGGTCGTCCGCGCGGAGCTCACCGCCGGCCCGTACATTACGGTAGACCTGCGAGGCGCGAAGGAAAGCTGAACCATTGTATAAACCCATCGCGAGGAGGAATAGCCCGGAGACAGCACTACCTATGAGGCCCAGCACCTTATTCTCCAGAGTGCCGTCGTCCATGAATTGTCCGATGGACGTCGCTCCCGCCACGAGCAACAGCCCAGCAAGGGTCACCACGGAACTGTGGCCCAGGCTGAAGGCGAACCCCACGCTCACGGGGTCCTTGTGTTGCGCCACGAACTTGCGCGTGGAATTGTCGATGGCGGCCAGGTGGTCCCAGTCGTAGCTGTGCTTGATGCCGGCTAAATAGGCGGTAATCACCAGCCCGAGCGCAAGCGGCTGCGCAGCAGCTGCCGCGCCGGCCAACAAGAGTACGAACACGGCAACATGCAAAGCGGCTACCGATCCAAACGTAAATAGCAGCCGGGTCTGCAGGGACAACTTTTCCCGGTCCCGGTACACGGCCAAGAGACGAAGCGGACCGGATTCTTTCGGCGGCAGATGCACTGGCTTCGACCATTCCGGACGGACGGCAGAACGTGAGATCTCGCCGCGGCTAAGCGGCTCAAGGGGATGTGTTGGCCCCTCGACGGCTTTGGTTTCAACGCTGAAAGCCATGGTTTTCTCCTTGGTTCTTTGTGCGAGATGAGGTCCCCATGGCACTGGCAGTCGACGTGCTCCCAGGCATGATTGGGCGCTTGACGAATGCCGTGGCTGGCCACTCATAGGATGGAAAACTGTTCAGTGGAAGCGGGTCCAGCTTCCTTGGAGCTGATCTGCAAGTTCCCGTCTGCGCTGACATGACAACTTGTGAAGACCAGCAGAGATCTCCTCTTAAGTCTGTTGGGTGATGCGGGTGGCGTGACAGTTCGGGAGTGACGGGGATGACGGGACTTTGCGGGGGTGATGCGTGTCACGTGCTTCCGTTGGAGAAAAGCTACGGCACTTAAATCTTGTAGTCCAGCATTAATTAAATTTTTTTCTGTCAGGCTCTTTTGGCTATTTCTCTCGGAGTTACCCCATCGAGTGGAGTTTGCGGTCTTTGACCTAGCCTCGGGATTGCTGCCGCACAATGAACGGCCCTAGCTAGGTCCAATAAAAAAATCTGGACCAAATGTTTTAGGAGGCCTATTTTTGCTACATAAATAACTGAACGTGATCCCAGTCACGGTAAAAAGTAAAGCTGGTGTCGGCTGTCGCAGTCCGTATCAGGCAACACGGGCCATAGTCAACCGGACGAAGCAGAAATCAGAAAGGTCTCGCCATGTCCCCCCTTCCTAGATTCCATCGACCTTCGCGTCCCGAGCCGGCGCGTCTTGGGCAAGCGCCTTGAGGCGGCCGTGAAGAAGCTCCAGGAGCGAGCGATGCTCACAGGAACGCACGGCATTTTGATCCCACGCAACAAGGCCGGCCACTATAGGGCCGCGCTCTCTGAGCGAATCCCGTTTGGAATATCGGGCAAAGTCGTGCGCTAGGTACGTATCACTGGTGTCTCTGTCCCGAAAAACCGCAACAACTATCCTCCCCCGATCCGAGAAGGAAGTGCAGTATGAATGGCTTTGACGGTGCGGTTAGCAGCAGGGTGCTGGCAGCCCTCGCGCGCTTTTGGCATGAAGTCGCCGCGGCCCTCATTAGGGGGCTGCAACGGGGCCATTACTAATAACAAAGAGGCATGATCGGAGATGGGAGTCATGCACCGGCTGCCCACACCCTCAGTGAGCGAGAAAAGTCGCTGCGGTCGGGTCTGCCCAGATCGTTGCGGAGCCGGATGACGACCGGCGCTGCACACGGTCCTGAACGCGGTCCAATGTACTGGGGTACACGCCGACTGCCAGGGCAAGCTGGATGCTGTAAAGCCACGTGGTTCGTTCCGCGAGCTGGGGTGGACCGAAGGAGTACGTCTGGGATGGGGCTTAGTGAAGCGGGCAATGGGCGCAGCGGTGAAACCTTGGCATTTATTGGTGCGTGCGCCCTGTCAGCTCCTGCAGAGCCCATAGGTTGGTCAATTCGCCAAACGACTGGAAGATGACTTCCCTAAGAGGGAAATGACACGGTGACCACTACCAGCTGTAAGCAGGGAACCTTATTTCCAAAGCCTTTACAAGACAAATAGACAATGAGAAGCACGTGAATTTCATGCCCAGCCGGTCGTCCATGAATGCGCGGACCTTTCCGCAGGCGAAGAAATAAATGCCTAAAGTGGCAGCCATTTCAAACGTCTTTAGGCCGCGCCGAGAGCGACGGCTCCACGGCTACCAACCGCACCTGAGACATGTGTTCGATAACCTTTTCAGACGAACGACCTCGTGCGGCGTGGACTTTCTCTGACTTTGATGTTGTTTAGGATTCTGGACCCCAAAGGGATCTGTCCCGCTTGTTGGCGGATTCACTCCTTAGATTGAAGCTTCCCATGCCCCATCCAAAAGCTCACCGCCACTCCGCTTTCGCGGTGCCAGAGGCGGTCTTTGTGGAGTCCATCATCCACAATGACAACCAACCGTGATCACCCTGTATGCAGCGCAAGGGTCTGCCCTGCATGCCGACGCCTCGATGCGATTACGTCCCGTCCGCGCACGGGGCAAGCATCCTGCCATGAGTACGAGTCAGGGGCGAGACTTAACAACGGTTGCCAACTTCTTCAAAGGTTCTGAGGTCACGTGGTGGAGAGTAGTGAGAGTCCCAGGTGTGGAACGTCCAGGGGCGTTCTGTGCTGGTTTGGGGCTCCGGATTTGACGCGGTCGCCAATGAGGTACATCCCGGAGTTGCCGAGGATGACGCGGTTGTTGGCGTTGACGAGGGCGGCGTTCCCGGGGACGGCGAGCAGGTGGGGCATGATGAGGGGTTCCAGGTCCTTGATCCGGATGTCGCATCCAGCTACTCCCGTAAAGTTTCCGTGGACGAAAATCGGGGCGGTGAATGAGAGGATGTATTCCTCCAGGCCGAGGTAGTCCAGATACGGGCCCGAGAGGGTCTGCTCCCCTGTGGAAGCGGCGGTCGTGAAGAAGGGCAGCTTTTCGTAGTCGTAATATCGTTGGCTTCCTGGCATCCGGTCAGCATCAAGCCTTTCCTTTTCGCCGGAGCTTTTGCGGTACCACCATTCAAAAGGTCGGCCGCCTTCCTCAACTGCTTCCGCGGCGACAAATGTCCCTGCACCGGTAGCAAAAGGGTTCTTCTCCAGGAACTTCCATGCGACTTTGTCCAGTCCTGCCAGTACAGACTTACCGGCCTTGGCCTTGGCGGAGAGATTTTTCTCGAGCATGGAGGAAACGTTGCTGGCGAGCTCGTTGGTCTCGTTGTAGACGCCGCTGAGCCAGCGAGTGAGGGCATCAGCAGCATGTACGACTTCATCGTCGGTTTTCATTGGTCATCCTGAATTGATTAGGCGTAACT
>NZ_JBFTPV010000042.1:0-10584 GCF_056398665.1 Pseudarthrobacter sp. 01T43 | reverse complement strand
CTCATTGAGCATCTTCTGGCCCTGTCGGACCTTGGCGATGACCTGCTCGGGGGTGTGTCTGCGTGCCATGATTCGTGAATTTCCTCCTGTGTCCATTCTCGGACACGAAACTCACACAAACACTGGACTTCTACCTGGGGACCCAACCACCTGCGCCACGCCAAACCGGAGTGAACCTCTCCCCTGCCGGAGTCGTAGTTCCATAGCCAACACGTCCTGAGCTAGACCAAGTCAATTTGTCACAACGTATGCCTACCATGAGAAGCGAGGAGCTCGCGCAGATCGGTGTTTGGCGAAGTCTTGAAACGGATTCAGTGACTTACTAATCACAGATGCCTCTTCCTGCGTGAACCGAGGGACGTAGGTATCGAAACGAAGGATGTCACCTTCGATAATGAGTGTTGCGTAGCCCTCTTCATCCCTGAACTCAGGATCGAGCTCGTCCCTGACTACATCACTGAACAAGTTCACGTAGCGGGTCAACTCAAGGACAAGATCAGCGAGATATTGGCGACATTCTTTGTATTCACTGAGAAGTGACGCATACAGATCCTCGTCCCAAACGGGTATTTTGTAGAAGGCTTTGAAGCGGAGACGGGCCCCAAGGCGGTCCCGATCCGAGTGTTGGGAAAAGGTACTCAGTAGCTCATTTATGAGGTGACCGATCGTTTCGATCAATTGTCGAAGGTCGTCATGCCCTTTCGGCCAAGGCCGTGTGGCAATCCAATGCAAGCAGGCACGCAATCGTTCTTCGGTTGAGACGGACATGCTTGCTTCCCCGCCGCTAAGTACGGCACTCACATCCTTGTGCCATGTATCTAAGCTCAACCGGGCCGTCAGGTCATCGACCAAGGCTGCCCACTTTTCGTCGGCGGGATTGGATGCGGCCCCGAGAGTACCTTTCACCCATGCCTCGTGCTTCGCCTTCATATCCAGCAGGAAGCCAACGGAGAAGTCCTCCGGGGCCTTGTCTATTAGTGCGTGGTCAGTCGGACAGAGCAGTATGAGATTGCTGTATTCGTCACGCTGCTCCGGCGACAAAGGGGATTCGCCGCGGGGTCCATCGGGGCTCTTAGCAACAATGTGGGCCTCCTCGCCTATCAGAACGGCGTCGCCGTTGAGGCCGGACTGGTGTGCAAGCGTTCTACGGCATGAGGGCATCGCACAATGGCTCGCAGCGCGGCCCCAAAGCAATTTTCGGGACAAAGTCGATATCGCCATCCGGGTGTCCTTTCAGGTTCGGCCGGTTCAGACCTAGCTCTAAGCAAGCTCGCTTTCCGATACACGTCCTCGCCGGTAATAAGGGTAGCGAGTAGTCCAGTCGTTCGAGGCGGTGGTGGACCCGTGCTGCTCGGTTTTCAATCAGGCGGGAGCGTGAACGAGTAGCCGCCGCTGGGCGTGCGCCGTGACGACAACGGCACCAGCTGGGGCAGGACAACGTTTGGGCTGAACTGTGAATCTAAGCCGCTGGTGCCTGCGGTACAAAGGACCGACTCTCCAGTCGCGCACTCATGACGTCGGTTGCACTCACGAGAGCTAGAGTGCGCCCGGACGGAGTAGGTCGGCCGGAGAGGCAGCTGCAGTAACTGCGTAAGCACCTCGTCGCTTGGAGGATTTTCCATGATCCGCTGGTGGGCAAGGAGCCCGGCTGTGGGAGCGCAACTCATAGCGCCTAAAACGGCGGCTGCCCCGGCACCCAAGGACGTGCTTCCGCCATCGGAACACTGTAGCTCGCCTGAGATTCCACGAACTCTTGAAGGATCAAAGGGTAAGTCCGCCCCATGGCGTCGCCAGGGCAGGAGGCGTTCCGAACCTGGGTGTTCCCGGTGGCAGCCTGCAGTACCCGCTCCGTCTGCTCCGTCGTCAGCTCTCGGTAGGTCTGTAGCTGCATCCAAATCAGGTCGGTGGTGTGGAAGTTTGGTGAGCGCTCCAGTCCGACGACTAGGGACTCAATGAGATTGGGAGCAATCGCAGGACTATTCCGCAGGACAGTAAGGGTCTCGGCAACCACCGGCTCGTGGTAGCGTCCGGCCACATTGATGGCTTGCTTGAAGCCGAGTGGACCATATGGTGCGGTGGCTCCGAACTTGAGCACTGGAACAGGTATTCCGCGCCCTAGCAGCCAGCCCACTTCCTGGTCACACCATCCGCTGGCATTGAACCCGTCGTGAAGGAACACGATTCCGCAATTTGCTGTACGAAGACTCAGCACAATCTCGTCCGCCCAGACTGCGTCTGGCTCGATGGAGTCGTGGGCCACGAACAGCTCGATGCCGTACTTCTGGAACTCCGCGGCGTAGGTGCTCACGACGCCACGGTGAGCCGCGAGATGCGATGCGAAAACCTTCAGAGGAACGGGCTGCTGGGCGCTTGCTCCGGCGACGAGGTCAGCTTCGTCCTGCTCACCGCGCAGATAGGAAGCCAGTTCCTGGAGCCCCGTCTCTTCACCTTCCAATAAGCAGTCCTGAACGGTCATGTGCTCTGGTGTCGAAAACCCGAACGTCGCTAGATGTAGGGCCTGATCTTCCCAATCCAACCTTTGCAGTTCGTCACGAACAAATCGCACTGTCGTGAGCTTGGTGGCCCTGTCCATCTTCCCCAACTTCCCTAAGACTTTAGTTGCCAGAATATCGAAGCTGGACGACTTCAYCGCACGGTCCCGACAGATGAGGGTCGGTTCAGCCCAACATGCGGAACGCGGCCAGACCACCATTTAGCCCAGTGGGGCGCCATGACGGACACCGAAGCTCCGCAGAAGCAAAGGAGCCGCGTGCGGAGGCCGGTCGACGGATTCTCGTGGACTAGGGTCTGGCCTATGGATATGCAAACAACTATCGCGGCCATGGCGCTGGCATTGTCTGCAGTCGCGCTTGTACGCGGCGAAATACTTCAGCGCCGTCGTGTCTCTGAAGAGGCTCAACAGCGTGCGTTGGAACATGTCAGGGAAGCCCTGGAAGGAGTCCTGGCAGTCCTGGAACACGCCGACGCAAGGCTTCCAGCCAAGGGGGAAATCAGTAGAGTCATACTCGATTTCGAACGAACGTGTCGGCGTTGGGAGCAACTGCTTCCGACGGGAGTGAAACATCTGCGGATGAGCGTTCGCCACGCAATGGCCAACTGCTTTGGGCCGCCGGCATCGATAGCGGCAGACCCTCGTATTGAAGACTTGGAGATGAGGACCTTCGACACACATTGGTGGGACATCGGCTACACCTACGTTGAGCAGRCCCAAGCCCATCTTGGTCGTTGGTTGGTTGGAAATCGCAGGAAGCCTCTGGTCGTCGTCCGCTACGACCAATGGCGAAGCGACGAAGACTATCCATCAACCAACTTGGCCTAGTTCCAGGCGTGGATAACCCTGAATTGGCTCCGACCATGGACGGATCAAAGTGGCCACCAGTTCCGGCCGCTCCCAGCAAGCACGGTGTTGTCGGGCCCGGGCCAGCTTTACGAAAGGTCCATTATCGGCGTTCGAAATTGCGCCGGGGGAGTGCCTGCGGAAGGGGCTGTCCGTTCTCATTCCAGATGTCAGTTTTCGTGTCCTTTTCCATCTAAGTTGACGCACGGTCATTCTTCTTGACGCATTCTGATGCCCGCGTCATTACAGTTGACGCATATTCGAGTCTGTGGGGTGAACAGACGCAGGTCAGGCAGGTCTGGCAGGCTGCCACCCGCCGCCCTGACCCCGGTAACCAACGACACGATTCGTTGCCGTGCGACAACTGAAATGAACAATTCCATGACGTCCGGTTCCACTACAGTTGTCGCACCCGCGCCAGGGGCAGGAACCTGCGTCAAGTTAGATGGAAGCAGACATTTCGCATTCAACGTGTCAGTGTACGGATTCTGGACGATTCTCAGTTAAGTTGTCAGCGTGGATGCGTGCGGTGCTTCGGCCTAATGCCCTCGCCAAACCACGGCGCGCGCCCGTCACTGACTTTACGGAACTGACAACACGGATGAGAAAGAATCGGCCAGATTTCTCTCATCCAACCTGTCAGTTCCCACGTCGCGACTGACAACTACAGTGACAACGGACAGGGGCTGGGGCTGTTTCCTTGTCATCGTTGGCAGCATTTTTCCCCAGACTCAAGGGTGTCAGAATTGGTAGAAGCACGTCAGGCCGGGTCGTGGAGAGTCACCTCCGCGGGGACCGCGGGTGTTCGGCGTCGCCGTGCAACCAAACCGAATCCATCAGCGGCGCTTCCGTGCTTTACTTCCCGCCCGAAAGCCATTGAGGTCAACGGTGGAACCGGCTTTATTCGGCTCAGCACTAAGTATTCGTTGATCGGATGACGTCGGCGACGCTCTCCAGGTAAACTCTCATGGCCTCCGCGGCCTATGGCACGAAACCCTCAGCTCTCGACGAGCGATAGTCCCGTCAGCGGGATGCCCGGGGAGACCAGCGAGTGCCGCTTCACCTCATTATTCTGTGGTGCCGGGATGACCCATATCGTTCCGGAGAGGTCGGAGACATAGGCCACATGCTCCCGCGCGTTGACAGCCAGGCCGATGGCCTCCTCAAACCCGTCGGCCAAGATCTCTGGTGCCTCGCCTTTCTCGCCAGGGGCAGGGACCGCGGCGCGGTTCAGTGAGTTCCCGCCGGGTTGGTGTCCGCGGTCGGTCCAGAACAGGCGCCCGTCCATCAGATCGAGGTCGATCGGTGCTGGCAGGCCCTCCCATAGGGTCTCGATGTCCGTGCGGTTATCCGCGGTCTGGCCTGCGGGTATCTCGAGACTGGCCCGGAAAATACACCCGTCACCGCCCTCGTAGGAGCCTTTCTGTGACCAGTAGAGGTAACCGTTCTCTTCATCGATGGCCACGCCCACAATCCAGTCCCGCTGCGCCTGGGATCCGTCGCGCCTTACAAGGTCACGCAGTCCCGACCCATCGGTGCGGACGGTGGCCACGCTGAAGCCCTCGCGGTTTCCCCAGTACAGATTGCCCTTCGTGTCCACCACGAGCTGCTTGCCGGTGGTCGTGTGGCCCTGGGGAATAATCTCGCGGCGATTGGTGCCATCCAGCTCGACTGCGTGCAGGCCGCCATTCTTGGCCGAGTAGTCGGCGCCTTCGGGATTGTCCGCTGGTTCGCCCGCACCCATGGTAGTCCAGTAGACAGTTGTTCCGTCGAACGCGATTCCATCCGGGTGGTTTCCCGCGTCCTCAACCAGGACGCGGTAGTCACCGTCGGGCAGATTCACCAGCACGACCTTACCTGGCTGCCATGCCAGGGAGAGCAGTTGTGTCACCTGTGCCTCCTAAATTCCGGGCCCGGACTGTTCCCGTTTTTGGGGGAAAATTGCCGGTGCATCGGTGCGTGAGTCGGTCCCTTTACAACTTACACCTGCCACGCCCGGGCACGTCGCCGGGTCTGTTTGGGCTGAACCTAAAGCCCTCCCAGAGCTCAGCCCACAGCGGGCGTCCGGGCGTCTTTTCAGCGACGACATACGGCCTTCGCCTCGGCCGGTCCTCTACACCGTCCCCTTCAGCTGAACGTAAAAGCCAGGGCTTTGGTTGGTTATGGCAGTTGGGGTGCCTGCTTCTTGGCTCCGATTAGATCGATGAGGAGCCGGTCGCGGGTGCGGAGGGTCTCGGCGAAGTCGTACCCCTCCAGTTCCTCGTCGACGCCGGCAGCCATGACCCCGATGTAGTCGTCGGTTTCCGGATACTCGCCGAGGTCGCGGGCCCATTCGCGCTGGGCAGGCCCGATGTGCTCCAGCACATGCGTGATGCCGCCCTCGCCCCCGGAAGCGTGCAGGTTCAGGAAGGGACCCAGCAACGCCCAGCGGAGTCCGGGTCCCTGTGAGATCGCGGTGTCGATGTCGGCGACTGATACGACCCCGTTTTCGACGAGTGAGAAAGCCTCGCGCCAGAGGGCCACCTGCAGGCGGTTGGCCACGTGACCCTTGACTTCCTTGTTGATCCGGATGGGCCGCTTGCCAACACTGGTGTAGAAGTCGAGCGCCTTTTGCACGTTCTCTTCGCTCGTCTGCTTGCCGCCGAGGACCTCAACCAGGGGGATCAGGTGCGGCGGGTTGAACGGGTGGCCGAGGACGATCCGCTCAGGGTGCTTGGCGCCGTCCTGCGCCTCGCTGATCAGCAGCCCCGACGAGGATGTTGCGATGATGGCATCGGCCGGAGCCGCGGCCTCGATCCCGGCGAGGATGGCCCGCTTGATCTCCAGCCGCTCGGGTCCGTTTTCCTGGATGAACACCGCGCCTGCCACGGCATCGGCTACATCGGTGCTGAAGCTCAGGTTGTCCCGGGATGCGCCCTCGGCGAGCCCGAGCGTCTCCAAGGCGGGCCAGAAGCTGTCAACCCAGTCGCGCAGCCGACCCTCGGCACCTTCAGCGGGATCGGTGGCCGCAACGGTGAATCCCTGGGCCAGGAAGTAGGCTGCCCAGCTGGCACCGATGACACCGGTGCCGACGACGGCGATCTTTTGGTTTGATCGGAGCTCAGTCATGTCAGTTTCCTTCCTTTGCACCATGCGGGGTGAATTTGTCTTCGAGGTAACGGTCCTTGGGTGTCATCATCCAGCCGCCGGCGAGCATCAGCAGGCTGGTGAGGGCGAAGACGATCAGGGCCGGAACCCAGCTTCCGGTTGCGGAGAACAGTGCACCGCCGGTGAGCGGTCCCAGGGTTCCGATGAGGTAGCCCATTCCCATGGCGAAACCAGCAATGGCGGCAGAGCCTGCCGCGGTGCGGGTGCGCTTGTTGAACATGGTGATGGCCAGAGGGAAGGCCCCGCCGCCAAGACCCATGATGACGGCCCAGACCAGGGCGTTGCCGGGGGCGAGGATCAGGCCCAGGTAGCCCACGGGAGCCACCAGGCTCAATACGAGGGCCAGGGGGAAGACCCTTTTGAGCCGGGTTGCCAGGATCGGGGTGATAAAGGCCATGGGCAGCGTCATGAACGTGAAGGCGGAAAACGCGAGGGCGGCGTCACCGAGGGCCAGGCCGCTGTCTTTGAGAATGGTAGGCAGCCAGGCGAGCATCCCGTACGTGTTGAACGATGCAATGGCGTAGAAGAGGGCGGTGCCCACGGCGATGCGGCTGGTGATGAGCTGGGCGAGGCCGAGTTTCTTCACCGGCGTTGCCGCAGTTGCGGCAGAGTTGCTGTTGGCGGCAACCGTTGCCCGACGCATGCGGACCAGTTGGATCACCCAGGGCGCGGCCGCGGCCAGGGACAGGACCGACCAGGACGCGAGGGACAGCTGCCACCCGCCGGCGTTGGCCAGCGGCACGGCGGTCATGGCCGGCAGCGTCGCACCTGCCTGCATGAGCAGTGCGAAGACGGTGAGCATGGGTGCCTGGCGGTCCGGGAAGTACTTCTTGACCAGCGGGGCGCCCACGACGTTGCCGAAGCCCATGCCAAACAGGGCAACAACGCTGAGAACGAAGAACAGCGGGACGCTGTCCGTGAAGGCGCGGCTGAACGTGCCGACGGCAGCGAGCACCATGGCCAGGGCCGCCGTGAGCTCGGCCCCGCTCCTGCGGATCAGGACGGGAGCCAGGAAACCGGCGACGCCGAAGCTCAGGGTGGGGAGCATACCCAGGAAGCTGGCGGCGGCGATGTCTAGGCCCAGTTCTTCCCGGACCACCGGCAGCAGAGGGGACAGCCCGGTGACGGCGTGCCGCAAGGTGATGGCCAGGAGCACAATGCCCACAATGAGCACCACGCGGCCACGCCAGAGACTGCCCGCCGGCGCGGCGCCGGGAGCGGCGGGGCCGTTTGTCCCGGCGGGGCTGGCAGCGGCCGGCGATTGTGACTGTGACTGTGCCTGTGCCTGTGCGGCGATGTGTCGGGTGCTCATTAGACGGCGGCTTTCGAATCGGCGTCGATGGGGAACATCTGGCCGGAAATGGTCCGGGCGTGCGGGCCGGCGAGGAAGAGGATCAGGGCGGCAATGTCGTCCGGGTTGATGAACTTCTTCACCGACTGGTTGGCCATCGCGGAGTCGATTTCCTCCTGGACGGTGCGGCCGGAGACAGAGGCGCGGCCTTCGAAGACGCTCATGATGCGGGGGCCGTCCACGGCGCCCGGGTGGATGGTGTTCGAGGTGATGCCGAACGGTCCCAGTTCCATGGCGAGGGTCTTCGCGAAGCCCACCAGGCCCCACTTGGTGGTGGAGTAGCCGACGCGGTTCGGGTAGCCGAAGCGGCCAGCCAAGGAAGACATGGTCACGATCGAGGCGGCGTCGGATTCCTTCAGTAGCGGGATCGCCTGCTGGGTCACGTTGAACGTCCCCTGCAGGTTCACGCCTATCACGGCGGCGAAAGCGCCTGCGTCGTACTCCTCCACCGGGGCGGTCGGGCCGGCGATGCCCGCGTTGTTGACCAGCACATCCAGGCCGCCATGCACGTTCTTGACGTCTTCAAAAAGGGCTGTGACGGCGTCGGGGTTGCTGACGTCCGTGACCGATCCTGTGATGTTCTCGAATTCGCCGGTGACCGCGCTGACGGCGTCCGCGTTGATGTCGGCGATATGGACCCGGGCGCCGGCGGCAGCGAAGGCCTTGGCGGTGGCCAGCCCGATCCCATTGGCTCCGGCGGTGATGAGGACGCGTTGTGACATTGTCTTCTCCATATGTTTCAGGGGAGGGACAGAGGCGGGTGGGCTGATGCCGGCTCGTCGGTGTTCCCAAATCTACGCATTTAGATGCATATGCATTTAGTTTTACTCTTAATAGTTGAAAAGTCAACCAATGTGGGTGGTCTCACATTTTCCGGCTTTCGCGGGCCGGGTTCCTCCGGACGAAAGGATGCCGGATTGCCGGGTTGCCGGGCGATGGTGCCGCCTCCGCCGACGACGGTGTAGCTGTTGGCCAGGGTGAACTTTGAGGCTGTCGTCATTTTTGGGAACCATGCCGGCCTGAATGGGTCCAGATCCCGTCAGCCTCCGTGGAGTCTGCAGTGCCCGCAGCAGCGTGGTCCCCAGAATAGGCCTGCGTGCAACGGCTGCGATGGAGACGGAGTGTTCGACACGCATGTGATTTGCGTCGCCAAGGGTCGGCCGGGTCGCTGGAGCTCTAGACCATAGGAACGTTGCCTCTACGCGGTAAGAGCGCGTGCCGCATTGTCGGAGACCTTCCGAAGCAGAGCGGCGAGCATGGCTTGCTCGTCGTCACTCAGCCCGTGCAAGAGTTGCCGGTCGCCCTCCAGGCAGCGGGGAAACTGGGTCTCGACGAGTGTTCTGCCGGCCTCAGTCAGCTTCAGCAAAATGCCGCGCCCGTCCCGCTCAAGGCGTTCGCGCTTGATGAGCCCGGTTTTTTCCAGACGCGCCGTCAGCTTGGTGGTTGCCGCGCCGCTCAGCATGGTCTGCGCGGTCACCTCATTGGCGCGCAAGGGCCGATCGCTCCGGGCCAGAGCGCACAGAACGTCAAACTCCGACCGGGAAACGCCGCTGGGCGCAAGGATTTGGTCCAGCAGCTGAATCGATTGGGAACTGATGCGGTTCATGCGTCCCAACGTCTCCATGGGCGTCGTGTCAACATGCGGCATCGCCTCCTTCCAGCTTGCTCTGAGCCGGGTGATGAAGTCAGTGTTCTGCTGTTCGGAAGTAGCCACTCCTCCATTGTAGACCACATGTAATTTATCAGTAGTTTACAGGTGTACTATTGAGGTAACCCATCCTTTTGATTGGAGAGCTCCCATGGCCCTACCCACGAACGGCAACGCATCGACGGAAGTCGGGGCGGTGAAATCCTCCCTGTTCCGCCAGCCTCCGGCGGTGTGGGCGGTAGCCTTCGCATCCATGGTGACCTTTATGGGCATTGGCCTGGTGGGACCCATCCTGCCGACGATCTCCAAAGCCATGAACGCCACACCGACGCAGACCTCGTTCCTCTTCACCAGTTACCTGGTGGTCACGGCAGTGGTCATGTTCTTCACGAGCTGGCTCTCCTCGCGCATCGGAACGCGCAGCACCATGATGATCGGCCTCGGTGTCATCGCCGTCGCGGCCATTGGCTGCGCACTCTCGCAGGACATCGGGGGGATCATCGCCTTCCGGGCCCTCTGGGGACTGGGCAATGCCATGTTTCTCTCCACCGCGCTGGCCTCCATCATCTCGGCCAGCGGCGGAACCGCAGGACAGGCTGTGATCCTCTACGAAGCAGCCCTGGGCCTTGGCCTGGCCATCGGCCCCCTGGTAGGCGGCCTGCTCGGCGATATTTCCTGGATGGTCCCGTTCTGGGGCACCGCCACGCTGCTGGCCATCGGGTTCGTGGCACTCCTGATCTTCGTCCGGGGCTCCGGCAAGCCGGCAGAGAAGAGCCATGTGGCAGCACCGTTCAAGGCCCTCGCCACCCCGTCCATCCTCGTGCTGAGTATCGTGGCGTTCTTCTACAACTCATCCTTCTTTGTCACCCTCGCCTACGTCCCCTACCCGCTGGGCATGTCCGCGGTCGGCATCGGCCTGGTCATGACCGGTTTCGGCATCGGCCTGGCCCTGACCAGCGTTGTCATCGCACCCCGCCTGACCCACCGGTTCTCCCCCACCCGCGTCCTCGCAGGCATCCTCATCGTCTTCGCCGCCACCCACGTCGCGGCCTCGCAGCTGACCGGGAACACGCCCTGGCT
>NZ_JBFTPV010000041.1:0-11369 GCF_056398665.1 Pseudarthrobacter sp. 01T43 | reverse complement strand
GCGGTGTTGGAAAACATCATCGCCGAAACCGGCACCGTCCCGACCTATCTCAGGTGTGACAACGGGCCGGAATTCACCGCCGCGGCACTGATCGAGTGGTGCAACACCGCCGGCGTCGACACGGCCTTCATCGACCCGGGCTCACCCTGGCAGAACGGCTTCATCGAATCCTTCAACGCCCAATTCAGAAGGGAACAACTCTCCGGAGAAATCATGGACACCATGGCCGAAGCGAAGTATTTGGCCGACGAATGGAAAGCTATCTACAATCATGAACGGCCCCACGGATCCCTGGACGGCATGACGCCGAAACGCTACTGGGAAAACTGGACGCAAGAAAACCAATCAGCTATCGCATAGACGCTGGACTGCTAACGGGGGCCCAACCACGGACTTTCACGTCGGGCTCCGACTGTCCGTCGAACGCTACGGCTTGGTCTTGGCTGACATGGTCCAGCTCGTCGGCGAGCTCCTCGCCAGCGGAGACATCGACATCCTCAACCTGTCGTTGTGGGACGTTGCGAAGCTTCCCGCCAACGCCCCCGAGGGCAGCCGAACACTCGTCGAGCACTTCCTCGACCTGCCACGCCACAGAACAGTCATCGGTGTCGCTGGGCACATAGCAAGCGCCGCAGCAGTGCAGCGGGCACTCGACCAGGGGGCTGACCTCGCCTACATCGGCGAGGCCGCTATCGCCGACCACGCCTTCTCCCGTCGGGCAATTGCCGACCCCGGCTATCGCGCGCCGTCCTTCCCCGTAACACGGGACCACCTCCGCTCGGAGAAACTGGCGGAGTCGTTCGTGACGTACTTCGCGACCAACTGGCCTCAGCTGGTGGAAGGCTGACGTCACTAAACTCCTCCATTGCACGGTCGGACGCGGCGGCGGCAATCTTGCGGTGACCGCACGAACGCTCCTCCATGAGACCGACGCTATCCCCAGCTATCTCCGCAAGCGGAACTGCAAAACCGCCATTTCAAACTGCGACTTAACCGCCATTCCGGGTTGACAGTCACAGGTTTCATGTTTCATGCACTCCTCTGCTGAAGAGTCTCAGATCTCAATCTGACAGAAGGTCGCGGATATCGAGGTGTCTACGTTGAACGTTGCAGGTACAAATCTGAGAGCACCTCGCTGATAAGTGGACGTTTTGTCCAACCTGGCCGCCTCAGGCAACTTTTGACCTACAACCCGATTTCGCTTGCGGCCACATGCTGCCGACCAACCCGGTCCTGAAGTAGTTCAGGTTCGCCTTTACCGTGCCAATAATTGTCCGGCGGCGCTGATTGAGGTGAGTTAAAGGTGAGTCCCGGCTGGAATTGGTGGAGTCCAAGTCGTGTTCGGGAGTAACCGTGCAGGTCAGAACCTAATTTGGTCGGCAGGGGCATTCGAACCGAAGATCCGCGCCGGAAGTTTGCGGCAATCGGCAACTCGGGCGGGGCGTCCAAGACACTGGAACCGCAGGTCAGCGCCATTTGCGCCACTGCGGACGCATTAGAACCGACGAAAACCTGCCAAGTCCTACACAGAATCTGGTCCTGCTTGTCCAAGCACCCCGGAATAAAGCCGCAGGTCAAAGCCACAATGGGAGCCTCCTGTCAGATTCGAACTGACGACCCCCGCTTTACAAGAGCGGTGCTCTGGCCAACTGAGCTAAGGAGGCGCACCCGTACCGGGTGTGCGCCTGAACGGCGCTAGATAAGGTTAGCCCAAGTCCGCCCGCTCGTAAAAACGCGGCGCACCGCCGTCGTAAATAACGCGGCGCATCTCCCGGGCAGAACGAAACGAAAATGGCCCGGCCCCGGGGGTGAATCCGGAACCGGGCCATCAGCAGAGGCTCAAGCAGAGATCAGCCCTTGGCGGCGATCGCAGCCTGCAGGAAGTCCGGGAACGGCGTCGAGGCGCTCGCGCCCTTGCCCCACTGCTGGCCGTCAACGAAGACGGTGGGCGTGCCGGTGACGCCGATGGCGGCGGCCTGCTTGGTAGTGAACTTCACGAACGGGCGGTAAGTCTTCTCATCCACGCAGGTGTCGATGGGCTTGGCCCCGATGTCTGTGGCCATCTTCTTCAAGTCGTTGTCTGAGAGACCGGCGCTACCTTCGGCAGGCTGCTTGGCGAACAAAGAATCAACGAATTCGGCGTACTTTTCCGGGGACTCGTTCACAACACAGGCGGCGGCGTTTGCTGCCCGCGAGGAGTAGTTGGTCGAGGAGCGGCTATCCAGGAAGCCGAGGGCCCGGTATTCAACCGAGATCTTGCCGTCGTTGCGCAACGACGTCAGCTGTTCGTTGTACTGTGCTTCGAAGTTTTTGCAGACCGGGCAGATGAAGTCGATGTACAGGACCACCTTGACCGGTTTGCCGGCTTCAGCCGCAGCGCCGGGCGCGACCACTTCCGTCGGGGCAGTCTGGGGTGCGTCGCCCACGGAAGCGGCGTCAACACTGGCTGGCTCCAGCTTCGCGACGTCCGTGTTGGCGAGCAGGGTGATGCCGCCGTTGACGTTGCCGTTGGCCGGCGTCGGCCCCTGGTCGGCAATGGGAGCGTTCTGTCGCATGGTTGTGGTCACCACGAGGGCCACCACCGCAAGGATGGCCACCACAGCCACAACGATGCCCCAGCCGATCAGCAGCTTGTTGCGCTTGTCCTTCTTCAGCTGGGCCTCCCGGATCAGGCGGGCCTTCTCGCGCGCCTCCGAAGTGCGCTCAGCCTTGGACTTACGTATTTCATTTGCGGGGCTCATGTGTTCCTAGGGTCGATCGACATAGGGGGACCACTCTGTGGCGACTTCACTCATTTTAGGACAGAAACCTGAGAGCTTTCCTTTTCAAGTATTCGGCCCGGATAACCAACGGACGAATGGCCCCAAAGTATCCATCCTATTAAGGTTGCTTAAAGGCACAAGAAACCCCAGGGGGCCGCATTGCAAACACCAGTCCACGAAAAACCAACAGCAGTACCCGAACCGGGCCCACCCGCGCACGGCCGGAGTAAGCCCGCAAAGTACGACTTCATGGTGGTGTCCAACCGGCTGCCCGTTGACCGCACCACGCCAGGTGAGAGCGGCGACGACGGCTCCGGCTGGCGCCGCTCCCCCGGCGGCCTCGTGACCGCCCTCGCACCCATGATGACCAAGACCGACGGCGCATGGGTGGGCTGGCACGGGGCTCCGGACGAAACGGTCGAGCCGTTCAGCCACGGCGGCATGGACCTGGTCCCGGTCCAGCTCAGCACGGACGACGTGGAGCTCTACTACGAGGGGTTCTCAAACGCCACCCTGTGGCCGCTGTATCACGACGTCATCGCCCCGCCGGAGTTCCACCGGACCTGGTGGGACGCGTACCGCAGGGTCAATCAAAGGTTCGCCGACGCCGTCGTGCACCACGCGGACAAGGGCGCCACGGTGTGGGTCCAGGACTACCAACTTCAACTTGTACCGCGGCTGCTCCGCGAGGCGCGGCCGGACCTGAGGATCGGGTTCTTCAACCACATTCCCTTCCCTCCGCCGGAAATTTTCGCCCAGCTGCCGTGGCGCAAGGCCATCATCGATGGCCTGATGGGTGCTGACCTCGTAGGTTTCCAACGTCCCAGCGACGCCGGCAACTTCATGCGCTCCGCCCGCCGGTTCCTCGGCGCCAGCGTTAAGCAGCAGCAGGTGCATGTGAAGGGCCGCGACGGCGAAATCACCCACATCGCCAGGGCACAGGCCTTCCCCATCTCCATCGACGTGGCCCAGATCAGCAAACTGGCCCACAACCCGGAGGTCATCGAACGGGCCCGCCAGATCCGCCAGGACCTCGGCAACCCCAAAACCATCCTGCTGGGGGTTGACCGGCTGGATTACACCAAGGGCATCCGCCACCGGCTCAAGGCCTTCGAAGAGCTCCTCGACGAAGGCAAGCTGGCCGTCACGGACGCCACGCTGATCCAGGTTGCCAGCCCCAGCCGGGAACGGGTGGAGCAGTACCGGCTCCTGCGCGAAGAGATCGAGGGTACGGTCGGCCATATCAACGGCACGTACGACACCATCCAGAACACTGCTGTCCGCTACCTGCACCACAGCTACCCGGTGGAGGAAATGGTGGCGTTGTACCTCGCCGCGGACGTCATGCTGGTGACTGCCCTGCGGGATGGAATGAACCTCGTGGCCAAGGAATACGTCACGGCCCGCAAGGACAACGACGGCGCCCTGGTGCTCAGCGAGTTTGCCGGCGCGGCAGACCAGCTGAAGCAGGCCCTGCTGATGAACCCGCACGATATTGACGGCCTCAAGGACACCATCATGCACGCCGTCAATATGTCCCCGAGGGACGCTGCCCGCCGCATGCGCTCCATGCGCAAGCAAATCCTGGAGCACGACGTCGACCACTGGTCAGCCGACTTCCTCGCCGCCCTGAACGAGAAGGTTGTCCGCGATGACTCCTGACGGCCGCCCCGCCAAACAACCGCTCGCACTGTCCCCGGAACTCCGGGAGGCCCTGCGGCGCATCGCCAAGACGGAACACCTGCTGGTGGCCCTCGACTTTGATGGCACCATTTCCCCGATCGTCGACCGCGCCGGCGACGCCCGCCCCCTGCCGCGCTCGGCCGCCGCGTTCGCCGGCCTCGCCGCCCTGCCACGGACGACGACGGCGCTCCTCTCCGGCCGCGCCCTCGCCTCCCTGCGTGCGGTGGCTTCACCGCCGGTGGACACTCTGCTGATCGGCAGCCACGGGGCCGAAGCCTGGCTGGGTCCCGGCTCCGCGGAGCTGACACTCGATGAGGGCCAGCGCCTCCTGCTCGCTGAGGTACGCGGCGTGCTCGAGGACATCGTTGAGCAGGCGCCGGGGACGCTCCTGGAAGACAAGCCCGCCGGAGTCGTCCTGCACACCCGCCTCGCCGAGGACGATGTTGCCGAGGACGCGGTGGCTGCGGCCCGCTCGGTACTCCAGGACAGGAAAGGCGTCTTCCTCAAGGACGGCAAGCGCGTCCTGGAAACCTCGGTGGTCAACGCATCCAAGGGAGAGGGCCTCACGTTCCTTCGCCAGATCACCGGGGCAACCGCGGTCCTTTTCGCCGGGGACGACGTCACCGACGAGGACGCCCTGGGCCGCCTTGAGCCCGGCGACGTGGGCGTGAAAGTTGGTTTGGACTTCACCCAGGCCGAGTTCCGGGTGGAGGCGCCGGTTCACGTGGCCGAGCTACTGGAGGCCCTTCTTCAGGAGCGGAGCCAGGTGGTGGCCGAGGAGGGACCCGCCCCGCACTGACGAACCCGCACTGGCGGATCACTATGCCCAACCTCACGTGTGACCTCCGTAACATTGGCAACAATAAGCAAGTCATCTGACATACTCTTGGTTGTGATGTGGCGCACAGAACCGTGCGGCGTCACGCGATACTCCTCGGCCTCGGCCGGGGAGTACACGGCTGCAATGCCGTGGATAACTGAATTACATGAACCATTCACWACGGATCGTCCGGCACGTACCTGCCGGTGAAGGGATTGATAACTGTGGCTACAGTTACTTTTGATAACGCTACGCGTCTGTACCCGGGCACAGAGAAGCCCGCTGTTGACAAGCTCAACATTGAAATCGCCGATGGCGAGTTCCTGGTCCTCGTTGGACCCTCCGGCTGCGGTAAGTCCACCTCCCTGCGCATGCTCGCAGGCCTTGAGGACGTCAACGCCGGCCGGATCCTGATTGGCGACCGCGATGTCACCGATGTTCCGCCGAAGGACCGCGACATCGCGATGGTTTTCCAGAACTACGCGCTCTACCCGCACATGACTGTTGCGGACAACATGGGCTTCGCGTTGAAGATCGCCGGCGTCTCCAAAGAAGAGCGTGCCGAGCGCGTCCGTGAAGCAGCCAAGCTTCTCGACCTTGAGCAGTACCTSGAYCGCAAGCCGAAGGCMCTCTCCGGYGGYCAGCGCCAGCGTGTTGCCATGGGCCGCGCMATCGTSCGTAACCCRCAGGTCTTCCTCATGGAYGARCCGCTSTCCAACCTGGAYGCCAAGCTCCGTGTCCAGACGCGTACGCAGATCGCGTCCTTGACCCGCCGCCTGGGCGTCACCACGGTTTACGTCACCCACGACCAGGTCGAGGCCATGACCATGGGTGACCGCGTCGCMGTGCTGAAGGACGGCCTGCTGATGCAGGTGGACACCCCGCGCAACCTCTACGACAAGCCCAAGAACGTCTTCGTTGCAGGCTTCATCGGCTCCCCCGCCATGAACCTGCTCGAACTGCCCGTCGTCGACGGCGGCGTCCAGTTCGGCGGAACGGTTTACCCCGTGCCGCGCAACGTCCTCGAAGAAGCCCACGGCAGCACCGTCACCTTGGGGTCACGTCCCGAGGACCTCGAGCAGGCCGCGCATGGCGAAGGCCTCCAGGTCGAGGTCGACGTCGTTGAAGAACTTGGTGCCGACGCTTACGTTTACGGCCACACCACGCTGGACGGCAAGGACCACGACATCGTGGCACGCGTCGACGGTCGCCGTCCGCCGCTGAAGGGCGAGACGATTTACGTCCGTCCGCAGTCCGGCCATGTGCACCTGTTCGACACCAAGACCGGGCTTCGCCTGGGCGACTAATCCCCACCGCTGATCGAGCCTTACGAGATCGCTAACCCACGGCGGCTCTCCCCACTTCGGGAGAGCCGCCGTCGGCGTTTGAGCACTTTGCCCCTGGTGGCCCAATGTACGGAAGAATTGACTCATGACCGATGAAAACAGCGCCCAGTGGCACGACGAGCCCACCGACTATGCGCAGGTGGGCAAACTGCCCCGGTTTGAGGCGGCAAGCGCCAACGACTCCAAACTCGCCGCAGTCTCAAGTTCGCTGAGCATCACGGCGGCGGCAGCGGATCCTGAACTCCTGGACCTGCCCTGGCACATCGCCTTGGAGGACTGGCCGGCTGAAAACCTCGCGGCCCTCCCCCGCGGCATCTCACGTCACATCGTGCGTTTTGCGCACCTGGGCGGCTCCGTCATTGCCATCAAGGAAACTTCCGAGCACATAGCCCGCCATGAGTACCACATGCTCCGTAAGCTGGCCCGCCTGGATGTCCCCTGCGTTACCCCGGTGGCGGTCATCACCGGCCGCACCACCCTCGACGGGCGGCCGCTGAACCCGGTGCTGGTCACGCGCCACCTGAAGTTCTCCATGCCGTACCGTGCCCTGTTCTCCCAGATGCTGCGCAAGGACACCCTGACCCGCCTCATCGACGCCCAGGCGCTCTTGATGGTCCGGCTGCACCTCGTCGGCTTTTACTGGGGTGACGTGTCGCTGTCCAACACGCTGTTCCGCCGTGACGCGGGCGCGTTCGCCGCCTACCTGGTGGACGCCGAGACGGGCGAACTTTACCCCGACCTTTCCACCGGCCAGCGTGAGTACGATCTCGAAATCGCCCGCGTCAATATTGCCGGTGAGCTGATGGACCTCCTCGACGGCGGCCTGATCGAGGAGAAGGTGGACCCAGTCGCCACCAGCGAACTCATCATGGAAAGCTATCGCCGGCTCTGGGCTGAACTGACGGAAAAGGAATCCTTCGAGCTCGGCGAACGGTGGCGCGTGGCCGCCCGCATCCGGCGGCTCAACGAACTGGGCTTCGACGTCGAGGAATACGCCATCAAGACCACCCAGAACGGCTCCACCATCCAGCTCCAGCCCAAGGTGGTGGACGCAGGCCACCACATGCGCCGGCTGCTGCGTCTTACAGGCCTTGACGCGCAGGAGAACCAGGCCAGGCGCCTGCTCAACGACATGGACACCTTCCGGGCCGATAACAACCCGGGGATGGACGAGGAATACAGCGCGCACCTGTGGGTCAGCCAGGTCTTCGAACCGATCGTCCGCTCCATCCCGCGCGACCTGTCCCGCAAGCTTGAGCCGGCCGAGGCAGTCCACGAGGTCCTGGAGCACCGCTGGTATATGTCCCAGGAGCAGGCCCGCCACATCCCGCTCGCGGAAGCTGTGCAGTCCTATATTGATTCAATCCTGCGCCACCGCCGTGACGAGGCCGCCATCATGCTCAACCCGGACACAGACATGATCAAGATCCTCGAAGTGGAAACGGAAGAGTCGCGTTACGGCGCTGACGAATCAGCCGACGAGTACCCGGACGTGGACGACTAGGAGCCCTTAGATGGCCTTGCCGGGGTTCAGGATGCCGGCCGGGTCAAAGAGTGCCTTGATCCTCCGCTGGAGCTCCCGGACCGGTTCCGGCTGCTCAAGGCCCAGCCAACGCAGTTTGTACTGGCCGACCCCGTGCTCCCCCGTAATGGTGCCTCCCATGTCGAGGGCCGCGACGACGGAAGCATCCAGGGCGAGGTTCAGCCGGTCAAAGGAACCGGCATCCACGGAGCTGTCCTGCCGGTCGATCCAAAAAGTGGGGTGCAGGTTGCCGTCCCCGGCGTGCGCCACCACCTTCAGATTCACGTCATGCTTCGCTGCCAGGTTTTCGAGCGCCGCTACGTAGTCCACCAGGCGTGACCGCGGCACCGCAACGTCCTCGCCCACCCGGTACTGGTCGTCCACTTCCACACCACGGCTGTTCCGCCTCAGTTCCACAAGTTGTTCGGCTTCGGCGGTGGCTTCCGTGCTCACTGTTGCCCCGCCGGCGGCGAGGACGGAACGCACGACGTCGGCCTCCGCCGCAGCGCCAAACCCGTCCGTTTGAATCAGCAGCAGCGAACGGCCACGCGAACTCAGATCCGTGCCGTGGAGGTGGTCCAGCTGGGTCAGCGTGCCGCCGTCGAGCAGTTCCATGATGGCCGGCTGCACCCGGGCCCGGCCCACAGCCAGGACGCCCGCGGCGGCCTGCCGGAAGTCGGGGTAGAACGCCGCGATGGTGTGTACGTCACGTGGCAGGTACTTGAGGCGCACTGTCACCCCCACCACGATCCCAAGCGTCCCTTCGGACCCGACAAACAGACCCGTCAGGTCGTAGCCGGCCACACCTTTGAACGTCTGATGTCCTGTGTGAAGTAGGGATCCGTCGGCCAGCACCACATCCAGCGCCAGGACCGAGTCCCTGGTGACACCGTATTTGGCACAGCGCAGTCCTCCTGCGTTGGTGGCAACGTTTCCACCTATGGTCGATGTCCGGAAGCTCGCCGGATCCGGAGCATACATCAGGCCGTGGGGAGCTGCCGCTTCGTTGAGTGCAGCGTTAATGACGCCGGGCTCCACGACGGCGGTTTCGTCGTCCGCGTTCAGGTCAAGGATGCGGTTCATCCGTTCCAGTGACAGGACGATGCAGTTCCGGCTCGCATGCGCGCCCCCGGAAACACCTGTCCCCGCCCCGCGGGCCACCACCGCGACCCCGTGGGTGGCGCACAGCCCAAGGACGGCCTGGACGTCGGCCACCGTCCGGGCGAACACCACGGCTTTAGGAAGCTGGTAGTCCAGGACGGGGGCCTGGTCTACTGCGTACCTTTCCAGCGCAGCGTGCTCCGTGCTGACCTGATCCGCGCCGAGAGCCGCAACAAGCTCTTCAACCAAGCTGCCCGTCACCGTTGCTCTTCCGGGCGTCATTTAGCGGCCCCGCCCATGAACCTCACAAAACGGTCCAACACCTCTGGCCAGCCGGCAGCATAGGAGGCCCGAGCGGCAGCCGGGTCCTCGGCGCCCTCCCAGCCGTTGTGCACCAGCCGCACTTCTGTCCCCTCGGGAACAGCCCTGAAAGCCAGCCTCAGCTCGGTGGACCAGATAGCAGTCGTTCCGGGAAACCACGAGGCGTGGAAGGACAACGGCGGCTGCCAGTCATCGATTGTGCCCCAGACAGCAGTCCTGCCGTCGTCCGCCGTTTCCATGATGAAGTTTTCCTCGAACTCGACATAGGAACCGGCACCAAACACGCTCTGGGATTCGAGCGGCCACCACAGGTGGGTGTGATCCGTGAACCCGGCAAACGCCTGCGCCACCAGGCCGGGCACCGCCACCGTCAGCATGACCGGCTCGAGGCTCTCCGCTGGCTCCGGAAGAACAGGCACGGCATCGTCCGAGTGACTGAAAAGGTTGTCCATGGACGTCAACTCTACGCGGCAGCCCCGGACGCTCTCTCACTTGATTGCAGGCTTCCGGGGACGCTCTCGCAGTTGCTGCGGGTTTTCCCTGCACGCTCTTGCAGGTGGGTGTGGGCTGGGTGGTGGCCCACGCCTTGTTTGGTTTGTCTGGTTAAAGCGGGAGAGCCTCCAGAGTGTGTCTGGAGGCTCTCAACCTTTTAATGGTGTTCCGGCGGTGACCTACTCTCCCACACCCTCCCGGGTGCAGTACCATCGGCGCTGTGGGTCTTAGCTTCCGGGTTCGGAATGGGACCGGGCGTTTCCCCCACGCTATGACCGCCGTAACCCTTGCTCCACACCCTGCCGGTTTTGTGTGCCGCGGGGTGGGAAATCTGGTGGTTACAACATGCTTCCTGCCAGTGCTGGCAGGTGTGGTGTTGATTATTGTGTTGTGTTTTTTTGTTCCGTGACAGAAGCGAGCTTCCCGCTTAGATGCTTTCAGCGGTTATCCCATCCGAACGTAGCTAATCAGCGGTGCACTTGGCAGTACAACTGACACACCAGAGGTTCGTCCGTCCCGGTCCTCTCGTACTAAGGACAGCCCTTCTCAAATTTCCTGCGCGCGCAGCGGATAGGGACCGAACTGTCTCACGACGTTCTAAACCCAGCTCGCGTACCGCTTTAATGGGCGAACAGCCCAACCCTTGGGACCTACTCCAGCCCCAGGATGCGACGAGCCGACATCGAGGTGCCAAACCATGCCGTCGATATGGACTCTTGGGCAAGATCAGCCTGTTATCCCCGAGGTACCTTTTATCCGTTGAGCGACGGCCATTCCACAATGTACCGCCGGATCACTAGTCCCGACTTTCGTCCCTGCTYGAGATGTCTCTCTCACAGTCAAGCTCCCTTGTGCACTTACACTCGACACCTGATTGCCAACCAGGCTGAGGGAACCTTTGGGCGCCTCCGTTACTTTTTAGGAGGCAACCGCCCCAGTTAAACTACCCATCAGGCACTGTCCCTGACCCGGATYACGGGCCGAAGTTAGATGTCCAAAGTGACCAGAGTGGTATTTCAACGATGACTCCACCCSMACTGGCGTSMGGGCTTCAACGTCTCCCACCTATCCTACACAAGCCACTCCGAACACCAATACCAAACTATAGTAAAGGTCTCGGGGTCTTTCCGTCCTGCTGCGCGTAACGAGCATCTTTACTCGTACTGCAATTTCGCCGAGTTTATGGTTGAGACAGCGGGGAAGTCGTTACTCCATTCGTGCAGGTCGGAACTTACCCGACAAGGAATTTCGCTACCTTAGGATGGTTATAGTTACCACCGCCGTTTACTGGGGCTTAAATTCTCAGCTTCGCCAGCTTCGCC
>NZ_JBFTPV010000040.1:0-13412 GCF_056398665.1 Pseudarthrobacter sp. 01T43 | reverse complement strand
TACCTAGACGATATGAGGTGAGGGTGGTTGGGTTTCCTGTCCGTCCGGGGCGGCCATTGTCGCCGGGCGGTCCCGCGGCGCCGGCTTGATGCTGGCGGGTTTCCGTCGTGTTGGGGAGGCGGCGCCGCGGGGCCTATTGCCCGGCGGAAATGTCCTTGTATCCGGACGACAGGGAGCCGACTCCCGGCTGGTGAGGGGCCGGGGCCTTCTGTTTCACAGCGTCCGTGGGTTGCCAGTGAACAACCTCTTGGCTTGAGGCCTTCGTGAGAGTTGCATTGGTAGTGCCACATGTGAGTTTTGGGAGGTCCCGGCTATGTTTCAGCATACGTTTATCGGGCTCGATGTTCACGCGGTTTCCGTTGTCGGCTGCGCCCTGAATCCGGACACCGGAGAACTGGTCCGGATGCAGATGGACCCGGACCCGGCGGTCGTTTTGGACTGGGTCAGACGCTTCGAGCCGCCGGTGAAGGCAGTGTACGAGTCGGGCCCGACCGGGTACTTCCTGGCCCGTTTCCTGCGGGAGGCCGGCGTTGACTGTGTGGTGGCCGCGTCCTCGAAGCTGCTGCGGGCACCGGGCGACAAGATTAAAACGGACCAGCGGGACGCCCGGCTTTTGGCGGAAATGCTGGCCCTGGGCCAGGTCGCGGAAGTGCGGGTCCCGACGCGGGAGCAGGAGGACCTGCGGGATTTGTCGCGGCTGCGGGCCACAGCGGCGAAGGACCTCGCCCACGCCCGCCAGCACGTGAACGCGATCCTGCTCCGCCACGGCATCAGGTATCCCAAAGAGTCGAAGTGGACGCTCGAGCACCAGACGTGGTTGCATCGGCAGCGTTTCGACTCCCCGGTGCTGCAGTTCACCTACGAGGCCGACGTGGAACAGGCCGAACTGCTCGCCGCCCGTCTCAAGCGCATTGACCAACGCGTCGCAGCTGTCGCCAGAGACTGTGAGTACACGCCGGTGATCGACGCGTTGATGTGCCTGCGCGGCATTCAGGTCACGACCGGGTTCGGGCTCGCGGTGGAGATCGGTGACTGGACACGCTTCACCGGGGCCACCATCGGCTCCTACCTGGGTCTCGTGCCCAGCGAGCAGTCCTCGGGCCGATCCCGGCACCAGGGACCGATCACAAAAGCCGGCAGCAAATACGCCCGCAAGCTCCTCATCGAGGCGGCCTGGCAGCATAAACGCCCCTACTCCCGGCCCGGGCTGCGCCTGCTGCGGCAGTTGGACCTGGTCGGCCCAGCCACCCGGATCCGGGCCCTGGAAGGCAATCACAGGCTCCACCACAAATGGGAAGTCTTCGAGGCCCGGACGAAACGGTCCGTCACGGCCAACACCGCGATCGCGCGGGAACTCGCCGGCTGGTGCTGGTCCCTGGCCGCACCCCTCCAGCAAGGCGACCACCCGCGAATATCAGTCTGACACTGCCAGTCGAAACAAGACTCGCCAGCACGACCACCACACCCGGACGGCACCCAAACCAGCGGACCCCCCACCACAACAGCTGGGAGCCGCTCACCTCTGCCCCTTGACAAACGTTCCTACATATCAGTCGGCGAGAGCGACTTCCAGTTCGAGGTCGTCCGGGAGGTCTCGGAAGACGGCCAGGTCCGAGGTGATCTCGCCCATGAGCTTGAGCGTGGGAACGGAACTTGTCTCCTCGTAGATGACCGATACGGTCCATCGAACAGGATCCACCCTCCGGGAACGATCGGCCGTAGCATCCGACCGGATGGTGCGACCCCACCATCCAGACGCTCGGGGACCCGCGCCGAAGTCGAACTCTCCGTCAATGGGCTGGCCAATGCGAACCGTGAATAGCCGGTCTATCCAAGCCGAACAAAAGTAAGAGAAGCGCTTGGTCGAACTAGGTTCACCATCATGTTCTACGGAGCCCAAGGCGCCGAAATCATCAGCCACCCAGACCGCCCAAAGGCACGCCCTACGTCGGCAACGGCTAGCCCTCTGGCGACACCACCGACCCCGCATGAGCCCGAAAAAACACACTATCCACGCCGAAGTGACACCAAACCGGCACGCACACGCGAAGTGTCTACGAACTCCTGAGCCATCAACCGTCTACGAAGTCATGAAACATGACACTGCGGATTCGCGGTCGAGTGCCCGGTTCAGTCACCCCTGCACCTCGACCCCCGGGCCGGGGCCCGCCTGCAAAGTTCAGCTATCCCAGGCGGCGATACGCCGCGTTATTGGCGTCAGACGGGCCTATGGCTTTCCTGTGAAGATCCGCTTGTCATTTCATGGGCGAGATTTGAAGGACTCCACTTTCGCGGGGTCACGTTCAGTGACCGGGTCCAGGATGTCATTGATTCTGGCCATCAGGGCCGGGTCGAGTTTCGCTCCGGCTGCGGTGGTGGTGTCGATCAGCTGCTCTGGGCGGGAAGCGCCGACGATGGCCGCCGATACGTTCGGGTTTTGCAGTACCCACGCGACGGCGAGTGCCGGCATGGAAAGGCCGGCGTCGGCGGCGAGTGGTTTGAGCTGCTGGACTCGGGTGAGGATGTCTTCGGTCAGGTAGCGGTTGTCGGACTTGAGTTTGCCGTCCTCTCCTGTGAAGCGGGATGCTGCGGGGGCCGCTTGGCCGGGGACGTATTTTCCGGTTAGCACACCTTGGGCCATGGGTGACCAGCATATCTGTCCCATGCCCAGCTCCTCGCAGGTGGGGACGACTTCTTCTTCGATGACCCGCCAGAGGAGGGAGTACTGGGGCTGGTTGGAGATCAGGTGAATGCCTAGTTCCCGGGCGAGGGCGGCGCCGGCGCGGATTTCGTCTACGGTCCATTCGGAGACGCCGATATACAGGGCTTTCCCGGCCCTGACGACGTCAGCGAAGGCTTGCATGGTTTCTTCCAGCGGGGTGTCGTAGTCGTAGCGGTGGGCCTGGTAGAGGTCCACGTAGTCGGTCTGCAGTCGCGTCAGGGAGCCGTTGATGGATTCCATGATGTGCTTGCGGGACAGGCCGCGGTCGTTCCGGCCCTCGCCGGTGGGGAAGTAGACCTTGGTGAAGATCTCGACGCTTTGGCGCCGCACACCGGCCAGCGCTTCACCGAGCGTGTGCTCCGCGCGGGTGCCTGCGTAGGCGTCGGCGGTGTCGAAGGTGGTAATGCCCAGATCCAGGGCCTGACGGACGCAGGCCGTGGCGGCGTCCTGGTCGATCTGCTCACCGTGGGTGACCCAGTTCCCGTAGGCCAGTTCGCTGATGTACATGCCGGAGGAACCAAGTTTGCGGTATTCCATGCTCGTGTTTCTTCCATATCCTGTTGCTGCGGTCTTGTTGCGGTTTGCGGGGTGCCATCTGTGGCACGCCGGGCCTACACCAAAGGCGTGATCGTCAGGCTCTCGAGTGTTGCAGAGCCGCCGTGGGCGTAGATCGAGACTCCGGTGCTTGTTTTGTCCGGGAAGATCAGGTCGGTGAGCACCAGCTCGCCGTGTTGGGCGAAGACCTCAACGGAACAGTGGTCGAGGTAGATCTTTAGCTCGTATCGGCCGTCCCGGGCGTTGATGGGCGCGGTGTCGACGGAAGGGAAGCCGTCATGGAAGCCAGTATCACCTGAGGCAGTCCGGTCGAGGATGAGGCGGCCTTGGACGGGGTTGATGCCGATTCGGGTACCTTCCGTGCCGCTCCCGCGAACGATGAGGCCGAACTCTTCGGCCGTCCCAGCCGTGAACTCGGCTTCGATGAGCTGAACCGTGCCCGTAGCGGCAGGGACCGGGCGTGTTTCACCGGACAGGCGGATGGGGACGTCCTGATCTGCGGGCGCCTCACCGCGGCAGACGGCCTCCTCGACGACATTCTGGACTAATCTGGTGCGGCCGCCAACGGTGGCCAGGGAGAGTTCCCGGGGCAGAGACATGGGGCTCCGCCAAGGTGAAGTCGGGATCTGATTGGCATAGTCCCAGTTGTTCATCCAGCCGATCATGATCCGCCTGCCGTCGGGGGCGTCGCTGAAGGAGACGGCGGCATAGTAATCCCGTCCCCAGTCCAGCCAGTTGTACTCCTGAAGGCGGTCGGGGTCCTGCTCCCCGCTGGTGATGGTGGAGTCGGAGGTGAATGTGACGCCGTCGAAGTCTCCTGTGAAGTACTGCCCGGCTGAACCGCCGTTCGGGCCGCCGGGGTTCAGATTCACCGTCAGAACCCATTTCGGCTCCAGTGGATTGCCATCCACCGGGAGGGCAAACAGGTCAGGACATTCCCAGATTCCTCCGGTGGCGTTGGCAGGGCCGAAATCGCTGAGGTGTTCCCAGGTTTTCAGGTCCTCGGACTTGTAGAGGACTACTTTGTAGTCGTGGGCTTCCACGGCCGCCATCACCCAGTAGGAGCCGGCCCCGCCGTCATAGCGGAAAACTTTCGGGTCACGGAAGTTTGCCGAGTTACGGCTGAGCACGGGATTGCCTGCGTATTTTTTCCAGGTGAAGCCGCCGTCCAGGCTGTAGGCCAGCGACTGCGCCTGCACGCCGTGCAACGGCGAGGCTTCCTTGTAGGCACTGGTGTAGATGGCCACCAGCGGGGGCGTTGTGTTGGTGCCGAGCCCGCTGCTGTTTTGGCTGTCGAACACGATGCTGCCGGAGAAGATTTCCTCCTGCTCGTCGCAGGCAATCGCGAGAGGCTGTTCGGTCCAGTCCACGAGATTGTCCGACGTCGCGTGGCCCCAGGACATGTTTCCCCAGGTGTTTCCGAAGGGGTTGTTTTGGTAGTAGAGGTGGTAGAGGCCCTGGTGGTGGATCAGGCCGTTGGGATCATTGAGCCAGGTGTTTCGGGCCGTGTAATGCAGGGCGGGCCGGAAGGCTTCCGGGTGTGTGGTGGTCACGGCCGTCATGGGAGGTGCACTCGTTTCAGGTTCGGAATGGGGCGAAGAAGCGGCCAAAATCTTGCGGTGATCGTCAGATTGGCCGCGGTGTTGGAGCCGGAAGGTGGTGGTCAGCTGACCAGGCTTGCCCGCATTTCCGCCGAGGAGGGCAGGTCCGCTCCTGGACGGCCCACGGTGATGGCGGCCGCCATGGATGCCATGCGGGCGACCTGTTCGAGAACGGGCGGAGCCAGGCCCTCGCCTCCTCTAGTCAGAAGCCCCAGGATGAGGGCCGCCATGTAGGCATCCCCGGCCCCGATGGTGTCCGCGACAACGGATTCCACGGAGGGGACACTGATTTCCGTCTCCGCGGTGAGCAGGAAGGATCCTTCTGATCCGCGGGTAACCACGACCAGATCCGTGCCGAGTCCGCGTATGTGGCGGGCAGCCTCCTTCGGCGACCTGCGGGGATACAACCACGCGGCGTCCTCGTCGCTGAGTTTCACGACGTCCGTGAGGGGAATGAGATCTTCGAAGATGGTTCTGGCTTCGTGATGGCTGCCGAGCAGTTCGGGCCGGATGTTGGGATCATAGGTGACAGTGCTGATGCCTGCGCAGTGCTGCAGAAGGGACTTCACGCCTGCGGCTCCAGGGGCGAGGAAGCTGGCGATCGACCCGGCGTGCAGGAGCCTGGGCAGGTACGTCGGAGCAAACGGGGCCAGTTGCCAGGCGAGGTCGAAGGAATAGGTTGCGGACCCGTCGCCGGCCAGTGTTGCTGTGGCGGTCGATGTAGCGGCGGCGGACTGGGAGCCTGGGAGTATACGGACACCTGCGCCGGTGAGGTGGCTGCTGATGGCAAGACCCCGGTCATCCGTGCCGATTGAGGTCAGGAACCCTGTCGAAACATCCAGACGGGCGAGTCCGTAGGCCACATTGGCGGGTGAGCCCCCGGGGTGCTCAGTGACGCCGTCCCCTGTGTGGACCACGTCAATGAGTGCTTCGCCGACAACGATCACCTCGGGCACGCCTGAGAGTGCGCCGGATACGGCGGCAGCTGGTTTCATCATGGGATTCTTTCCTGGGTTTTGGGCAGCCTGCAGCGAAGCTGATTGGGTCTGATTCTGCGGAGAAGGCGGCGGTCGGGTGGCTGGTGGCCGTCAGGCGGCAGATTCTGGCACTTTCAGCGCCCAGTGGGATTCGCTGAGGGTGACGCGTTCGCCGGTGCCCCGGCCGGCGTTCCGCTCCGTGGCATCCCTCTTCGGCGGACGGACGGTCTGGGTCCTGCGGGCATCGGGTACGGCGGAGAGCAGCAACTGGGTATACGGGTGATGGGGGGCGGCCATCAGCTCGATGCTCTCACCGCCCTCGACCAGGTCCCCGGCGCTCATCACCAGGGTTGTGTCCGCGATGTAGCGTGCGGATGCGAGGTCGTGGGTGATATAGAGCATGGACACCCCCCGTTCATCGCGGAGTTTCCGCATCAGATTCAGAATTCCGATGCGGACCGAGACGTCGAGCATTGAGGTGGGCTCGTCGGCCAGGATGATTTCCGGTTCCACCGCCAGGGCTCTGGCGATGGCGACACGCTGCCGTTGTCCGCCGGAGAGCTGGTGGGGGTATCGGTTCAGCATCTGCTCGCCCAGGCCGACTGTTGCCATCAGTTCACGCAGTTTGAGTTTGAGGGCCTTCGGGCTGTCGTTTTGTCCGTGAAGCTGTAGGGGCCGCGTCAGGAAGTGCTCGATGCGGTGTGCCGGGTTGAGGGATCCGAAGGGGTCCTGGAAGACCATCTGGACCTTGCTTCGGTATTTCATTGACGCCTTGCGCCGTTCGGTGGCGAAGATGTCCTGCCCGTCAATGATGAGCTGGCCGCCGGTGGGCTGCTCAAGGCGGGCGAGGATGCGGGCGATGGTGCTTTTTCCGCTGCCGGATTCCCCGACAAGTGCCACAATCTCGCCATGGTTGATGTCAAAGGAGACGTCGTTAACGGCACGTACGATCGAACGGAAGGGAAAGCTTCCAAGATGATAGTCCTTGCTCAGGTTGCGGACCTGGACCAGAGGCCCGGTCCCCGTTTCGGGGCGGGATGAGGTGCTGTGTGCGCTGCTCATCGGCTTGACCTTTCGGAGGGGACAACATATTCGGGTACGAGCAGGCATGCTGCGTCATGGTTTTCGGCTCCTGGAAGGAGCGGTGGCTCGATGGTGCGGCACGCGTCGATAGCAAGCGGGCACCGGGGGTGAAAGCGGCACCCGGTGGGCGGGTGGGCCATATTCGGCGGGGCGTCCGGGATGCCTATCAACTCCACTCTCGGGCCGGTCAGCGGAGGGAACGCTCCCATCAGGGCGTTCGTGTAGGGGTGAAGCGGGTTCTCCAGCATGTCCTTGGACGGAGCGACCTCGACCAGCTTTCCCGCATACATCACGGCCATGCGGTGGGAGAGCTCGACCATGAGTGAGATGTCGTGCGTGATGAACAGAATGGAAAACCCCAGCTGCTGCTGAAGTTCTTTGATCTGGTGCATGATTTCCTGCTGAACCACCACGTCCAGGGCCGTGGTGGGTTCGTCCATGATGAGAAGGGAGGGTTTGAGCGCCAGCGCGATCGCGATCACTGCCCGCTGGCGCATTCCGCCGGAGAGCTGGTGCGGGTAGGCCTTGAGGCGGTCGGGGCTGATGTCGACAAGTTTCAGCAGCTCCGCGGCACGTTCACGGGCGGCTTTCTTGGGCATCCTTTCGTGCGTGGTGAAGACATCGACGATCTGGTCTCCGATGGTCATGACGGGGTTCAGGGAGTTCATCGCGCTTTGGAAGACCATAGCGACGTCGCGCCAGCGGGTGCGTCGCAGTTCTTCTTCACCCAGGTCCAGGAGATTTCTTCCGTTGAGCTCGATGGAGCCGCCTGTGATTTTTGCCGGGGTTTGCAGGAGCCGCATGACCGCGTTGGCGATGGTGGACTTGCCGCAGCCTGATTCGCCGGCGAGGCCGAACACTTCTCCTGCGCCAATGTCGAAGCTGACGCCGTCCACGGCCGTAACGTCTCCGCTTTCTGCCGTGTACTGGACCTGCAGGTTTTTCACGCTCAGCACGGGAGCGGCGGCACGGCCAATGCTTCCCCGGTCCTGTTCAGTCAGGGTTTGCATCTGTCAGCCTTTCTTTTCCACGCGCAGGCGAGGGTTGGTGATTTCATCGACGGCGTAGTTGATCAGGGCCAGGGCAAATGCGACGACGGCGATGGCTACGCCTGAGGGCAGGAGCACCCACCAGTCGCCGGTCATGAGGGCGCCGTCGTTGTTTGCCCAATAGAGGTTGGTTCCCCAGCTGACGGACCCGGTATCGCCGAGCCCCAGGAACTCCAGGCCTGCCTGGGCGCCGATGCCGTAAATGACGCAGCCGAGCAGGGTACTCATGACGATGGAGGCCATGTTGGGCAGGATTTCCCGGAACATGATGCGCCAGGCTTTCTCACCGGTCACCACGGCCGCGGCGACGAAGTCCTTGCTGCGCAACGACAGTGCCTGGGAGCGGAGCACACGGGCGCTTCCTGCCCAGCCGGTGATGACCAGGACGATGACGACGGTGGCGGGGCCCGGCGGCAGGAATGCGGCGAGAACTACCAGCAGTGGAAGCCCGGGGATGAGCAGAAAAATGTTGGTCAGCAACGAGAGCAGTTCGTCGATGGCTTTGCCGAAGTACGCGGAGGCGATGCCGACGAGGCAGCCGATGAAGGTCGCCGCCAGGCCCACGATGAATCCGACTGTCAGTGAGCTTCGCGATCCCCATAGGGTCAAAGCGAGCACGTCCTGGCCTTTAGATGTGGTTCCGAGCAGGTGGTCCGCGGATGGCGCCAGGGATGCTTCCGGGCCGAAATCGGATGGGTTTCCCGGTGCCAGGAGGGGTGCCAGCAGTGCCAGGAGGGCAAATATGACCAGGACGGCCAGCCCGAAGAGGGCCTTCTTGTTCGTGAGGATACCGTGGACGAACCCTCCATGGACCAGGCGACCGGGGACCGCAGGTTCCGGTACTTGAACGGTAGGGTTGCCGGCCGTGGTGGTCGCGGTAGGTGTTGAATCTGTAAGTGACATGGGGGGACCTGTCTCTAGCTGACCCGGACCCGGGGGTCCAGCCGTACGTAAATGATGTCGACCAGGAAGTTCGCTGCCAGCACGGCGGCGGTGATGGTCAGGAAGATGCCTTGGGTCAGCGGGTAGTCCAGTGCCTGGACGGAGGTCAGGAGCTGGTAGCCGATGCCCGGGTACGCGAACACGGTTTCGGTGAGGAGTGCGCCGCCGACGACGAAGCCAAGAGACATGCCGAACGACGTCACCGAGGGCAGCATGGCATTTCGGGCCGCATACTGGAACATGATCCGTGCCGGACGGAGTCCCTTGGCCCGGGCCATTGTGATGTAGTCCTCAGCGGTGGTGGCGATCATCGTGTTGCGCATACCGAGCATCCAGCCGCCGATGGAGACCAAGACTATGGTCAGGGCCGGGAGGATGAGGTGAGCGGCTACGTCGCCAATGTATTTGAGCGAGAACGAGGCGCTGAGCCCCGTGGAGAAGGCGTGGCTCAGAGGCAGCCAGCCAAGGGTGATACCGAACAGATAAAGCGCGGCCATGGCCAGCCAAAAGTAGGGGAATGATCCGACGAAAATCAGCAAAGGGGGAAAGACGGAATCCAGGAATTTGCCGCGCCGCCACGCTGCCAGAACGCCGAGGAAATTGCCCAGGACGACCGCAATAGCCAGGGACGTGCCGCCCAGCAGAAGGGTCCATCCGATCTGTGACCCGATCACCTCCGAAACGGGGGCGGGGAACCGGGATAGCGAGATGCCCATGTCCCCACGGAAAATGTTACCGATGTAGGTGAAGTACTGCTCCCAAAGCGGGCGGTCGTCCAGACCGAAGAGCCGCCGGAGCGCATCCACCTGGTCCGGGCGCATTTGAGACTGGACTTGGGAGAACATTCTGCTGACAGGGTCCCCGGGCATCAGCCTCGGGAGGAAGAAATTCAGGGTGATGCAGGCCCAGAAGGCGATGACGTAGAACCCCAGGCGGCGGAGGAGGAATACCATGATTCCGCTTCTTTCTTGATGATTGTTGCGCCGCCCCGGAGATCGGTCCGGGTCCGGCAGGTGGTAACGGTGCGGGTGCCGCGTGTGTGCGCGGCTTTCGTGGCTGTTCGGAGCCGGTTGCCCCGAAAAGCCACGTGATGCCTACTTGGCCGGCTTGAGCGAGGTCAGAACCAGGACAGTGGTGGCGGAGCGGGCCGAAAGAGTCGCGTACGGGTTATCGCTGCTGGGCCAACCCGTGAATCGCTGGTCGGTGTAGGCGCCCCACGCCGGGCCGGAAAACAGCGGGATCACCGGGGCCGCGTCATTGAAGCGTGCCTCCAGGCTGTCGACGAGGGTCTTCTGCGCCGCCGGGTCTGCCGTTGCCGCCAGCTTATCGAGCGTTGCGGTCGCTTCCGCGTCGCCAAATCGGTGGTAGTTTTCGTTGGCCTTTTCTCCGACCGGGACAACAACCTTCTGTGACATGACGCCTCGGTAGAACTCGAAGGGGGTCGCGCCAGCGTTACTCCAGACGATGCCGCTATCGAAGGACCCGTCAGTGTAGCCGGAGACGACCTGGGACCAGTCAGGGGAGTTGACCTCGACCTTCACGCCGAGTTTTTCCATGTCCTTGGAGATGATCTGGCCGACGGAAAGCCAGTCCGAAGATGCGGAGCCGACAGAGAACTTGAACTGGAACGGCTTGCCGTCCTTGAGGGTGCGGATTCCGTCGGCTCCCTTTTTGTAACCGGCGTCATCGAGCATCTGGTTGGCTTTGTCCACGTTCAGTTTCGTCCAGTCGCATTTGTCGACGATGCTCTGGTCGCGCCAGGTGGTGTAGGCGTCGCTGAGGCCGGTGCAGTCGGCCGGGTGCGTGTAGCCCGACATGCCCAGGCTGTCGACCTGATCGCGGTCCACGGCCATGCTGAGTGCTTTGCGGACGACTGGATCGTTAAAGGGAGCCTTGGTGGTGTTCAGCTGCCAGTTAATCGTGCCTCCGGTAGTGGGGTACCAGAAATGACGATGCGCCGGGTCTTTATCGACAAAGGTCTTCTGGACGTTGGGGATGAACTGGTCGCTCCAATCCACGTCACCGTTCTGAAGGGCAAGGTTAGCCCCTGAATTCCCCGCGAAGGCCAGCATCCTGATGCCCGTGAGCTGCTGTTTTTCCGGCTGCCAGTAGTTGGGGTTCTTATCCAGTTCGAAGGACTGTGTCTGGAACTGGGAGACCTGAGTGTAGGGGCCGGTGCCGACCGGGTTGTCGTTGGTGGCCTTTGCCGGGTCCGCGATCTGGGACCAGACATGCTTAGGGGCGATGACCTGCTGGCCGACCTCGTACAGTCCGGGTGCGTAGGGCTTGTTGAAGTCGAAGCGGACGGTGTGGGCGTCCACGGCGGAGACCTTGTCCAGATACTCGAAACCACCCTGGATCTTTTTCTGGAGTTCAAAGGTGTACACAACGTCGTCGGCGGTCAGAGGTTGCCCGTCTGACCATTTAACCCCGTCGCGGAGCGTGAATGTCACTCCCTTTCCGTCCTCGTCTGCTTTCCACGAAGTCCCGAGCCAAGGTACGGGTTCGCCCTTGACAGGGTTGACGATCATTAGCGGCTCGAAGACCGACTGCTGCGTCATCGGAAGCGCTTTCGGGGAGAAGGGGTTGAAGTTGCTGGTGAACGTTGCGGTGTCCTCCCGGGGGATTGTCAGGAGCCCGTTAGAGGAGCCCCCACCGTTTGCTGTGCCTCCAGATGTGCTTCCGGCGCTGCAGCCGGTTAGAGCCAGCGCGCCGATCGCCAGAGAGGCTGCAACAACCATCAACGGCCTTTTGGAGTGGATTTTGGGCATGAGAGAACTCGTTTCGTCAGTGAAATGGAGATGGAGTTAGCGGGGAGTGAACGTCAGAAGGCCGGGATTTGCAGACGCACGGATGTACGCTCCACCAGAGGACATTCGACAATGCGTTGGAGCGGGGTCAGCTCGCGGTTCGCTGCCAGTTTGGCCAGCAGCGCGACGCCGGTTTCCCCCATTTGCTGGAACGGCAGTGCGACGGTCGTCAGGCTGGGTCGCAGGTAGTTGGCGATAACTTCCTGGTTGTCGAAGCCAACCACGGAGATATCATCCCCAATACGAAGCCCTCGTTCTTTGATGGCGTCGTAAGCGCCCATGGCCATGCGGTCAGTGGCGCAGAAGATCCCGGTAGGCGGCCGGGTGCCATCAAGGAGGGCAGCGGCTGCGCGGTAGCCCTGGTCTGCCTCACCGTCCTCGTTGATGACCAAGCTCTCATCCAGGTCGATGCCTGCCTGCTCAAGTGCTCGGACGTAACCGGCCCGGCGGCCGATGGCGGCCGGAATGACGGGATCAAGGTTGATGAGCCCTATCCGGTCGTGTCCGGCCCCAATGAGCCTCATCGTGGCAAGGTAGCCACCTTGGGCCTCATTCGGAATGACGGAATGCAGTTTTATTGCTTCGTCAAAGCAGTGAACCAGGACCGTCGGCACCTCTTCCGCAACTGCAGGCAGCCGCACACCCCTGTGCCAGCTTGTTGCATAGATCAGACCCTCGACACGGTGCTCGAGCATCGTCTCGATGGCCCGCCGGTCGCCGTCGCTGCTGCCATCGGTGCTGGCGATAAGAAGCGTCTTACCCTCCCGCGCGGCCTGTTCCTCGGCGCCGCGGACAATGCTGGCTGCATAAGGCGCGATCACGATTTCCGTGATCAGCCCGTAGAGCTTGGTGTGTTTGGCTGCCAACGCTCGGGCTCCCGCGTTCGGGCGGTAGCCCAGTTCGGTCACGGCTTGGTGGACGCGGACACGGGTTTCTTGTGGAATTCCGTTTCCCGTTCCGCCATTTAGGACAAAGGAAACAGTCGTCCGAGAGACTCCGACATGGTTCGCGACATCCTGCATCGTCACTTTGGCCTGCCGTGGGTTCGTCTTCATTGAACGTCCGATGTCTAGTAATAGGGATGAATATTGGATGAGAGTCTAGCGGGACCTACTGATGCGCGTTACTAACGCGCGTTAGTAGATGTGACATAGAACATATCCCACGTTGGGTTGGGGCGTCAAGGAGCGGGTGAAGGGCCAACTTAATACGAGTGGTATAGCAGATGGCGCGCTCCCTGAGCGCCCGTGATCCGGCACGGCGATCCAGCCGACTAGCGCCGGAACGGGCACCGGAGGAGCCATCTATGAATCTCTCCCCACGCCAGCTCGTCATAATCTCCACTATCAGCCCCGGGGATCCCTGGCAGGAGGCCCGATCCCACGGGTCCTGACTGTTGTCTGCGCGCCTTCTCCAGAACCTGACGTCCAATAATCGTGCGCTTCTAGAAGCGAATCGCAATGAAGGGCTAAATGGAACCATCGAGGGCGACTCGCAGACGGGAGAAGGAAGCTAGACGCCCCCTGTTAGCGGCCATGAAAAACTGCCCATAGGCGGCCACGGAACTGCCCGCTGACGGCCATGAAAACTGCCCGTTGGCGGCCATGAGATCTGCCCACTTCCTTTACTGAACCCTGCTGCTTAAGCGGCGGGAGCCTCTTCCCGGGGTTTGA
>NZ_JBFTPV010000039.1:0-12367 GCF_056398665.1 Pseudarthrobacter sp. 01T43 | reverse complement strand
ATCAAACTCTCCGTTGAAGTAAAACAAAAACGAACACAACCAACACCCCCGGAAATAACGGAAGACGAAGGCTGCAAAATTTGAAACCAGCTGTAAAAACCAGACCACACCACAGGGGCGGCACGATCCAGTCAATTCAACCAATCAATAAACAATTGGTATCAACAAACTTGGCACACTATTGAGTTCTCAAACAACAGACACACCCGGCACCACCACCAGCACTAAACAGCCGTGGATCGCTCCGGAGCAACTTTTCAAASTTACCCGGTTCCCCGCCCCAATGCAAATCCATCTTCCAGGACCCACACCAGCAGAAAACACCATCCCCCACCAAACCGAGGCGCTCAAAAGAACAACCAACAATTGGTCTTGAAATTAGAGGGGTTTGGCCGCCCGCGGTAACCAGCTACAAGCTGTTCCCCTCGCGGCGACTTAGAAAACAATACACCCACCCAACCCCCACCGCAAATCGACCCAAGTACATGCCGCCCAGCATCAAAATGCCCCGCTAGACAATGACCTAAACGCAGTGTCAGCCGATGCCCGGTTGAGCCAGACGAACGGCACGCGCAGCTCCACGTAAAGCTTCCGGAACTCGGAGCGGGTGAACCTCTAGCGGATGCCGTAATTAATGCTGCCGCCGTCGTGGTCGCGATGCAAGGAGGATGGAGGATTCACTGACGCCCGCCACTACTGCTCGCATGTACTGTGCTTTGCGGACGGGCGTGGCCATCTTGTGGCTACAGGCATAGTCGGAGTCCGCCGCTGGTTCACCGCAGTTCGCCAAGGGCATCTCCCCCGGTTCGCCCGGGAGCTGAGCTGAAGGCTGCCACACGGTCACCAGTTAGGTACTTAGGCCTTTCTATCGGACGACGGCACACGATGCAGCCGCACCGAAACATCGAGCTCCTGCTCGATATAGGCTGGAAGGAACGCTGGCCCCGCCCGGGCCAACCCGTCACCCTGCGGGGGCGGGCCGGGAACGGACGGAAGGGCATCATCGCCATGAACGAACCTGACTGGGTCCAGCACGCCATCTGGTGGCAGGTCTATCCTCTCGGCTTCGTCGGCGCGGAGAAGACGGCGACGCTGGAACCGGCCGCTGACCACCGGTTGCTGGACCTTGTCCCGTGGCTCGACTACGCCGTGGAACTCGGGGCGTCGGGGCTCGCCCTTGGCCCCATCTTCGCGTCGGAGACGCACGGGTATGACACTACGGATTACTTCCGGATCGATCCCCGGCTTGGATCCGACCGAGACTTCGACACATTGGTGGCCGAGGCACACCGTCGCGGACTGCGCATACTGCTCGACGGCGTCTTCAACCACACCGGGCGTTCCTTCACGCCGTTCCAGGATGTCCTTGCACACGGGCCGGCGGCGGACTCTGCTTCCTGGTTCTCGCTGGAGTGGCCCGACGACGCCGCGCCCGGCGTCGAACCCGCGTACCGCGACTTCGAGGGCCACCACCACCTTGTGGCGCTTAACCATGACGAGCCGGCCGTCGCCGATTTCGTCGTAGAGGTCATGGAGCACTGGCTGCGCCGGGGTGCGGCGGGCTGGCGACTCGACGCCGCCTATGCCGTCCCGTCGTCGTTCTGGGCCTCGGTCACCGCGCGCGTCCGGTCATCCCATCCGAACGCGTACTTCGTCGGCGAGTACATCCACGGCGACTATACGGCGGCGGTCCGGTCCGGCGGACTTGATTCCGCCACGCAATACGAGCTCTGGAAGGCCGTCTGGAGTTCGCTCAACGACGTGAATTTCTTCGAACTCGCGGCTGCATTCGAACGGCACAACACTCTTCTGGGCTCCTACGCACCGCTCACCTTCATCGGAAACCACGACGTCACCCGCATCGCGAGCAAGCTCAACGATGCAGCGCTCGTGCCGCACGCCGTCGTCGTCCTGCTCACGGTCGGCGGAACACCGTCCATTTACTATGGCGACGAGCAGGGCTACCGCGGCGTCAAGGAGGACAGGGCAGGAGGCGACGACGACGTGAGGCCGCTCTTCCCGTCCTCCCCCGACCGCCTCTCGGACGTGGGAAGACCCATCTTCGCAGCGCACCAGGAACTCATCGGGGTGCGGCGACGGAACCCATGGCTGCACCGTGCGACCACGGACGTCATCCAGCTCTCCAACGAGGTGCTTGCATACCGCATCGCGGTTGACGCCGATGCCCTCGTGGTTGCACTGAACCTCTCGCACGACACCCAGCGGATCAGCGCGGCGGGAGCCACCGCCGTCGTCGCCGGCAAGGCAACCGTCGACGTCGGTGCGAACGCCGTCCTGGTGCCGCCGCGGGGGTGGGCAGTACTCGGCTAAGCAGATGCGACGAGGGGCCAAGCGGCGCCGAGGACCTTGAGCGCCGCGCTGAAGGGGCATCCGCTACGCGGTCCCGCGCACATCCCGGCTTGATTCTTTCCTCGCCGCTCTTGAGTCGCTGGTTCGATCACCATAAAGTGATGCGAACCGGCCAGCACTTTAGGAGATGACATGTCCCTCGTCCGCGTGCATAACTTCTCGGTCTCCCTCGACGGCTTCGGCGCCGGCGAGGGCCAGCAACTGGACGCGCCGTTCGGTCACGCAGGCTCAAGGCTAATGGAGTGGGCTATCGGGACGCGCACCTTCCGCGCGATGGGCCTCCATGGGGAATCGGAGGCATCCTTCGGCATCGACGAGGCGTTCGCCAGCCAGTGGGGTCCCGGGATCGGCGCGGAGATTATGGGGCGCAATAAGTTCGGCCCCCAACGCGGTCCCTGGGAGGACGAGGAATGGAAGGGATGGTGGGGCGATAACCCTGTCTTCCACACCCCCGTGGTTGTCCTGACACACCATCCTCGGCCGGTACTGGAGATGGAAGGCGGAACAACCTTCCATTTCGTTGACGCCGACCCCGCCTCCGCGCTCCAGCAGGCTCGCGCCCTGGCCGGCGACCTCGACGTCCGGATCGGTGGCGGGGTCAGCACGGTTCGACAGTTCCTCGTCGCGGATCTGATCGACCACATGCACATCGCCGTCGTACCGATTGTCCTGGGCCGGGGCGAACGCCTCTGGGACGGACTGGAAGGACTCGAACAACGCTTTGATATCGAAGCGACCCATTCTCCGTCCGGAGTTGTCCATATGATCTTCACTCGTCGCACGGCCCGGTAAGCCGGCTTGGGAGCCGTCCCGCAGACGACCACCACGGGACGGGAATCTTCAGTGTGACGCCTCGAAGAGAACAAGCTCTGAGCGTCCGCCGTCTGCAGTGACCCCGTGGATGCTGGGAAAGCGACCGATTGGGTGGAAACCGAACGCCTCATGCATCCTGATCGATGCCGTGTTGTGCTCATTGGCGAACTAGTAGGCCGTTTTGGACTGCGCCCAGATCCATTCCAGTCTGCTCCGGGTGAGCGCAGAGGCGATTCCAAGACGGCGGTACTGGCGGGAGACGATTACGCCTCCTAAATAATGGCCGGCGGGAGCACTTTCGTCGGGCTCATGGTGCAGGTGAGTTTTGGCCACGCCTACTAGCTTGTCTTCTGTTTGCGCGACAACCACCAGACGGTCCTGCTGCACGTAGAGCACGTTCGCAGGCCAGCGGTCGCGTTCACTGGCATCGCAGACATCGTGCACACCTTTGATGTCTTCCGGGACAGCCTCACGTATCAGCATTCTCCGATCCTAGATGCAACCCCACTTCAGTTTCACTCAGGTAATTACGGGTGGAATGAGTGGCCATGTTTGGGGAATACTGACCGGGCCAAACTGGGCGCGAACAGCGTAGCCAGTATCGGTGCCATGGATGAAGCCCAGCTTCAGGGCCTGGCCGCAGAATGCTAACTAGCCGCATACGGCCAGGTCGGCGGTACCCATCTCAGCAGAGTGCGCCTCTCCCAACGCAATCCGTGACACCGGAGGACCTGGCGGCGCACGTAGAGTGAATGAATGAGGCGCAGGCAGGGGTTGTTCGGTTGGCAGACAACGCGAGTGCTATTCGCTGTCGGTGCCTTCGCCGTCGCGAGCGGGATTCTTCAGTGGGCGATCACCGCTTCTTGGAGCCATTTGTGGCTTATTTTGGCAGGCCTCGCCGTTGCGGCTTTGTCCACCCGCGGACGACTCAACGTGACGGATGCGCTGTTATCGACGTTTGGCAGCGAATTCCCGGTCACGGTTGATGGCTCTCCCAGCGCCGAAACCTTCGGAACAGAGAGTTGCCTTAGAACAACGGCCAAGGCACCGCCGACATCTCACCGCTCGGAGCCGGAAACCGCCCTGCCAAGCGCAACCGGTCGCAGCGCATGGCGAGCGATGCTATCTCTTCGGGGCTGAGCAAGTCCACCAGGTTTCGGCCCAGCCCCCCGTGCAGTCCTTCGTAGACACGATCGATGCCGTCGCGTTCCGCGGCGGTCAGAGCCTCTCCCAGCCACCCCCAAAGCACCGTGCGCAGCTTGTGGTCACAGTGAAAGGTGAGCCCATGGTCCACGCCATGCCGATGTCCGTCCGTCATGGCAAGAATGTGATCGCCTTTACGGTCGGCGTTGTTCACGACGACGTCGAACACCGCCATGCGTCTGAGCGCCGGAGAGTCCTCGTGTATGAGGGCGACCATCCGCCCATTCTCATCCTCACCCTGGAGGACTTGTTTCCAGCCGACCTCCGGTACGTCTTCCGACGCAACGAGGTCCACCGCGTTTTGGTCGGGATCTTTCTCCTGCCACAGCTGCACCATCCCTTCGCCGAACGGACCATCACGCAGCCAGGTGCGTGGCACTACGTTCCAGCCGAGGACTTCCGAAACCAGGTAGGCGGCAACCTCCCGGTGGGCAAGGAAGCCGTCGGGAAAATCCCACAGCGATTTCTCCCCGGCTATTGGCTTATAGACAACCGTCGTGTCGCCGATGCTGCCCAGGAAGGTGGCGTTCGACGCCGTCGTAATGCGCCCAGTAAGCGTCAGCTCAGCCGTCAACAGGTCGGGCGCCTGCATCAGATCTCGGGCAGCGTGCAGACGTGCCCGTCCGCGTCTACGGGGTAACCGCAAAGCGGGCACGCGGGACGCCCGGCGCCCACAACCTCACGCGTGCGCCTGGCGAATGCGCGGGCCGTGCCAACCGGCATCCGCACCAGCAGCATTTCGGGCACGTCGGCCGCGTCCTCATCAAGCGATTCATCGTTGCTATCAGGGTCGACATCCATGATCGGGTAGGCCTCTATCACGACCTGCGCCGTCGTCGGATCCCAACCTAAACTCATGGCGCCGGTCCGAAACTGCTCCTGAACGGCCTCGAGCTGGTCATTGTCGACTAGTTCGATGGGAGTGCTGGTGGGAACGCTGTGGGGGTTGCCTTCCACGGTGCGAAGCTGGTCGAGAATTTCGTCGATTTTGTCGGCGAGCAGAGCCGACTGCTGCTTCTCCAGGGCAACACTCACAATCTGCGTCCCTGCGCGCACCTGAAGGTAGAAAGTGCGTGCCCCCGGAAGGCCGATGGTGCCAACGACGACCCGATCGGGCCAGGCAAACTCGTGAACACGTGTAGGCATGTCAGTATTTTAGCCCCATGAGGTTCATGGCACCTGTTGCCCTGGACCGCCGCCCACCGGCGCATCGCCAGAGTGGATGCCGTGCGACAGCCACGACAGATCACCCGCGTCGGTGTTGGTCGCGTAGACGCTCGGCCGACTAGCGCCGTAGCGCACGATCGACACGGAGGCGGGGCCCACGTTAATACGCTGGAACAGGTCAAGGTGCATGCCAAGCGCGTCGGCGAGGATTGACTTGATGATGTCACCGTGACTCACCGCCACCCACACGGCCCCCGCCCCGTATTCGGCTTCGAAGGCTGCATCGTGGCGTCGAATCGCTGCCACCGACCGAGCCTGCATCGCGGCCATGGATTCACCGCCGGGAAAGACGACGGCAGACGGTTGCGACTGCACAACCGGCCACAAATCCTCGGTCGCGAGATCACTGAGCATACGGCCCTGCCATCGGCCGTAATCGCACTCGGTGAGATCGAGATCGACCGGCGCGTACGGCGTGCCGGCCTGACGATCGAGGATGAGCTGGGCGGTCTGCTGACAACGCTCAAGAGGGCTCGACACCACCCCAACTACGGGCACGGCCGCGAGCCGGTCTCCGGTCAGTGCCGCCTGGTCACGCCCGATCTGGTCCAGGCTGACGCCGACGGCCCGACCGGCCAGCAGTCCAGTGGCATTGGCTGTGGTGCGGCCGTGCCGCACGAGAATAACTGTCGCCATCCACCCAGCCTAACCAACCGCTGGATGACGGTGTGAACCGACAGGGTCACGCGTCGAACAGGCAGATAAAGCACTGGCGAAAACCCTTCAAGCATGCCGACGCGCTCAAAGCCGCCCAGACGGGCTCGGCACGCATTGACCAGCTCATGGCAGACGCAGCAAAACCGGAGGAACCCGCACAGCCAGAACCCCCGGCCGAAGTCGAGTCCCGTCCGCCGGAGACGCTGACCGTCGAGACCCAGCCGAACGCCTAAAAATCCCGAACGTCCGTTCGCGGAATCCCGTGCAAATTTCAGTACTCGTCTGCACAGCGGTCGAGGTCATAGAAGCTCACGCAGGCGCACACGCTAGCGGACCGCTATCGGACAGTTTGGCACCGTGTCAAGATAAAGCTATGCGCATTGAGGAGTGGTGGCCAAAGGTGGACCCGTCAACCCGACAATGGTTGATCAACAACAACGGTGACGTCGTGCCGTCGAACATCCTTGATCAGATCACAGCTGTGACAGGCACACCCACGGCAGATGCTTCCTGGGTTGGGGACAACGTTCCGGAGGGATTTTTCCTCTCAGATGAGGCAATCGACTGGATAGAGGAAACGGCAAACGACGAGATTTCTGAGGACGAGTAGCTGATCCATCTCGGGTCAACCGATCGCCGGACTGCTTACGGGCACACGCCCTCATAGGGGGCTGCCAAACTGCAGACGTTCCGTTGGTGACGGTCAGAAGCTCTTCACCGCGTAGTGACCCTTTCCAGATCTGTGCGGCTAAGGCTGGCAGCGTCCAAAATCCAGTTCGTGCCGTAGCCAGCTTCGACTGAGGTGCGGACGGTGGCACCGAGATCGAGCGCAGCTCGCCTGCACGCGTCCATTTGCCTCGCGCAGTCTGTGCTTTCCACGCACTGCGCTCAAGCACATCCAACTCCAATTCACGACCCGGAGCTAACAGCACCGTCTGTCAGCGCTGGTCGAAAAGTGAGCCATTTCGTGGGCTGAAAAGTGAGCCACGTTGACGTTGGTTATTCTGCCGTATTTTCCGGTCTTGTCGAGGGCAGTGAGTCTGTCTGTGCATGTTTGAGCCGGTAGCTGGAGCCTTTGAGGGTGATGACTTCGGCGTGGTGGACAATGCGGTCGATCATTGCCGAGGCCACGACCTGGTCACCGAACACGTCTCCCCAGCGGGCGAACGGCAGGTTCGAGGTCAGGATCAGCGAGGCGTGTTCGTAGCGTGAGGAGACGRGCTGGAAGAACAGGTTCGCGGCGTCCTGCTCGAAGGGGATGTAGCCGACTTCATCGACGATGATCAGCCCGTAGCGGCGCAGCCTGACCAGTTCCTGCGGCAGCCTCCCGCCCTGATGCGCTGCCTGGAGGCGGGCGACCCAGTCGATGGCGGTCGCGAACAGGACCCGGTGGCCCAGTTGGGTAGCGCGCAGCCCCAGGCCTGTCGCGAGGTGGGTTTTGCCGGTGCCGGGCGGCCCGAGCAGGACGATGTTGGAGGCTTCGGTGAGGAACGCGCCGTGGCCAGGTGCGCGATGGTGTCGCGTTTGAGGCCTGGCTGGTGGTCGAAGCTGAAGTCCTCCAGCGACTTGCGGGCAGGAAACCCGGCAGCCCGGGCACGCATCTCAGCGCCGGAAGCTTCCCGGGCGGCGACTTCCCGGGACAGGACCGCGGCAAGGTATTCCTCATGGGTCCAGCCGGTCTCGCGGGCCTGATCCGCGAGCCTGGTTGCTGCCTCCCGGATCCGTGGCGCCTTCATGGCCCGGGAGTAGTACTCGATCTGGCCGGCGGTTTCCTTCGCGTTGGTCATCACGCGACCTGCCCGTCATCGAGCACGACCCCGAAGGCCCGGTCGTAGTCAGCCAGGTCCCGCAACCCTGCCGCGTCTGTTGGAGGTGCCGGGTTTTGGAAGGCATTCCGCATCGTCCGGGCTGCTTCGACGTGGTCGGCATCGGTGACGGTCAGGCCGGCGCCCCAGGACCTTGCGTGGTTCCCGACGCAGCGCCCATCCAGGCTGATCGTGACCGTTTCCAGGTCCGCGGTGACGTTGACGAACCTGCCGATCGCCTGCGGGTGCACGGAGTAGTCGTTGGATCCCATCCGGACGTAGTAGTCCCGCGGGAGCCGGACCCGGGTCGCGAAGCCGGTCACGGGCGGAACCGGCGGCAACCCCAGCATCGCGGCCTTGTCCTGGCCGATCAGCTGGTCCGGCCGCGCCCCGGTCCGCCGGACCAGCCGGGCGTTGGCCAACGGCAGCCACTGGGCGAGTTGGGTGTTGAAATCCGCCGACGAGGCGAAGGTCCGCCCGGGCAGGAACGAGGTCTCCAGGAACTCGTTCGCCCGTTCCACCACGCCCTTGGTCTCCGGGTCGTAGGGTTTGACCTGCACGATCCTGGTCGCGAGGACCCCGGCGAACGCCGCGACCCCTGCGGCGTAGCTGTTCCGCCGCCCGATGCCGGTTTCGTTGTCCCAGATCAGTCGCCGCGGCACCGCACCCAGGGACCCGATCAGCTCCCACATTCCGGCCAGCAGGTCCCCGGTCATCCGGGACGGGAGCATCCTGGCCATGATGAACCGCGAATGCGAGGACACCATCACCAGCACCGGCAGAACCCTGGGCTTGCCGGCGCCGACGGGTATCCGGACCTCGGGGAACCACAGGTCGCACTGGGCCTGGTCCCCTGGTTCGTAACTGATCCGGTCCGCGGGATCGGCAGGGGCATACTCCGGCCGGATCCTGGCCACGTTCTCCCGGAACCATGCCGGGGACCCGGACCAGCCCACACGCTCCGCGAGCACCGTCGCCGGCATCCGCGGGTTCTCCCGCAACAACGCACGGACCGCCGGTTCCACCACCTTGATCCCGGAGTCCTGCGGCGCACGCACATAGGTTGGCGGCCCGTCAGCACTGACAGCTTTCGCGACCGTGTTCCGGGAAATCCCCAGGCGCGCCGCTATAGACCTCATCGACTCACCCTCGGCCAGATGCAACCGCCGAATAAGCGCCCAATCCTCCACTGTGATCACCCACCCAATCGTTTGGAACAGGTGGCTCAGTTTTCAACCGTCACAATGGCTCACTTTTCGACCGTCACCGACACCGTCCAAACACAGCAACGCTAAGTTTGACGTCGCCCTGTAGTGGCAACCCTGAGCGGGCGACCAGAAACCGTTCTCGGTCGCCGGAAGGCGTCGCTCGGAACAAATTAGAATTCCGAGGCTGCATAACAATGGATGATTAACTAAGCATTGGTATGGTTGGGTCATGTCAATGTTTGAACAGGAGGCAGCCTGGCCCCCGCTCGACTATGAAGAGCGGCACTGGCACAACGTTCAAGACGTGTATGGCTCACGCACACAGAAGCGTCGGGCCGCCGGACCGTATCTGGCTGCCGTGCCCCCGTTCATTTCCGGTCTGGCAACCCACCTCGATGGCGAACTGCAGGCTCTGACCGAAGAAGCCGCCAGTGAGCTTGCCCGCTTCGACGCCGACGTCGGACACATTGCAGCACCGTTCGCATCCATTCTCTTGCGCACTGAAAGTGCCTCCAGCTCAGAGATTGAGAATCTAACCAGCGGCGCGCGACAGATCGCCTTGGCGGAGCTCGGTGAGCACGGCTCGAGGAATGCGCAGTTGATCGTGGGCAACGTCAAAGCCATGCAAGCTGCTCTCGCCCTGTCCGAATCCGTTGATGGCCACGCCATCCTGGAAATGCACCGCGCGCTGCTCGAGCAAAGCAACCCGGACATCGCCGGCCATTGGCGCGATCAGCAGGTGTGGATCGGCGGAGTGGGCCTCGGGCCCCACACAGCACAGTTCGTCCCGCCCCATCACGAGCGCCTCACCGTACTCATGGACGATCTCGTCGCCTTCGCCAATCGCGTCGACCTACCTGTTCTTGTTCAGACCGCAATCGCCCATGCCCAATTCGAAACGATTCATCCCTTCACCGATGGCAATGGCAGAGTCGGTCGCGCACTCATCCAGGCGATGTTGCGCGGGGGGCAGCTGACCCGTAATGTCGCCGTTCCGGTCTCCGCGGGTTTGCACCACGACACTGGCCGTTATTTCGATGCCCTCGGCGCTTACCGTTCGGGGGATATCGCCCCGATAGTCCGCTCCATCGCCGAGGCATCGTTCGCGGCGGTGCACAACGGCCGCACCCTCGTCGAGGACCTGGAAACCGTCCGGCTAGAGTGGCGCGACCGCATTAAGGCAAGACGAGACTCCTCGGCCCATCGGCTCGCGGATGTCCTCCTTCGCCAGCCAGTTATTGATAGCGCCGCCGCCGCAACTCAACTTGGCATCTCGGCCGTCAACGCGCAGGTCGCTATCAACCGCCTTGTTGATGCCGACATCCTTATCCAAATCTCGACCGGAAGGCGCAACCGGATTTGGCTGGCGAAGGATGTCGTACGAGCTCTAGACGAGTTCGGCGCTCGGGCTAAGAGACGCCGATAGTGGATCCTTCAAGGGACGCAAATGACTGCTTATCGGTAGGCTGGGCCCCATGGCGTTGGGGGACGCCGCGCAGCCGCAGGCAGTTCGGTCAAACAGGGTGGTCCTGGACGCCTACAGGTTCATCAAGGGCTGGCTGATCGCGACTCCGCTCTGGGTAGGTGTACTCCTGCTCGTGGTTGCGTGTACTTTGGCGTACCCGCCGTGCGGAATGGGACTAACGCCGGCCACGTGTGGGGCCTATTGGGCATGGCGGTTTTATATGGCTTCGGAGTTGCCCTAGTCTTCGCCGCGCCACTGGCCTGGGTGTTGGCCTATGTCTTGCGCCCGGTCCGGAATCAATGGGTGCACATCGGAGCCTTTTTCGTTGTACCCGCTCTTGCGTTCTGGCTGTTGGGCAGCGTGTTGGGTTTTGGCTGGGAGCCCGTGATGCTAATCCCTTGGGCCACCCATCGGCCGTTGGGCGGTCCGCAAGGGGGTCCTCTTCAATAATTCTGCAGCTCCCCCCGCCTGAGTACCCTGCAAGCTGGTCCTCAGACGGACCCTCTATGGGATGCTGACGGCTACAACATAACCCCGTCATTGATGCGGAGCCTCGCGGAGCGGCGGGGGATGCCTCATGCCCAGAAGGCGATTATCAGTCCTGCGGCAGCGGCTCCGCCGAACAACTCCGACCTCCGCCGCATACGGACCGAACTCGGGATCACCATCACGCCCGTGGCCGGTGAACTTGGCCAATGGGTTTCCCTCATTTCGCGTCTGGAACGCGGACACACCCGTAATGACGACCTAGCGACGACCTGCCGACAATGGCTCATCGAGCAAAAAGTAGCCTAGGCCCACCTCTCCCGGGCTAGCCGCGCCGGTGCTGCCACTGCCAGGCATGCCAGAACATCAGGCCCATGAAGGTCAAGAGTCCGACAAAGACACCCGGCTGGGCAAATGAAAACACGACGTAAGCCAGGCTGACCCGGTCAGTCATTGAAACAGACAAAGGAGCGTTCAAAAGGAATGCGACTCCACCGACAACCAGCACTGCGACCACCAGCCACAGCACCCCGATGAACGGGTTCAACTTAAGACCGGATCGGACAACATCCTCAACTGGTCCCTCAGCCGCTGCCGCCAGCGGGTTTCTATCCTCGTCCACTTCGTGAAATACAACTACTCCAGACTGGTTCTGGTTCATGCGTTCCCCCTCCGCTATCCAGCAACCTGAATAGGCTGTGAAAGCACCAGCCTAACTGCCTTCATGCGCGAAGACGCTGGCAGTTCAACGAACCTCGAACTTAATTTGATGCCTATAGGAGCATCGTCGTCGGAAGAGTAAAGACGAATCAGGTTCTCAGCCTGGCTCGGTATCGGCCTCGCCATATTCACCATGGTTCCAGCCGTATACAGGCTTGCCACAGAATCGCCCCGCTGGCCAGATGACATATTCGTGAGCGTTGGAGTGGGGTTGATCATTTTTCACTCCGTCCGGGTCATCCGCCTACGCAGGGCAAGACACGCTGGTTGGGTCCCCAGGTAGAAGTCCAGTGTTTGTGTGAGTTTCGTGTCCGAGAATGGACACAGGAGGAAATTCACGAATCATGGCACGCAGACACACCCCCGAGCAGGTCATCGCCAAGGTCCGACAGGGCCAGAAGATGCTCAATGAG
>NZ_JBFTPV010000038.1:0-15413 GCF_056398665.1 Pseudarthrobacter sp. 01T43 | reverse complement strand
CCCACGGTGTGGATGCCCTCACGCTTGAGGCAGTTGTAGGAACGGACGGTGAGGTCCAGATCCTCGATCGGCAGTGCCATGTCTGCTGCCAGGGCAGCGTCCGTCGGCGACGGGCCAATCTMGATACCTTCAGCTGCGGTGTTCAGCTCGCGTGCGAGACCGAAGAGTTCCACCAGGGTGGTACCTGCGGAAGCAACAGCATCGCGCGGGGCGATGGCCTGCTTGGTCTCGACGTCGACAATGAGCTTGTCGAAGTCGGTGCGCTGCTCAACACGGGTTGCTTCCACGCGGAAAGTAACCTTCAGGACCGGCGAGTAGATCGAGTCGACCGGGATACGGCCGATCTCGGCGTCGCCGGACTTGTTCTGAGCTGCCGAAACGTAGCCGCGGCCGCGCTCGATGGTCAGTTCGAGTTCGAACTTGCCCTTCGAGTTCAGCGTGGCAATGTGCAGATCCGGGTTGTGGAATTCGACGCCGGCCGGCGGAGCGATGTCCGCGGCGGTGACGACTCCGGGGCCCTGCTTGCGCAGGTAAGCAACAACCGGCTCGTCGTGCTCGGAGGAGACCGACAGGCTCTTGATGTTCAGGATGATCTCAGTGACATCTTCCTTGACACCCGGAACCGTGGTGAACTCGTGCAGCACGCCATCGATCCGGATGCTGGTTACAGCGGCACCGGGGATGGAGGAGAGCAGGGTACGGCGGAGTGAGTTTCCGAGGGTGTAGCCGAAGCCCGGTTCCAGCGGTTCAATGATGAAACGCGAGCGGTTTTCGGAGACTACCTCTTCGGAGAGGGTGGGGCGCTGTGCAATGAGCACTTAGGTTTCCTTTCGGCGAGCATCCGCTATATGACGCAACACAGGTGGTGGAAATGCGGTCTGAAGACTTAACGCGGCTGGGCTTGCCCGGACCGCAACGGTCCGGGCAAGCTCAAACTGCTGGAAAGGCTTAGACGCGGCGGCGCTTCGGCGGGCGGCAGCCGTTGTGCGCTGCGGGGGTGACGTCCTGGATGGAGCCAACCTCGAGGCCAGCGGCCTGCAGCGAGCGGATTGCGGTCTCGCGTCCGGAACCCGGTCCCTTGACGAAAACGTCAACCTTGCGCATGCCGTGCTCCTGAGCACGCTTGGCAGCAGCTTCGGCAGCCATCTGGGCTGCGAACGGGGTGGACTTACGCGAGCCCTTGAAGCCAACCTCACCTGAGGAAGCCCAAGAGATAACAGCGCCGTTCGGATCCGTGATGGAAACGATGGTGTTGTTAAAAGTGCTCTTGATGTGCGCCTGGCCCAGCGCGATATTCTTTTTGTCCTTCTTACGCGGCTTGCGAACCGCGCCACGAGTCTTTGGGGGCATTTTTTTCTCCTACAGAAAGTTATCGGGGAAAGCCTTGTAAATCCCGAAGGATTTAACGGGCCTTCTTCTTGCCTGCGACGGTGCGCTTCGGGCCCTTGCGGGTACGAGCGTTGGTCTTCGTACGCTGCCCGCGGACGGGCAGGCCCTTACGGTGGCGAATACCTTCGTAGCTGCCGATTTCGACCTTGCGGCGGATATCAGCTGCTACTTCGCGGCGAAGGTCACCCTCAACCTTGTAGTTGCCTTCGATGTAATCACGCAGTTCCACCAGCTGTGCATCGGTGAGGTCCTTTACGCGGACGTCAGCGCTGATGCCAGTGGCAGCCAGGGTTTCGTGTGCACGGGTCTTGCCCACGCCGTAGATGTAAGTAAGCGCAATTTCCAACCGCTTTTCGCGGGGAATGTCTACGCCAGCGAGACGAGCCATATTGGCAGTACTCCTTGAATAAACCGGAGGTCGTAGGCAGTACACCCGCACGTTCTGTGCGGCCCCAGCCTCCGACCGGGGGTTAGCTGTCCGGGCTCTTGCGTCCCAATTCAGCTTGTGCTGCCTTTATTTACTTGCGTGGGTTAGCAACCCAGGGTTTCCTTCAAAAGAAGGAAATTAGCCCTGGCGCTGCTTGTGGCGCGGGTTCTCGCAGATCACCATGACCCGGCCATTACGGCGGATCACTTTGCACTTTTCGCAGATCTGCTTGACGCTCGGCTTGACCTTCATGGCATTCCTTTGCGTGTGGCAGTTGATCAACTGGAGCAGGCTTCAGCTCATGCTGAAGCCGCCCAGAATTTACTTGTAGCGGTAGACGATACGACCCCGAGTGAGGTCATACGGGCTCAGTTCCACCACTACGCGGTCCTCAGGGAGAATCCGGATGTAGTGCTGGCGCATCTTGCCTGAGATATGCGCGAGTACGATGTGCTTGTTGGTCAGCTCAACGCGAAACATCGCGTTGGGCAGCGCCTCAGTCACAACGCCTTCGATCTCAATGACCCCGTCCTTCTTGGCCATACCCTCCGCTAACTGTTGTTGCCGCAGCCCTGCCGGGATTGCACCGGACATGACCACGAACGTTTTTGTTGGATCGGTTATCACCTCAGGCCCCAAACAGGGCACAGCAGGGCAGACAACCAACAAGCAACACTACCCTTTATCCGGGCAAATGTTAAATCGAGCATAGTAACCTACATCCCGCTGTACGCACCATATTCGCCGGCGGGAGTGCTCACCGCCTCCGCGCTCCGCACGCCGTCGAGGATGGCCAAACGTACGACGTCGGCTGCCGCACTCTGCAGCGTGACGAGACTTACCTGCCGAGCAGTTTCAGTACTCCGGTCCAAGGGCACCTCACCAGTGGCAAGGCAAAAGACAGTATCCCCATCGGCCAACGTGTGAGACGGGTTCAGCGCCCGCGCCAGTCCCGCATGCGCCGCTGAAGCAGTTCGTTTGCACTCGGCTACGTCAAGAACGGCATTGGTTGCGACAACAACCAGTGTCGTGTTCAGCCCTTGTGGTTCCAGCGCAGCGCCCGTCCCACCACCCATTTCGGTAACCACAAACGGCAGTCCCAGCGCGTTCACTACCGCCAAGGCTCCGACCACAACGCCGTTTTCCAAGCGAACCGAGGCTGTCCCCACGCCGCCTTTGAACTGCCCCCGGCCGATGACTGCCCCGGTGCCGGCACCCACGTTGCCGCGTCCGACGTCATGCCCGTCCCTCTCGGCAGCTGCGGCGGCCGTTGCCGAGTAGCCCATGTCCGCCGTCGGGCGTGCTGAGAAGTCACCGCCCCGGCCCAGGTCGAAGATGGCTGCGGCGGGGACGATCGGCACTACTCCCCCGGGCACGGGGAATCCCCTGCCGTTGTCCTCGCACCAGCGTTGGGCTCCGTGGGCGGACACGAGCCCGTAGGCGCTGCCGCCGGTGAGGACCACGGCATCCACGGTGGACACCAGGGTGGTGGGATCCAGGGCGTCGGTCTCATGGGTGCCCGGACCACCGCCGCGGACGTCCACCGATCCCACTGTCCCCGGCGGCGGCAGCACCACTGTCACCCCGGTCAGCCAGCCGTCGTCGTTCTTCTGTGCGTGCCCCACGCGGATCCCCGGTACGTCGGTAATGGCTCCCATAGGCTCCATTGTGCCCTGCGTCACCGGTGGGCCGGCTCCAAAGCGAACGGTATGCGGTCCCGCGCTCAACGGCCAGTAAACGCCGGGGGAAGCCTTGGCCAACAATCCCCGGCCAGCGCCAATCCGGCCGGATACGGTTCCGGCGATGTGATGGAGTGATCTCAAATCCTTCCCCAGCCCTGCCACGCAGGCCTCCCGATTGAGATCCATGACTCCACAGCTCACGGCCAAGCCCGGCAGTTCCGCGGCACCTGAGGCCACCGGCAGGGCACAGCACCAAGGCGGCACTGTCCCCCGGCAGCGGAAGCGCTGGTCGAACCGGTCCCGCCGCGACTTCTTCGTTTTCCTCGCACTGGCCCTGCCGAACCTGCTGCTCATCGCAGTCTTCACGTACCTCCCGCTGATCAACAACATCTACTACTCCACGCTGAATTGGACGCTCGGATCCGCCTCAGCCGCCGTCGTCGGACTCGACAACTACGTCACGTTCTTCACCAGCGCCGATGCCGGCAGGGTCCTCGGCACCACGGCGGTGTTCACGGTGGCCACCGTGGGCGGCTCCATGGTGCTGGGCCTGCTCATTGCCCTGGCGCTGAACTCGAAGGTCCGCGGCACCACCTTTGCCCGGTCGGCAGTCTTCGCGCCGTACGTGCTGTCCGGCGTCGGCGTGGGCCTGGTGTGGCTGTTCATCTTCGACCCCGGCTACGGTGTGCTGGCCTGGATCCTCCGGGGGTTCGGCCACCAGAGCCCGCAATGGATCAACGATCCGCAGCTCTCCCTGGTGATGGTCATCATCGTGTACGTCTGGAAGAACCTTGGCTACTGCGCGGTGGTGTTCCTCGCCGGGCTGCAGTCGCTGCCGCAGGACGTGATGGAGGCGGCCTCGCTCGACGGTGCAAGCAGTTTCCGCCGCTTCGTCAGCATGTCACTGCCGCTCCTCTCCCCCACCACGTTCTTCCTGCTGATCACCACCATGCTCAGCTCGCTGCAGGCGTTCGACCTCATCCGGATCATGACGCCCCTCGGCGCCGGCACCAGCACCCTCATCTATGAGGCGTATCTGCAGGCCTTCGGCGCGTACAACCGGGCCGGCTACTCTGCCGCGATCTCGGTGGTCCTGTTTGTCATCCTGCTGGTCATCACGGTGCTGCAGCTGCGTTTCATTGAAAAGAAGGTGCACTACTCGTGAGCGCTCCCGCCCCCGTCGCCGTCCCCGCCGGTTCAACGCCCGGCAGTTCAACGCCCGACGCCGTCCCGCCCCGCGCGCGGCCGTTCTCCCGTGCCAATCTGCTGCAGACAGTGGTCGGCGGCTATCTGCCACTGGCCGTCGCCGTCCTGGTGGTCTTCCTGCCGCTGCTGTGGATGGTGCTCAGCTCGTTCAAGCAGCCGGGCGAAATCGTCACCCTGGACCTGCAGGTGCTCCCGGCAGCACTGGACCCGGAAAACTACCGGGTGGCCATGACTACAGTGCCGTTCGGGCAGTTCTTCCTGAACAGCACCATCGTCACCGTAGTGGGGTCCGGCATCAAGGTGATCCTTGCCCTGCTGACCGCCTACGCGCTGGTGTTCGTGCGTTTTCCGTTCAAGAACCTCATCTTCATCCTGATCCTGGTGGCCCTGATGGTTCCGGCCCAGGTATCCATCCTGCCCAACTACATCCTGATCGCCGGGATGGGCGGCAAGAACACTTTGTGGGGCATCATCCTGCCCGGCCTGGGCACGGCCTTCGGCACGTTCCTGCTGCGCCAGCACTTCCTCACGCTGCCCGGTTCCATCCTCGAATCGGCCGAGATCGACGGCGCCGGGCACTGGCGGCGGCTCTGGCAGATTGTGGTGCCGGTGTCCGTTCCCTCGATCGCCACGGTTGCCCTGGTCACCGTCGTCAGCGAATGGAACGAGTACATCTGGCCGCTGATCATCACGGACAAACCCGAAAGCATGACCCTGCYGGTAGGCCTGACGCTCCTGCAGAACTCCGAGGGCAACGGTGCCGGCTGGGGAATCATGATGGCCGGCGCAGTCCTGGTGATCATCCCCATCCTCATCATCTTCGCCATGCTCCAGCGCTACATCGTGGCCGGACTGACCCAGGGCAGCGTCACCGGCTAGCGGCCGGTGCGCCCCGCCGTCTGGCACCTCCCGTACGCACCGCCGTCGGGCACCCCTACCAACCATTCACCGCATCCAGCATCACCGAGGCACCCAACGAAAGGCAGTACCATGACGTTCACCCTTGACCGACGGTTTTTCCTCACCCTGGCCGGAGCCGGGGCAGGAGCCACAGCACTGGCCGCCTGCGGCGGCCCGTCGACCACGCCCGGCGCCACGGCGACGGCCGCTGCCGACATCGATTTCAGCGGCGTCAAGCCGGCTGCCTCCATCGACTTCTGGTCCAACCACCCCGGCAAGTCGCAGGATGTGGAAAAGAGCATCATCGAGAAGTTCCACGCCAAGTACCCGGACATCAAGGTTAACCTGGTGACGGCCGGCGCGAACTACGAGGAAATCGCGCAGAAGTTCCAGACCGCCCAGGCCGCCAAGTCCGGCCTTCCCTCGCTGGTGGTCCTCTCCGACGTCTGGTGGTTCCGCTACTACCTGAACGAGAGCATCATCCCCATCGACTCGCTGGTCAAGCAGCTGGACATCAAGCTGGCTGACTTCCGCACCTCCCTGGTGGACGACTACAAGTACGCCGGCAAGCAGTGGGCACTCCCCTACGGCCGGTCCACGCCGCTGTTCTACTACAACAAGGACCACTTCGCCGCAGCAGGCCTGCCGGACCGCGCCCCCGCCACCTGGCAGGAATTCGCCGGCTGGGCCCCCAAGCTGAAGGCAGCGTCCGGCGCCCAGTACGCCTTTATGCACCCGGCCCTGGCCGGATACGCGGGCTGGACCCTGCAGAACAACCTGTGGGGCGAAGGCGGCAGCTGGTCCAAGGGCTGGGACATCACCTGCGATTCGGCCGAGTCTGTGGCCGCACTGCAGGCTGCCCAGGATTCCGTGTACAAGGACAGCTGGGCGGGCGTCTCCTCCAAGGAATCCGCCGATGACTTCGCCGCAGGCCTGGCCTCGGCCACCCTGTCTTCCACGGGATCCCTGATCGGCATCCTGAAGTCCGCCAAGTTCAACGTGGGCGTCGGCTTCCTGCCCGGCGGCTCCAAGGAGAAGACCGGTGTATGTCCCACGGGCGGCGCCGGCCTGGGCATCCCCAGCGGTGTCACCAAGGAGGAACAGCTCGCGGCAGCGATGTTCCTGCAGTTCATGACCGAGCCGGAAAACACAGCGGCGTTCTCGGCCGCCACCGGCTACATGCCGACCCGGACCTCCGCCGACATGACCGCGGTACTGGCCCAGACCCCGCAGATCAAGATCGCCATGGACCAGCTGGCCGTCACCAAGGTCCAGGACAACGCCCGCGCGTTCCTGCCCGGCGCCGACCAGGAGATGGCCAAGGCTGCCGCCAAGATCCTCACCCAGGAGGGCGACGTGAAGGCCACCATGACTGAGCTCAAGGCAACGCTCGAGGGAATCTACACCAAGGACGTCAAGCCCAAGCTCAAGGCCTGACGCTCCACACCAGCCGGCCCGCCGGCCGGCACCGGCCGCGGCGGGGCACCTCACCTTCGCGGCCTTAAACCCAACTGGGTCGCAGTTAATGTCGTTTTGAGCGCTCATAACAACATTAACTGCGACCCAGTTGGGTTAAGCGTTGGCTTAAGGGATCGGCACGGGCGTGACGCCGAGGGGCACCAGGTGCTCCGCGCCGCCGTCGGGAGCGGACAACACCCAGATCCCCCGGTCATGGACGGCCACGGAGTGTTCCCACTGGCAGGCGCGCTTGCCGTCGGTGGTCACCACGGTCCAGTCATCCGCCAGGACTGCGGTATCGATGCTGCCGCGGACCAGCATGGGCTCAATGGCAAGGCACAGCCCGGCCTTGACCTTGGGGCCGCGGTGGCTGGTCCGGTAGTTCAGGACGTCCGGTGCCATGTGCATCTCGGAGCCGATGCCGTGGCCCACGTAGTCCTCCAGGATGCCCAGTGGCTTGCCCGGTACTGAGGACACGTAGTCATCGATGGCCGCTCCGACGTCGCCGACGTGTCCTCTCTTGGCCAGCGCCGCGATGCCGTGCCACATGGCCGCCTGTGTGACGTCGGAGAGCCGCTGGTCCTCCGGATCGGCGGTGCCCACGATCACTGTCCGGGCGGAGTCCGAATGCCAGCCGTCAACAATCGCGCCGCCGTCGATCGAGATGATGTCGCCGTCGTTGAGGACCTTGCCGCCGGGGATGCCGTGGACCACTTCCTCATTCACGGACGTGCAGACGGTGGCCGGGAAGCCGTGGTAGCCGAGGAAGTTGGACTTGGCGCCGGCCTGGTTCAGCACTGCGGCGAAGACGTCGTCCAGGTGCTTGGTGGTGACGCCGGGCACGGCCGCGGCGACGGCGGCATCCAGGGCACGGCTCAGCACCAGGCCGGCTTCATGCATGGTGCGCATCTGGGCGTTGGTTTTGTATTCGATACGGGGCTGGCCGAAGGCCATGGTGTGTCCTCTCAATGGCTGAGGCTCCTCCCGGATGCCGGGAGGAGCCTCGAATAACTTAGTGCCTGGCTCAGGCGGTCTGGGCCGCCTTGATGGCCTCCATGACGCGGTCGGTGACCTCGTCGATGCCGCCGATGCCGTCAACCTTGGTCAGGATGCCGCGGTCGGCATACTTTGCCACAACTGCTTCGGTCTGCTCGTGGTAAAGGTCCAGACGGTGACGGATAACGGCTTCGTTGTCGTCGCTCCGGCCGGTTTCCTTGGCACGGCCCAGGAGGCGGGCCACGAGTTCCTCATCGTCGGCAGTAAGCTGCAGGACCACGTCGAGCTTCTCTTCGCTGGTGGCGAGGATTCCATCGAGGTAGTCCACCTGCGCGGTGGTGCGCGGGTAGCCGTCCAGGAGGAAGCCGTTTTCGACGTCGGACTCGCTGAGGCGGTCGCGGACCATTTTGTTGGTCACGCTGTCCGGAACGAAGTCGCCGGCATCCATGTACTTCTTGGCCTCGATGCCAAGGGGCGTTTCGCCCTTCACGTTGGCGCGGAAAATATCGCCGGTAGAGATCGCCACGACGCCGAGGCGCTCGGAGATACGTTCGGCTTGGGTTCCTTTACCGGAGCCGGGCGGCCCAATAATCAACATTTTAGTCATCGCAATAGCCCTTCGTAGTGACGTTGCTGTAGTTGCGCATCTATTTGCTTGACGGTCTCAAGGCCAACGCCCACCATGATCAGGATCGAGGTGCCACCGAACGGGAAGTTCTGGTTCGCGTTGATCAGTACCAGTGCAATCAGCGGAATCAGCGCCACGAAGCCCAGGTAAATGGCGCCGGGCAGCGTGATCCGTGAGAGCACGTACTGCAGGTAGTCCGCGGTCGGTTTACCGGCACGGATACCCGGGATGAAACCGCCGTACTTCTTCATATTGTCCGAGACCTCTTCAGGGTTGAAGGTGATCGCGACGTAGAAGTAGGTGAAGAACACGATCATGGCGAARTACAGCGCCATRTAGATSGGGTGGTCCCCTCGTGTGAGGTTGTTGTTGATCCACTCAACCCACGGCTGAAGCTGCTCGCCGGCCTTGGGCTGGTTGAACTGTGAAATGAGCCCCGGCAGGTAGAGCATGGACGAAGCGAAGATCACGGGGATCACGCCTGCCATGTTCACCTTGATGGGGATGTAGGTGCTGGTACCACCCACAGTGCGGCGGCCGATCATGCGCTTGGCATACTGCACGGGGACACGGCGCTGGGACTGCTCCACGAACACCACCAAAGCAACTGTCACCAGTCCAATGGCCAGGACCAGGAAGAAGGTGCCCGGTCCCTGCGAGGTCCAGATGGCACCGAGCGAGGTGGGGAACTGCGCCGCGATGGAGGTGAAGATGAGCAGCGACATACCGTTGCCCACACCCTTTTCCGTGACAAGCTCGCCCATCCACATGATGAGCCCGGTGCCGGCGGTGAGGGTGATTATCAGCAAGATGGTGGTGATGATGCTGCTGTCAGGGATGATCGGCAGTGCACAGCCCGGGAGCAACTGGCCTGAACGTGCCAGCGACACCAGTGTCGTGGCGTTCAGGAGGCCCAGGGCGATGGTGAGGTAGCGCGTGTACTGCGTGAGTTTGGACTGCCCGGAGGCGCCCTCCTCGTACAGTTCCTGGAACCGGGGAATGACCACCCGGAGCAGCTGCACGATGATGCTGGCCGTAATGTACGGCATGATGCCCAGCGCGAAGATGGACACCTGAAGCAATGCACCGCCGCTGAACAGGTTGACGAGCTGGTAGAGCCCGCCTGCGGTCTGACCGTTATGCAAGCATTGCTGGACATTCTGGTAGTTCACACCAGGCGAGGGAATGAAGGCACCCAAGCGGAAGATTGTGATGATTGCCAGCGTGAACAACAACTTGCGTCGCAGATCAGGCGTGCGAAAGGCCCGGCCAAATGCGCTAAGCAAGCGTCCTCCTGTGTTGTTAATAAGCGTGGTGTGATGGGTCTCAATAATCCCAACAACCGAGTCTAACGGGTGGATCGGCCCTGCGAATAATCCGCAGGCGCAGCCGCGCGACGGGCGGCAGGAATTACTCGGCGGGCGGATGCGAAAAAACTCCCGGCGTGCAGGGCCCTGGGGTCCTGCACGCCGGGAGTTTACAACAAGCTTCTGTCCACCATCTCTAGAGAGCGGTGGTGCTTCCGCCTGCTGCGGCGATCTTTTCCGCGGCGCTGGCCGAGAATGCGTGGGCGGTGACGTCAACCTTGACGGTGATGTCGCCGGTGCCCAGCACCTTGACGGGCTGGTTCTTGCGAACGGCACCCTTTTCGACCAGGTTCTCCACGGTGACAGCGCCACCTTCGGGGAACAGCTCGTTGAGCTTGTCCAGGTTTACAACCTGGAACTCGACGCGGAACGGGTTCTTGAAGCCGCGCAGCTTCGGCAGGCGCATGTGCAGCGGCAACTGGCCGCCGGCAAAGCCAGCCTTGATCTGGTAACGGGCCTTTGTACCCTTGGTACCACGACCAGCGGTCTTACCCTTGGAACCTTCACCACKACCAACGCGGGTCTTGGCGGTCTTGGCACCCGGGGCGGGACGCAGGTGGTGGACCTTCAGAGCGTTCTGCTTCTCAGCAGTCGCGCCCTGTGCCTTCTCAGCAGTGTTTTTCTCTGCCATTTACTTCGCCTCCTCTACCTTTACCAGGTGCGGAACCGTGTTGAGCATTCCGACGGTCACGGCGTCGGCGGTGCGGACAACGGTGTGTCCGATCCGCTTCAGGCCGAGGGACCGAAGGGTGTCGCGCTGGTTCTGCTTGCCGCCAATGACGGACTTGATCTGAGTGATCTCCAACTGGGAGTCGGAGGGAATCAGGTTCTTAGCCATGACTTAGACACCCGCCTTCTGGTTCAGGATTGCCTTCACCATTGCCGGCGGAGCAACCTCGTCGAGGGGCAGGCCGCGGCGTGCTGCCACTGCTGCCGGCTCTTCGAGGCGCTTCAGGGCATCAACGGTCGCGTGAACGATGTTGATGGCGTTTGCGGAACCGAGCGACTTGGAGAGGATGTCGTGGATACCGACGCACTCCAGTACTGCACGGACCGGACCGCCGGCGATAACACCGGTACCGGCGGAAGCCGGACGCAGCATGACGACGCCTGCAGCGGCTTCACCCTGAACGCGGTGCGGGATGGTGCTGCCGATGCGGGGAACGCGGAAGAAGGACTTCTTGGCTTCTTCAACGCCCTTCGCGATAGCGGCAGGAACTTCCTTAGCCTTGCCGTAGCCAACGCCGACCATGCCGTTACCGTCACCAACGACGACCAGAGCGGTGAAGCTGAAGCGACGACCACCCTTGACCACCTTGGAAACGCGGTTGATGGTGACAACGCGTTCTATGAACTGGCTCTTCTCAGCTTCACGGCCGCCGTCGCGGCCGCCACGGCCACCACGGTCGCCGCGGCCCTGGCCACGGTCTCCACGCTCGCCACGACGAGCGCCACCACGGCGGTCGTCGGCAGCGGCTGCGGGAGCAGTGGTCTCAGTGGCCGGAGCAGCTACGGCTTCAGTCGCCTTCTGATCTGCAGACACAGTGTCCTTTTCGTTGTTTGCTTCCGTCACAGTGACAGCCCACCTTCACGTGCGCCGTCAGCGACAGCAGCGATGCGGCCGTGGTACTTGTTACCACCGCGGTCGAAGACAACAGCTTCGATACCGGCAGCCTTCGCACGCTCGGCAACGAGCTCGCCAACGCGCTTGGCCTTGGCAGTCTTGTCGCCTTCGAATGCACGAAGGTCGGCTTCCAAGGTGGAGGCGCTCGCTACGGTCAGGCCCTTGGTGTCATCGACAACCTGGACGAATACGTGGCGTGCGGAACGGTTGACGACCAGACGAGGACGTACAGCCGTACCGGAGATGCGCTTGCGGATACGAAGCTGGCGGCGGCTGCGCGCAGCCGACTTGCTCTTGTTCGAACGCTTCTTGTTAATTGAGATGGCCATGGTTACTTACCAGCCTTTCCGACCTTGCGGCGGATGACTTCGCCTGCGTAGCGAATGCCCTTGCCCTTATAGGGGTCCGGCTTCCGCAGCTTGCGAATGTTGGCAGCAACCTCGCCGACCTGCTGCTTGTTGATACCTGAAACAGAGAGCTTGGTCGGGGTCTCAACTGCAAAGGTGATGCCGTCCGGTGCGATGACATTTACCGGGTGGCTGTAGCCGAGAGCGAACTCAAGGTCAGATCCCTTGGCCTGAACGCGGTAACCAGTACCAACGATTTCAAGCTTCTTCTCGTAGCCCTTGGTAACGCCCTCGATCATGTTGGAGATCAGGGTGCGGGTCAGGCCGTGGAGTGAACGGGAGGCGCGCTCGTCGTTCGGGCGGGCGACAGTCAGGGTCTCTGCTTCCAGGGAAACCTCGATCGGGCTGGCCACAGTGTGGTTCAGCTCGCCTTTGGCACCCTTGACGCTGACGACAGAGCCGTCAACCTTGACCTCAACGCCGGCGGGAACGGTGATGGGGAGACGTCCAATACGTGACATTATTCTCTTCCTTTCCCGTTACCAGACGTAGGCGAGGACTTCGCCGCCCACGCCCTTCTTGCCGGCTTGCTTATCAGTCAAGAGGCCGGAAGAGGTGGACAGGATTGCGACACCCAGGCCACCGAGCACGTGCGGGAGGTTGGTGGACTTTGCGTAAACACGCAGGCCCGGCTTGGAAATACGACGAACACCAGCGATTGAACGCTCGCGGTTCGGTCCGAACTTGAGCTCGAGGGTCAGCTTCTTGCCAACCTCAGCGTCTTCTTCTTTCCAGGAGGCGATGTAACCTTCGGCCTTCAGGATGTCGGCAACGCGTGCCTTGAGCTTGCTGTACGGCATGGTCACGGAATCGTGGTATGCCGAGTTTGCATTGCGCAGACGCGTAAGCATGTCTGCGACAGGATCTGTCATTGTCATGGTGGGCTCTTGCCCTTCCTCATAACGGTTTCCTCGGTCCGGCCTCTGCAGGAACTGCAGGGCTGCACCGAAGGACCTGTTACGTAGTTAGATTAGTCTTCGGCCTTGAACGGGAAACCAAGCGCCTTCAGCAGCGCGCGGCCTTCGTCATCGGTCTTGGCAGTGGTAACAACCGTGATGTCCATGCCGCGGGTGCGGTCGATGGAATCCTGGTCGATTTCGTGGAACATAACCTGCTCGGTCAGACCGAAGGTGTAGTTGCCGTTGCCATCGAACTGCTTGCCGCTGAGGCCGCGGAAGTCGCGGATACGGGGCAGAGCCAGCGTGACCAGACGATCCAGGAATTCCCACATGCGGTCTCCACGCAGAGTTGCGTGTGCGCCGATGGGCATGCCTTCGCGCAGCTTGAACTGTGCGATCGACTTGCGGGCCTTGGTTACCTGCGGCTTCTGGCCGGTGATCAGGGTCAGATCGCGGACAGCGCCGTCGATCAGCTTGGAGTCCTTAGCGGCATCGCCAACACCCATGTTCACAACGACCTTCACCAGGCGGGGAACCTGGTTGACGTTGGTGTACTTGAATTCCTCAACGAGCGTGCTCTTGATGGAATCGGCGTACTTGGTCTTCAGACGAGGAACGATCTTCGCTGCCGGAGTCTCGAGAGTCTCAGTCATTAGATGTCCTTCCCGGAGCTCTTAGCCACGCGTACACGCACTTCGCGCTTCACGCCATCGCGCTCAACGGTCTCGGTGCGGAAACCGACGCGGGTGGGCTTCTTGGTGGACGGGTCAACCAGAGCCACGTTGGAGATGTGGATCGAAGCTTCTACGACCTCGATGCCACCGGTCTTGGTGCCGCGCTGCGACTGACCGACCTTGGTGTGCTTGGTTACGCGGTTAATGCCTTCAACCAACACGCGGTTGGTCTCCGGGAATACGCGCAGAACCTTGCCCTGCTTACCCTTGTCGCCGCCGCGCTCAGCCTTGGCGCCAGTGATGACCTGAACGAGGTCACCCTTTTTGATCTTAGCCATGGACTAGAGCACCTCCGGAGCCAGAGAAACGATCTTCATGAACTTCTTGTCACGGAGTTCACGACCAACCGGTCCGAAGATGCGGGTACCGCGGGGGTCACCGTCAGCCTTCAGGATCACAGCTGCGTTCTCGTCAAACTTGATATAGGAACCATCCGCACGGCGGCGTTCCTTCTTGGTACGGACGATGACTGCCTTAACAACATCGCCCTTCTTTACGTTGCCGCCCGGAATTGCGTCCTTGACGGTAGCGACGATGACGTCGCCAATGCCTGCGTAGCGACGGCCAGATCCACCGAGAACGCGAATGGTAAGGATTTCCTTAGCACCCGTGTTGTCGGCGACCTTGAGTCGCGACTCCTGCTGAATCACTATTTACTCCTTGCGTCGCGCCGGTTCTCAGGCCGTGATCTTGCTACGGAATGAGCCTTGCGGAACGGTTGATCGGGGTGTCTCTTGACCTGCCTGGATTTTGCCAGACCAGGCCTAAACTCCCGTGCCAAAAACATTTGCTTCCCAGGCGGTTCCGGACAGGTCCGAAGCGCTAGGGGGCACTATGCCGTGGCACGATTGTTTACGAGGTTGATGTCGGCGCACGAACGGCGCCATACAAACTCAAAATCTTAGCACAGTTTGGGCCAGCTCCCATATCACACCCCGGCAGTCCCTGCCCACTCCCGCCTGCTTCACGGGGGAACGCACGACGGCGTCACGCACGGCACGCTTTCGGCCCACCCTGAGTGCCACTCCCCCGGAATCCCGGCCCAGCGTCGTCGTACGCTCAGCAAATGGAGGCCGCGGGTGACGCCGGCAGGAACGCAGGAAACCCCCGCTCCCAAAAGGGAACGGGGGTTTCCGGTGCAGGACCTGCAGGCAGGCTGCGGGGTGTTACTTGGCCTTTTCGAGGATCTCGACCAGGCGCCACCGCTTAGTAGCGGACAGCGGGCGGGTCTCGGCGAGGAGCACGAGGTCGCCGATGCCGGCGCTGTTCTCTTCGTCGTGAGCCTTGATCTTGGTGTTGCGGCGGATGACTTTGCCGTACAAGGCGTGCTTTACGCGGTCTTCTACCTGGACAACGATGGTCTTTTCCATCTTGTCCGAGACTACGTAGCCACGCTTCGTCTTACGGTCACCGCGTTCGGCAGCCGTAGCTGCCGCGGAAACAGTTTCCGTCACGTTCTCGTCCTTTTCACTCACTTGGCATCCTCCTCGGTTTCAACCGTTTCAGCCTTCTCGGCCTTCTTGGTTGCAGCCTTCTTGGACTTCTTCTCTTCCTTGGCTTCCACAACCGGTGCGGCAACCTCGGCACGAATGCCCAGCTCGCGCTCACGGAGAACGGTGTAGATGCGTGCGATGTCCTTCTTTACCGCGCGCAGGCGACCGTGGTTCTCCAGCTGACCGGTGGCGGACTGGAAACG
>NZ_JBFTPV010000037.1:0-17105 GCF_056398665.1 Pseudarthrobacter sp. 01T43 | reverse complement strand
TCCACACCCACCTGTAGTTCTCAACAGAAAGAAAACACCATCATGAAGCTTCAAGTTGCTATCGACCTCCTGACCACCGAAGCCGCCCTTGAACTCGCCGGCCAGGTCGCCGAATTCGTTGACATCATCGAGCTCGGTACCCCGCTGATCAAGGCCGAAGGCCTCTCGGTCATCACCGCGATCAAGAACGCCCACCCGGACAAGGTCGTTTTCGCTGACCTGAAGACCATGGACGCCGGCGAGCTCGAAGCCGACATTGCTTTCAAGGCCGGCGCTGACCTGGTCACCGTGCTCGGTGCCGCTGACGACTCCACCATCGCCGGTGCCGTCAAGGCTGCCAAGGCCCACAACAAGGGCGTTGTCGTTGACCTCATCGGCATCGCAGACAAGGTCACCCGTGCCAAGGAAGTCCGCGCGTTCTCCGTGGCAGGCGGCGTGAAGCTCGCCACCATCGCAGATGTCCAGAAGGCCGGCGCCGATGTTGCCGTTGCCGGCGGCGCCATCTACGGTGCAGCCGACCCCGCACTGGCAGCCAAGCAGCTCCGCGCCGCCATCAACTAACCACCCTTCGGAAAGACCGGCGGGCCTCCTGGACCATCTCAGGAGCTGAAGCTCATCCAGACCCGACCCATATTGAAAAGGCAGCCCGATGCTACAAACTTCAGATTCTTGCCTTGATAGTTGGATGGGCCAGGAGGCACTCGCCGAGGCCATGATTCCGGTGATTGGCCGGCTGTACCGCGAAAACAACGTGGTGACCAGCATTCATGGCCGGACCCTGGTCAACAAGTCCACCATGGACATCCTCAAGGCGCACCGATTCGCACGCCGGATCAGTAAGGACGAATTGCGTCCGGAGGAGACCGCCCCCCTGCTGGAGACCCTGCTGCGGCTGGAGCCCGGCTCGGCCGCGATCGATATCGCCCTCCTGAACCAAAAGTTCAAGGAAGGTGGCAACGGTGCCACCCTGGACGAATTCCTCCGCGCGGAACTCGCCGAGGTGGTGGGCAAGCGCGGTGCGGATGACCGCCCCAGCACCGACGTCGTGCTTTACGGCTTTGGCCGGATTGGCCGCCTGCTGGCGCGCCTGCTCATCGAAAAGGCCGGTGGCGGCCAAGGCCTGCGCCTCCGCGCCATCGTGGTTCGCCGCGGCTCCGATAACGACCTCACCAAGCGTGCCAGCCTGCTGCGCCGCGACTCGGTCCACGGTTCCTTCCGAGGCACCATCCGCGTTGACGAGGACGCCAACACCATCACCGCCAACGGCGTGCGGATCCAGGTCATCTACTCGGACAACCCCGCCACCATCGACTACACCGCGTACGGCATCAAAGATGCTCTTGTAGTCGACAACACGGGCCGCTGGCGTGACGCCGAGGGCCTGTCCCAGCACCTGCAGAGCAAGGGCGTGGCCCGCGTTCTCCTGACCGCCCCAGGCAAGGGCGCGCTGAAGAACATCGTGCACGGGATCAATCACGGCAGCATCGAGGATACTGACCGGATCGTCTCGGCAGCGTCCTGCACCACCAACGCCATCACCCCGGTCCTGAAGGCCATCAACGACAAGTTCGGCGTGATCCACGGGCACGTGGAAACTGTGCACTCGTTCACCAACGACCAAAACCTGATCGACAACTTCCACAAGGGCGATCGCCGCGGACGCTCCGCCGCGCTGAACATGGTCATCACCGAAACCGGTGCCGCCACCGCCGTCGCGAAGGCGCTGCCCGAACTTGAGGGCAAGCTGTCGGGCAGCTCCATCCGGGTCCCCACGCCGGACGTTTCCCTGGCCATCCTGAACCTGAATCTGGAAAACGGCACCACCAAAGACGCGGTCAACAACTTCCTGCGGGAAATGTCGCTGCATTCGGAACTCCGCCGGCAGATCGACTACGTCGATTCTCCTGAGGTTGTGTCCACGGACTTCGTCGGATCACGCCGCACCGGCGTCGTGGACGGCTTGGCCACCATCGCCAACGGCAAGAACCTGGTCCTCTACGTCTGGTACGACAACGAGTTCGGCTACAGCTGCCAGGTAGTCCGCGTTATGGAAGAGATGGCCGGCATGAAGCGCCCCTCCTTCCCCACCACGGATGTTGTTGAGGAAGCCATGTCGGTGCTCGCCGCACTGGCCTAAATTCAACCGTTGCTTATCTTGAGCCACGGCCACCACCAGCCCGCCGGAGACGCTACCGGCGGGCAGCAACAGAAAGGTACGTCCACATGAGCATCACCTTCCAGCCCAGCGAGCTCTTCGCAGGGAAGCTCGACGAATCCCTGCTCGGCGCGCCGTTGGCCGAGGTCATCGGCGACGAGATACCGACGCGAATTGCCATCCCCTTCACCAGCGACGACTCCCGCATCCTCTCCGGAGTCTGGGAAGCCGACCCAGGCCTCTCCCGGTGGGAGTTCCTTGAGCGCGGTGAGGCGATTCATGTCCTAGAAGGCCGCATGGTGGTCACCGAGGATGGAGCTGAACCGATCACCCTGGAGGCCGGAACATCCGCCATCTTCCCGATCGGATGGCAGGGGACCTGGGAGATCCAGGAGCGGATCAGGAAGTTCTTTGTGATTTTCACGTCCTAACCGCAATAGCTGTGCCGCATCAGGCCCGGGGGCAACCCCGGGCCTGACAGGTTTTGGCACGTGCCGCACCAATAAAGGGCGTTCTGGTGCCCTGCTGTAAACCTTCTCCTATGATTTGAGCCGAAACATGAAAATTGGAATCCTCACCAGCGGTGGCGACTGCCCCGGTTTAAACGCCGTTATCCGCGGCGCCGTTTTGAAGGGCATTGCCATCCACGGCCACGAATTCGTGGGTTTCCTGGACGGCTGGCGCGGTGTGGTTGAGGGCGACATCATCGATATTCCCCGCACTCTGGTCCGGGGTATCGCCAAACAGGGCGGCACCATCCTTGGCACCTCCCGCACCAACCCGTTTGAGAACGGCGGCGGACCCCAGGTCATCAAGGCCCACATGGACCGTCTCGGGATTGACGCGATCATCGCGATCGGCGGCGAGGGAACCCTGGCAGCCGCGAAGCGCCTGACCGATGCCGGGTTGAAGATTGTTGGTGTCCCGAAGACTGTGGACAACGACCTTGACGCCACGGACTATACTTTCGGTTTCGACACCGCGGTGCAGATCGCCACCGAGGCCCTCGACCGGCTGCGCACTACCGGCGAATCGCACCACCGGTGCATGATTGTGGAGGTGATGGGCCGTCACGTGGGCTGGATCGCCCTGCACGCCGGCATGGCAGCAGGCGCCCATGCCATCCTCATTCCGGAGCAGAAGGTCAGCATTGAGCAGATTGCCCAGTGGGTGAAGGAAGCCCACACTCGGGGCCGCGCACCACTGGTAGTGGTTGCCGAAGGGTTTGCCCCGGACCATATGGAAGCCCCGCACTCCGAGCGTGGCCTGGATACCTTCGGCCGGCCCCGGCTCGGTGGGATCGCGGACCAGCTGGCTCCCGAAATCGAAGCCCGGACCGGCATCGAAACGCGCGCCACCATCCTGGGCCATATCCAGCGCGGCGGTGTGCCGTCAGCCTTCGATCGGGTCCTGGCCACGCGACTGGGCATGGCGGCCGTCGACTCTGTGGTGGAAGGCTTCTGGGGCACCATGGTTGCCCTAAAGGGCACGGAGATCGAGCAGGTGGACTTCAAGGAAGCCCTGGGCCAGCTCAAGACTGTGCCGCAGAACCGCTACGACGAAGCCGCGGTCCTGTTCGGCTGAGCTGCCCGCTGGTCGCACGGCGGCCAGCGGGCCGGGGAATCCGGTTCGCTGACCGCGGAGAGCCTGTCAGCGCCTGAAAGGGTCCCGGTTCAGACGCTACCGTCCTGATTCCGCGCCGCCCTGTCGAGAGCCTCCAACACCCGGGCGTTGTTTGCGGCGTCCGTGAGATCGTAGCGGAGCGGCGAACCGTTGAAGACGCTGTCGGCGAAGTGTTCGCCCATTCGTACGAAATGGTTTTCGCCCTTGACCGCGTGATAGACAGTGTCCTGCCCGAAGTGATGCTCCTCCAGGACAGAGTCTTCCTCCAAGAGCCCGAAAGGATTGTCGAGGTAGAGCCGGCCCCCGGTGCCCGTGACTTCCAAAAAGTTGCGGCGCTCCAGGTTCACTCCGGTATCAAAAAGCGCGGTTTCCCCGCCGGGAAAACGCAGCATGCCCGCCATGCTGGTGTCGATTCGACCTCCGTCGTTGGCGTCGCGGTAGTTGCCGAAGGCGGCGACGCGAGCCGGCTCCTGCGACGTGACCATCCGGCTCATGTTGACGCAGTAGCACCCCGTATCGAAAAGTGCGCCGCCGCCGAGTCCGGCATACCAGCGGATGTTGTCGTCCCCGCCCGCATCGAAGGAGTGAACGACATGGACAAAGGTCAATGTGCCCACCGCATTGGCCGCGAGCAGCTCTTGCAGCTTCTCGAACCGCGGGTGAAAACGGTACATAAAGCCTTCTAAGACTTTGAGCCCGGTCTCGTCGGCCTTGCGCGATATCTCTTCGCACTCGGCGGAGCTCATCGCCAAAGGTTTTTCACAGAGGACGTGCTTGCCTGCGTCCAAGGATTTGAGCACCCATTCGAGGTGAAGGGCGTTCGGCAGCGCAATGTAGACAGCGTCGATGTCCGGAGAAGCGAGAAGCGCCTCATATGAACCAAACGCCTGGGGGACGCCGTGCTTGTCGGCGTACTCCTTAGCCCTTTCTTCGGTGCGGGACGCAATACCTACGACCTCACCATTTCTCGTTTCCTGCAACGCCGGAATTGACTTGCGGACGATCCGGGCGGTGCCCAGGACGCCCCAACGCAATTTCTCGCTCATTGAATACTCCTTTTTGCAAGCTCTCCGCCCCGGAAGGGCGGCTTCATGCCCGATCGCAGCTTATGGGTTCGGATCGTACTGCAGTGAAGGACGTTGGCGCCCGGCCGTTCCGCTAGAAGGTCTTGCCGAGGGAGCCGAGCTGTCGGGCGGCTTCGGCCAGGCGGGCAGCCATGCCSGCTTCRGCGGASGCWCCCCAGACGCGGGGRTCATAGGTCTTCTTGTTGCCCATTTCGCCGTCGAYCTTCAGCACGCCGTCGTAGTTGGCCAACATGTGACCGGCCACGGGGCGCGTGTAGGCGTACTGGGTGTCGGTGTCGATGTTCATCTTGATCACGCCGTAGGAGACGGCGTCGGAGATTTCCTGGTCGCTGGAGCCCGAACCGCCGTGGAACACGAGGTCGAACGGGTTCTCCTTGCCGAGCTTGGCGCCCACTTCGGCCTGGATCTGCTTGAGCAGCTCCGGACGCAGCTTCACACCGCCGGGCTTGTAGACACCGTGCACGTTGCCGAAGGTTAGGGCCGTCAGGTAGCGGCCGTTCTCGCCGGCGCCGAGGGCTTCGATGGTGGCCAGGGCGTCCTCGGTGGTGGTGTACAGCTTGTCGTTGATCTCGTTCTCCACACCGTCCTCCTCGCCGCCCACGGTACCGATCTCAACTTCGAGAATCATCTTCGCGGCGGCGGTGCGCTCCAGCAGATCGCGGGCTATGCGCAGGTTGTCTTCGAGGGTCTCGTGCGAGCCGTCCCACATGTGCGAGTTGAAGATCGGGTTGCGGCCGGCCTTGACCTCAGCCTCCGAGGCTGCCAGCAGCGGCAGGACAAAGCCGTCCAGTTTGTCCTTGGGGCAGTGGTCGGTGTGGAGGGCGATGTTGACGTTGTAGTTCTTGGCAACTTCGCGGGCGAACGCGGCAAAGCCGAGCGAACCGGCCACCATGTCCTTGGTGGCAGCGCCGGACCAGTAAGCGGCCCCGCCGGTGGAAACCTGGAGGATGCCATCGGACTCAGCCTCGGCGAAGCCGCGCAATGCGGCGTTCAGCGTCTGCGAGGAGGTGACGTTGACGGCCGGGAATGCATAGCCGCCGGCCTTGGCACGGTCGATCATCTCGGAGTAGATCTCTGGGGATGCTATGGGCATGGTGACTCCTCAAGTGGATTTTGTTTTTGGGCGTGCCTGCCACAAGCATGTGCCAGACAGTCCCAAGGCCCCGCGCAAWCCTCTGAAAGGWTTGCGCGGGGCCTTGGTGAAATGAAGCTACTCGGTAACCTCGCCGGTGGATTCGTAGGTGGCGATCTTGCCGATGCGGCGCTCGTGGCGTTCGGCGTTGCTATACGGTTCGGAAAGGAACGCCTCGATCAGTTCGGTGGCCTCCTGAACGGTGTGCTGACGGCCACCCACTGCCACGACGTTGGCGTTGTTGTGTTCGCGGGCGAGTTTGGCGGTGTCGAGGTTCCACGCCAGGGCCGCGCGCACGCCTTTGACCTTGTTCGCCGCGATCTGCTCGCCGTTGCCTGAGCCACCCAGCACGATCCCGAGGGCGTCCACGCCGGCGGCCTGGTCGGCCACGACGGCGGCCGCGGCCTTGATGCAGAATGCCGGGTAGTCGTCCTCGGCATCGTAGGCCGCAGGCCCGTGGTCTACCATCTCGTAGCCACTGGCTGACAGTGCGGTAATGAGGTGGGAGCTAAGCTCCATACCGGCGTGGTCGGTTGCGATGTGAACGCGCATGAGGGGTCCTTCATACTGGTGGGTGCGGTGATGTTGGAGTGCAGCGTAGTTAGCCGAAAGCGAGCTGGCCGTTGGCGCGCAGCGATTCGATGGCGGCCTCAGGCGACGGCTTGCCGTATACGGCAGATCCGGCCACAAAGACGTTGGCACCGGCTTCCGCGGCGCGGGTGATGGTTTCCTCCGTGATGCCGCCGTCCACCTGGATGGCTACGTTCACGCCCGAACCGTCCACTGCCGCTCGGGCACGGCGGATCTTGGGCAACATGACGTCCAGGAACGCCTGGCCGCCGAAGCCCGGCTCCACCGTCATGATCAGCAGCATGTCCAGTTCGGGGAGCATGTCCAGGTACGGTTCCACGGGGGTGGCCGGGCGCAGTGCCATGCCCGCCTTGGCTCCGCGCGCACGGAGTTCGCGTGCAAGCTTGATGGGCGCGTCGGATGCCTCGACGTGGAAGGTCACGGAGCTCAAGCCGGCGTCGGCGAACTGCGGCGCCCAGCGGTCAACGTTGGAAATCATCAGGTGGGCGTCCAACGGCACGGGGCTGACCTTTTGCAGCCGTTCCACGACCGGCAGACCGATGGTCAGATTCGGCACGAAGTGGTTGTCCATAACATCCACGTGCACGGCATCGGCGTTGCTGATGCGGGCCAGTTCGGCCTCAAGGTTGACGAAGTCGGCTGAGAGGATGCTGGGGTTGATGCAGCATTTCAAGGAGGTGGTCATGGTGTCTGCCTTTCGATAGCAGTCGGAGCTTTGTGGGCTCAAGGGTGGCACTACGGACTACGACACGTGCGGGGATGCGCTGCCCCCCAATTGCCTGCGGCGCCAGCACGCGTCGTAGCCGCGGATGCTCAGTGGATTATGACGCCTTCCGTGCGGTGGCCAGGGCGCCTTCGACGTCGGCCAGCAGTTCCTTCCAGCTGGCCACGAACTTGTCCAGGCCCTCGGATTCGAGAAGGGCAACCACCTCGTTGTAGGAGACGCCCAACGCGTCCAGTGCGTACAGCACGGCCTTGGACCGCGCGTATTCACCGGTGATGGTGTCTCCGGTGACAACGCCGTGGTCGAACGTCGCATCCAGCGTCTTCTCCGGCATGGTGTTGACGACGTCGGCAGCAACCAGTTCGGTCACGTACAGGGTGTCGGGGTAGGCCGGGTCCTTGACGCCGGTGGACGCCCACAGGGGACGCTGGGGACGGGCGCCGGCTTCGGCCAGGACCTCCCACCGATCGTTGGAGAAGAGCTGCTCGTAGATCTGGTAGGCGAGGCGGGCGTTGGCTACGCCTGCCTTGCCCTTGAGGGCCTTGGCGTCGTCGGTGCCGAGGGCGTCGAGGCGCTTGTCGATCTCGGAGTCCACGCGGGAGACGAAGAACGAGGCCACCGAATGGATCGTGGACAGGTCGTGGCCGTTTTCCTTGGCGAGTTCCAGGCCGGACTGGAAGGCGTTGATGACCGCGCGGTAGCGGTCCAGGGAGAAGATCAGAGTCACGTTGACGCTGATGCCTTCGCCCAGTGTTGCCGTGATGGCCTCAAGGCCTTCGAGCGTTGCGGGGACCTTGATGAGGACGTTGTCCTTGTCCACCTTTTTGTAGAGGTTCTTAGCCTCGGCGATAGTGCCGGCCGTGTCCCAGGCCAGCCGGGGATCAACTTCGATGGACACACGTCCGTCAACGCCGTTCGTGGCGGCGGCGATCGGAGCGAACAGGTCGCAGGCGTCAGCGACGTCGGTGGTGGTGATCTCGAAGATGGTCTCCTCGACCCCGGCACCCTGCGCGGCAAGTTCGGCGATCTTTGCGTCGTAGTCGGAGCCGGAGGTGATGGCGGCCTGGAAGATGGACGGGTTGGTGGTCACGCCCACCACGTTCTTTTCGTTAATGAGCTTCTGCAGGCTGCCGCTGGCGAGGCGCTCACGCGAGAGGTCGTCGAGCCAGATGGACACGCCGGCGTCGGACAGCTGGGCGGTGGGGGTTGCGTTGGTCATGGCTTCTTCCTTCAAAATTGTGGACTGGTGACAGTTCGCGGCCGCGCCGCGGGACGTGCCCCATGAGGCCGTCCCGCGGCGCTGGCCGCAGTGCTGGTGTTGGTGTTGGTCAGTTCCGGGCAGCGGCCAGGGAGTCCTTGGCGGCGGCGGCAACTGCCTCCGCGGTGATGCCGAACTCCTGGAACAGGCGCTTGTAGTCTGCCGAAGCGCCGTAGTGCTCCAGGCTGACGGAGCGGCCGGCGTCGCCGACGAACTCCTTCCAGCCCAGGGCCAGGCCAGCCTCGACCGAGACGCGGGCCTTGATGCCGGCGGGCAGCACGGACTCGCGGTAGGCCGCGTCCTGCTTGTTGAACCACTCAACACACGGCATGGAGATAACGCGGGCGGCGATACCTTCAGCCTGGAGGGCTTCGCGGGCCTGGACTGCCAGCTGGACCTCGGAGCCGGTACCGATCAGGATCACGTCCGCCGGAACGGTGGCGCCGTCCCTGGCTGCCTCGGCCAGCACGTAGCCACCCTTGGCAACCCCGGCAGGGGAAGCAAAGGTTTCGCCCTGTGCTGCACCATTACCGCGGGCGAAGGTGGGGACATTCTGGCGGGTCAGGATGATGCCGGCCGGATTTGAATGGTTCTCCAGCATGGTCTTCCAGGCTATGCCCACCTCGTTCGCGTCGCCGGGGCGGACTACGTCCAGGCCCACAATGGCGCGGAGGGTCGCGAGCTGTTCCACCGGCTGGTGGGTGGGGCCGTCTTCGCCCAGGCCGATGGAGTCGTGGGACCACACGTAGATGGACGGGACGCCCATGAGGGCCGAGAGGCGGATGGCCGGGCGCTGGTAGTCGCTGAAGATCAGGAACGTGCCGGAGAACGCGCGGGTCCGGCCGTGCAGCGAGATACCGTTCACGATCGACGCGGCGGCGTGCTCACGGATGCCGAAGTGCAGGACGCGGCCGTAAGGGTTGCCCTTCCAGGCATCGGTGGAGCGGGATACCGGGATGAAGGAGGCCGAGCCTTCGATCGTGGTGTTGTTGGACTCCGCCAGGTCGGCAGAGCCGCCCCACAGCTCCGGCATGACCGGACCCAGCGCGTTGAGGACCTTGCCGGACGCGGCACGGGTGGAAACATCCTTGCCTGCTTCGAAGACCGGCAGGACTGCATCAAGTCCGGCGGGCAGCTTCTTGGCTTCGATCCGCTCCAGCAATGCGGCACCCTCAGGGTTGGCCGACTGCCACGCCTCGAACGAGGAATCCCATTCGCTGCGGGCAGCAGCTCCGCGGTCCACTACGGCGCGGGCGTGGGCCAGGACGTCCTGGTCCACTTCGAAGGACTTAGCCGGATCGAAGCCCAGCACGGACTTCAGGCCGGCGACTTCCTCTGCGCCGAGGGCTGAACCATGGATCTTGCCGGTGTTCTGCTTCTTCGGCGCCGGGAACCCGATGATGGTGCGCAGCGAGATGATGGACGGCTTGGACGTTTCGGCCTTCGCGGCCAGCAGTGCGGAGTAAAGCTCCTGAACGTCTTCGACGTATTCGCCGGTCTCAGTCCAGTCCACGCGCTGGGTGTGCCAGCCGTAGGCCTCGTAGCGCTTCAGGACATCCTCGGTGAAGGAGATGTCGGTGTCGTCCTCGATGGAGATATGGTTCTCGTCGTAGACCACCACGAGGTTGCCCAGTTCCTGGTGCCCGGCCAGCGAGGAAGCCTCAGACGTCACGCCCTCCTGGATGTCGCCGTCGGACGCGATGACCCAGATGGTGTGGTCGAACGGGGACGTGCCCTCGGCAGCGTCAGCGTCGAACAGGCCGCGCATCCGGCGCTGCGAGTAAGCGAATCCGACCGAGGAGGCCAGGCCCTGGCCCAGCGGACCGGTGGTGATTTCGACGCCGGCCGTGTGCTTGTACTCGGGGTGGCCCGGCGTGAGGGAATCCCAGGTACGCAGCGCCTTAAGGTCGTCCAGTTCCAAGCCGTAGCCGGAGAGGAACAACTGGACGTACAAGGTCAGCGAGGAGTGGCCCGGGGACAGGATGAAACGGTCACGCCCCAGCCAGTCCGGGTCACGCGGGTCGTGGCGCATGAGCTTCTGGAAGAGCAGGTAGGCGGCCGGGGCCAGGCTCATGGCCGTACCGGGGTGGCCGTTACCGACCTTCTCCACAGCGTCGGCGGCCAGAACACGGGCGGTATCCACGGCGCGGTCGTCTGCGGGCGTCCAGTTGAGTGTTGCTGAGGTTGCAGCGCCGGGGAGCGTCACATTTGTTGTCGGATTCACGGTTTGTCCTTTTGGATCTGGTCGGCCTGGAGCGGCCGGACGGATGCTTTCTGGTTGATATCCATGATTGCGAACCAAACGGGCAGGGGTAACACTGTTTTCTGACGGTTCTTACTACCCTTTTGGGTTGGAACAACGTTTTTACCCGGGTAAGGTGGCCGCATGAGCACCGTCGCCCATCAGCCCGTGAAGGAATCCACCATGCCGCTACCAGACCTGCCGTGGCCACTTTTGCAGAGCGTGGCAGCATTGGCTGATGCACCCCTGGCCCAGATAGCCGAACGGCTGCGGGACGCCGCACTCCCCTACATGGGAAGCAGTGCGCTGGTCATTTTCACGGAAGACTGCACGGGGCGGCCGCAGAAGAAGGCGGGCGACGAAGAAATCATTTCCCGGGCCTCAATCACCGAACTGGACGCACTTCGCGGTGCCCTTAAGGATGAGACGCCCTGGTTCGGGGAAGCAGAGTTCGCCGGCCGGACCCGGCCGGTACTCGCACTGAAGCACGCCTCCAGCAATGCCCTCCTTGTCCTCACGGATCCGGCCCCTGCCGACCCCGGGCACAACGCCGGGCTGGACATGGTGACGTATCTCTGGCGCCTGACTGCACGGCGGATCCGGGAGAAAGTGGCCGATGCGCCGCCGTCGTACCTGCTCGAATCGCGGGCGGCATCCGCGGAACGCCTCCGCGTAACGGCGGAACTGACTGACCTGCACTCCACCACCCTGGAGACCCTCCTGGCGGCCCTGCGCTCGTCCTCCCTGGACGATGCAGCAGCCCGCTCAACCGTTACTGACCTCACCGCCAAGGCTCTCATCGGGCTTCGCACCCACAGCGACCGCACCACGGACCTGGTAAAAGAGCCCGTCGCCAAGGCCTTCGAACGCCTGCGGGAGGACCTGCGGCCGCTCACACGTTACAGCGGCATTGAGATCGAATTCATAGAACCGCCGCTGAACGGAAGGGCCCTGCCCGGCGAAGTTGCCCACGCGGCACGGGCCATCGTCCGCGGACTGGTGCTGGCCATGACTGAACAACCGGATGTCAGCAGGGTACGGACGCAGTGGGACTGCGACGGCGAAAACCTGCTGATCAACGTCCGTGACGACGGGCGGGGTGCACTCAAAGCCGACGCGCCGAGCATCGCCCGCCTGGACCGCCGGGTCCAGGCCCTCACCGGAACACTGCGGATCGACGTTATGCCGGGCTGGGGTGCGGACGTCTTCGTCACCCTGCCCTTGGATCTGACAACGACACGCCCCGCCGGGGATGTCACCGAATGGGACCTTGCCGCGCGGGAACTCGAGGTGCTCCAGCACCTCGTTGCCGGACACCGCAACCGGGCCATCGCCTCAACGCTGGGCATCAGCGAGAATACGGTCAAGTTCCATGTGCGGAACCTGTTCAGGAAGCTCGACGTCGGCTCACGGACCGAGGCGATCGCACTGGCGCACAGCCACGGACTCCGGTGACGGTGTCATCCCGCTGAACCGCTAAATGCAAGGAAGAACGGCCCCGCCTCCCCAGATGGGAGACGGGGCCGTTGTGCTCTTTGATCAGCTGGCGCCGGCAGCCGCAAGCGACGCGGACGCCTCGGCTGCTTCCGGCTTCGCTACGTGCGGCACAAAGCGGACGAACATTGCCTTGAAGCCGGGGGTGTTGGATTCCCGGGCGACGTTTTCCTTGTGGACCAGGGCGTTGGCTTCGGGGAAGTACGCGGCGGCGCAGCCCTTAGCCGTAGGGTAGGCCACCAGTCGGAACTTGTCCGCCTGCCGGTCGTGGCCGCGGAAGGTGCTGACCACGTCCACGAGGTCCCGGTCCTTGAAGCCGAGTTCTGCCAGGTCTTCAGGGTGTATCAGGATCACGCGGCGGCCACCCGAGATGCCACGGTAGCGGTCGTCCAGGCCGTAGAACGTGGTGTTGTACTGGTCGTGGCTGCGGATGGTCTGGAGTACCAGGTGTCCGTCGGGAGGGGTCAGGTATTCCAGCGGGCTGACGGTGAAACGGCCGCGGCCGATGTCCGTCTTAAAGGAGCGGGTGTCCCGGGGCGGGTTAGGCAGAATGAAGCCGTTTTTGGTCCGGACCCGGACGTTGAAGTCCTCGAAACCGGGCAGGACGCGGGCGATATGGTCCCGGACCACGTCGTAGTCCTCGGCCATGGCTTTCCAGTCCACATTGTGGTCCGGCCCGAAGGTCGCCGCTGCCATCCGCGCGACGATCACCGGTTCGGCGAGCAGGTGCTCGGAGACCGGCTGCAGCCTGCCCTGGGTGGAGTGGACCACGGACATGGAGTCCTCCACGGACAGGAACTGCGCGCCCTTGGGGTGCTTGTCATCCTTGTCCGTCCGGCCCAGTGTGGGCAGGATCAGGGACGTGCGGCCGTGCACCACGTGGGACCGGTTGGGCTTCGTGGAGATGTGCACGGTCAGGCCGATCCGCTGCATGCCGGCTTCCAAGGTTTCGGTGTCCGAGCAGGCGAGCGAGAAGTTGCCGCCCATGGACACAAAAACGTCCACCTCGTTACGCTCGAACGCTTCCATGGCTTCCACGGCGTCGTGGCCGTGGTGTCGCGGAGACTGAATCCCGAACTCTGTGTCCAGCGCATCGAGGAGCCATTCCTTGGGCTTCTCCCAGATGCCCATGGTCCGGTCGCCCTGGACGTTCGAGTGCCCGCGGACCGGGCAGGCCCCGGCGCCGGGCTTGCCGAAGTTCCCCTGCAGGAGCAGGACGTTGACCATTTCCTTGATGGTGTCCACCGAGTGCGGCTGCTGCGTCACGCCCAGGGCCCAGCAGAAAATAGTGGCCTTGGACTTGATGAGCATCCCTGCCACGGTTTCGATCTGCTCCAGGGACAGGCCGGTGGCTTTCTCGGTTTCCGCCCAGTCCAGCTCCCCCCTGGCGTCGCGGTAGGCGTCGAACCCGTCGGTCTGCGCGTCAACAAAAGAACGGTCGACGACGGTGCCCGGGTTACGTTCTTCCTCCGCCAGGAGCAGGTGGCCCAGCGCCTGGAACAGTGCCAGGTCCCCGCCCACCTTGATCTGTAGGTACTCATCGGCCAGCGGCGTACCGCCGCCCACCACACCCGAGACGGTCTGCGGATCCTTGAAGTTGAAGAGGCCAGCCTCCGGGAGCGGGTTGACCGCCACCACCTTGCCGCCCTTGTCCTTGCATTCCTTCAGCGCCGACAGCATCCGGGGATGGTTGGTGCCGGGGTTCTGGCCGACGACGAAGATGAGTTCCGAATCGTGGATGTCCTCCAAGGACACGGTTCCCTTGCCGATGCCGATGGTCGGGTTAAGCGCGGAGCCCGAGGATTCGTGGCACATGTTGGAACAGTCCGGGAGGTTGTTGGTGCCCAGGGCACGTGCGAACAGCTGATACATAAACGCCGTCTCGTTGGCGGTGCGCCCGGAGGTGTAAAAGACGCAGCGGTCCGGGGTGGAGGCGCGGATGTGCTCGCCAACAAGGTCGAAAGCCTCGGCCCAGGAGATCGGGGAATAGTGCGTCTCGCCCTCGCGGATCACCACCGGTTCGCTCAACCGGCCCTGGTTGCCCAGCCAGTACTCGGTCTTCGATGAGAGCTCGGCGATGGAGTGCTTGGCCCAAAATTCCGCCCCCACGGTCCGCAGGGTGTTTTCCTCGGCCACCGCCTTGGCGCCGTTCTCGCAGAACTCGGCCGCTTTGCGCTTCGTTGCCGACTCCGGCCAGGCGCAGCCGGGGCAGTCGAACCCGCCCTGCTGGTTCAGCCGCAGCAGGGACTGCGCGGTCCGCGTCACGCCGGCCTGTGCCACGGCGCGCTCGAGGGCCACCATGACGGCTTTGACCCCGGCCGCTTCCGTTTTGGGCTTGTGGACTGAGAGGTGGTCCTCGTTGATGTCCGCGACGGGTGCGGGCTGCTTACCGAACTTCATTGTTCCAACTTCCTTTGCGGCTCACGCCGTTCCTGTTCAAAACGCCCGCCAAGGCGCGCCAGCTGTCCTGGCGCGCCTTGGCGGGATCCTGCCGTTGGGAAACCTGCTACTGGGAAACCTTAGCCAGCGTTTCCCGTTCCGCACCAATGGTGGTGTTGTCGCCGTGACCGGTGCGGACCACGGTTTCGGCCGGCAGCGGCAGCAGCCGTTCCCGGATTGAGGTCAGGATCGTAGGGTAGTCGCTGTAGGAGCGTCCCGTCGCTCCCGGTCCACCGTTGAAGAGGGTGTCGCCGGTGAAGACCGTTCCCTCACTTTCGAGGTAGAAGCAGGTGGAGCCCGGGGAATGGCCCGGGGTGTGGATGGCCAAAAGTGCGGTGCCGCCCACCTCGAACACGTCACCGTCGCCGTGGTACCGGTCCGGTTCCGTGTCCGGGTAAACCTGCTTCCAGAGGACCAGGTCCTCCGGGTTCAGGATGATCGGGGCGCCAACGGCGGCAGCGACCTCGCGCGCTGCGCCGATGTGGTCATTGTGCGCGTGGGTGAGCAGGATGGCCAGGACCTTCCGGCCGCGGACCTGGTCGATGATCGCTGCCGCATCGTGCGGGGAATCGATGATCACGCACTCATCGTCGTTGCCCACGATCCAGACGTTGTTGTCCACGTCCCAGGTACCGCCGTCGAGCGAAAAAGTGCCCGAGGTGACAAGGTTTTCGATGGTGACCGTCATGAGAGCTCCTTCAGAGTCTGTACTTCAACGACCGAGCGCAGGGCCTTGCCGTCATGCATCCTGGCAAAGGCTTCCTCCACCTGGTCAATGGTGATGCGCTCGGTGACGAAGGCATCGAGGTCCAGGTTGCCCTGCTTGTAGTGCGCCACGAGCATGGGGAAATCACGGGAGGGCAGGCAGTCCCCGTACCATGACGACTTCAGCGACCCGCCCCGCCCGAAGACGTCCAGCAGGGGCAGCTCAAGCAACATGCCCGGCGTCGGGACGCCCACCAGCACCACACGTCCGGCGAGGTCGCGGGCGTAGAACGCCTGCTTGTACGTTTCGGGACGTCCGACGGCGTCAATCACCACGTCCGCTCCGTTACCTCCGGTGAGGGCGCGGATGGCCTCGATGGGGTCTTCCTTGCTCGAATCCACGCCGTGGGTGGCCCCCAGGGACTTCGCCATCTCCACCTTGTTGGCGTCGATGTCCACTGCGATGATGGTGGTTGCGCCGGCCAGCTTTGCGCCGGCAATCGCGGCGATACCCACGCCGCCGCAGCCGATCACGGCGACGGATTCGCCGCGCTTGACCTCGCCGGTGTTGATGGCGGCACCGATGCCGGCCATCACACCGCAACCGAGCAGCCCGACCGCGGCAGGATCGGCGTCGTCGTCAATCTTCGTGCACTGTCCGGCGGCCACAAGCGTCTTCTCCGCGAAGGCGCCAATGCCCAGCGCGGGCGAGAGTTCCGTACCGTCCTCGAGGGTCATCTTCTGCGTCGCGTTGTGGGTGTTGAAGCAGTACTGCGGCTGGCCCTTGGCACAGGCACGGCATTCCCCACAGACAGCGCGCCAGTTCAGGATCACCCGGTCACCCGGCGCCACCTGCGTGACGTCCGGACCCACGGCGCTGACCACGCCCGTGGCCTCATGGCCCAGCAAGTAAGGGAAGTCGTCGCCAATGCCGCCCTGCTTGTAATGCAGGTCCGTGTGGCAGACCCCGCAGGTGAGAATGTCCACCAGGGCCTCCCCCGGCCCTGGATCCGGGACCAGAATAGTCTCCAGCGAAACCGGGGCATTCTTCTCCCTGGCGATGACGGCCTGTACTTTATGGACCATTATTCTTGTGTTCCTTTCCTGGATCCGGCCGGATCCGGTGAATCGGCACCAAATGCCAATCTAACTGACGCGCTGGGGTTCCACGTCCTCGGTTGCGCGGTCCGTTAAACCGTGACCAGCGACTGATGGTCCCGGTTGCGTCCTGGCTCGCCGTTGCACGTGAATGTCATGTCCGGTTCTTGGTGCGTTGCGGGGGTGTGGAGGTTGGTGATGGTTTCGCCGAAGGTTTCGTCGGGGTCGAGGCGGCGGAGTTCTTCGGCGAGGCAGTCTTTGAGGCTGCGTCGGGGTAGGGAGATGCGTTGGGTGGGTTGGCCTGGTTGGGTGAGTTCGGCGAGGGAGGTGCCGGGGCGGTAGAGCTGGATGTCGCCGGCGGGGCGGGTGAGGCGGACGCGGCGGATGCCGGTCCCGGCGGGGTCCGCGAGGATGGTGACGGGTGTGTCCAGGGCCAGGGTGAGCCAGGCTGCGAGGAGGATGGTGGAGGGTGAGTCGGAGGCGCCTTCGACGGTGACTGCGGTGACGGGGGACGGGTCGGCTTGGTCCAGGACGGCGGCGAGTTGGATCCGCCAGTTCG
>NZ_JBFTPV010000036.1:0-17489 GCF_056398665.1 Pseudarthrobacter sp. 01T43 | reverse complement strand
TCCACAAAGAACAATGGACCATCCACACCCGAAACAACATCCCCTGGTTCACACCCCCACGCCACATCGACCCCACCCAAAAACCCCAACAAAACCACTACTTCAAACCACCCCCACCACCCCAACGCGAATAAACACCAAGGCAGCGCGAATAAGCAGGGACGGTTCGCGAACACCTGAAGACKGCTGAACCACAGGCGGCCGAACGGCTTCCGCGATGCGGGGAAACAGCAAATAGCTGCGCAGCTAGAGTCCGAAACGGATCAGACTCCGAGAGTTAGCCAGCTCGGCCGACAACCACGGTGCCATCGAGCTCGGCCGACCGGGCGGTCCTGACTACGAACCCCGCCGCCGCCAGGATCGATGCCGTGCGTTTGGCCTGCCGCTCACTCGTTTCGATGATGAGATGGCCGCCGGCACGCAGCCACTCCCGGGCCCCAGCGGCAATGCGGCGATGGAGATCGAGGCCGTCCGCGCCGCCGTCGAGCGACAGCATTGGCTCAAAATCACGTGCTTCGCGTGGCATGGTGGAAATCTCGGCAGTAGGGACATAGGGGGCGTTCGCCGTCAAGACCGAAACTCGTCCCTTCAGGGCCGGCGGGAGGGCATCGAACAGATTGCCCTCGTGAACCACTCCGCCCACACGGCCGACGTTACGGCGCGCACACGCCACAGCGGCAGGATCGAGGTCCGCAGCATGCAGTTCAAGTCCTGGCATCCGGGACGCGAGCACGGCACCCGCCGCGCCGGATCCGCAGCAGAGATCAACGACGACTCGAGGCCCGACTGGCCGCGTCGAAACTCGCGCCCTACCCCGCCGGACCTTCGGCTCCCCCGCCGAGACGTTCGACAGCAACGCAACAGCCTCGTTGACCAGTAGTTCAGTGCGTCGGCGCGGAACGAAGACACCGGCGTCGAGCTCAATCCGCAGGCCCCCAAACTCTGCCCAGCCGAGAATGTGCTCCAGCGGATTGCCCGCAAGGCGCCGCTCCACGGTGGCACTCACATCAGCGGGAGAGGACGCGGCGGCCATGAGCAGCCTGGCCTCCTCCTCAGCAAAGACACACCCTGCGGAACGCAGGCGCTCCGCGATACCGGCAACGGAATCGGCGGTGGAATCAAAGCCAAGTCCGGAGCGTGACAACGCAAACCCCTTTCGGCACGCCAGCGGGAGCAAACAGCATGCATTCCGGAAAGGTTGCCAGGTCTCGCAAGATAACCGCCACGAACCTCATGGTATGCGTTCAATAGCCTCTTGGCACGGGCCTCAAAAGACTGGATTCCTTCTGTGCACGCGCCGCGTCAATCACGACGGCGGCCCTGTCACCTCCGGTTCCAGGAACAACGGCGGTGGCGGCGGACCCCAGCTCAAGAGACCCAGGGCTCCGTGGAAGGTCGCCGGGGTCCAGATTTCGTCCTCGGCGATGCAGCCCATGTCGGAGTAGTACTCCGAGAAGTTTCCGGCGGGGTCTTTGAGGTACCAAAATAAATTGGAGCCGGCGTAGTGTCGGCCGAGGCCCCAGATGTTCCGTTCGGGGTTGTTCTCGAGCATGGCCTTCGCTCCGCGCCCGACGTCGTCGATATCATCAACGATAACGGAGCCGGCGCGCAGGGTCGGCATCTCCGCGTAGTCCATCCACGGTGGACCGCCGACATCCTGGCGCTGGGCAACCCCTGCTTCGGCGCAGCTCATCCCGGGCCGCAGCTCATCCCGGACACGGACGTCAGCGAACAGCGTGCCCAAGACCGGTGAGGAGCCGGCGGACGGCGTCCTCCGCAGTGGGAGGGACGCCGAAGAACTGCTGCTGGAGGGTTGTGTCTGCAACATACCGGCCGGTCTGGAACCAGTCGATCATGGCGGACATGTCCTTGGCCATCGGGTTGACCGGCGCCATCACCGTGCCCGCAGCCCGCAACAAACCGGTGCGCACGGAGCGGACGCGGATGGTCTTTCCGGTGAGCCGGCCTGCGATGTCCGCAACATCCTGCATGCTAACCGGCCGGTCCCAGCCGATGTCGATGCGCCTGCCCTCTACCCCCGGAACGTCAACGGCGGCCGCCAGGTAACCGGCCAAATGTGCGGTGTGCACAAAGGTCAGCGGTATCCGCGCCGACCCGAACCAGCTGAGCCGCCCCTTGCTGATGGGGTCGCCGCCGAACCGGGTGATCTGGTCCAGGAACGCACCCGGACGTAGAGCTACGAAGGGCACGCCGAGTGCCTCCAGCCGGTCTTCCGCCAGCTTCTTGTGCCAGAAGTGCGGCACCTGGGGAGTCTGGTCGCACGTGAGGATACTGGTCGGGACGAACCGCCGGATCCCCGAGCGGCTGGCCGCCTCCACCAGGTTGGTGTTGCCCACGATGTCAGTCTCGCTGGTATCGCCCTTGCGGTGCCTGGTGTAGCCGGCCGCTGAGGTGATCACAGCGTCGGCACCGTCCATGGCGCGCGCAAGCGACGCCGGATCCATCATGTCGCCGCGGGCAACCTGCGCGCCTGCTGCTTCGAGGCGGGACGCATCCGAGCCGGGCCGCACCAGTGCCCGTGCCTGTTTGCCCCGAGCGAGCAGCTCCGTGACAACCTGGCTGCCCAGCATGCCCGTACCGCCCACCACCAGGACTGGTCCGTCACTCATCTGGTTCCTCCCGTGAACCGGCTTCATCCCGCGCGCCGGCCGAAGGACTCTCCGGCCAACTGCTCACATTGTCGCCCCGCCCGGGACTGCCCGCCAGCCCTACCCGCGCAATGACTCCGAGACAGCGGCCAAAAGCGAGTTGAACCTGGCGTTTCCGGGAAGGTCATCGATAAACACGGGCCTACCGGCAGGGTCGCCCAGCGGAACCTGCCAGTTCGGATACAGCGCTTCGGTGGTGCCCGGCTGGTTCTGCACGCGCCGTTCCCCCACCGCGTCAACCAGCGCGACGCCGAGCAACACCGACGGCGTCTGGGCGAGGAGGCGGTGCAGCGCCTCGATGGTGCGCTCCTCGCTTCCATGAGTCTCGTGGCTTTCCGTTCCGCCTTCAGGCAGCAGCCCCCGTTCGCGCAGCAACCCCATCATCTTCTCCAGGGTGGCCACGTGCTCCGCCCGTTCTTCGGCTTCGGATCGTTCCAGCAGCCCCAGCCTGCTGCGGAGTGCCACGTGGTCGCCCGCAAGGTAGCCGGCGGTGGGCGGAAGATCGTGGGTGTTGACGCTGGCGAGTGCCTGCGTGCGGTACCGCTCCGGCGGCAGCGGGGAGTCGCCGTCGTTCTCGAACCAGAGGATGGACGTTCCCAGGATGCCGCGGGCAGCAAGGTAGTCACGCACCCACGGTTCGAACGTTCCCAGGTCCTCGCCGATCACCACGGCTCCGGCGCGCTGGGCCTCCAGCGCCAGGATGCCGATAAGTGCGTCGTGATCGTACTTAACGTAGGCGCCGTCCCGTGGCGAGTTCCCGGCCGGTACCCACCAGAGGCGGAACAGCCCCAGGACGTGGTCCACCCGGATGCCGCCGGCGTGCCGGAGAACCGTGGACAGCATGTTGCGGAAGGGCGCGTAACCGGCCTCGGCCAGGCGAGCGGGATGCCAGGGCGGCTGGCTCCACTCCTGGCCCAACTGGTTGTACATGTCCGGCGGCGCACCCACGCTGATCCCCGGCGCCAGCACACCGCGAAGCGTCCAGGCGTCGGCGCTGCTCATGTCAACGCCCACGGCCAGGTCATGCACCACGCCCAGCCGCATGCCGGCGCGGCGCGCGGCCTGCTGCGCGTAATCGAGCTGCTCGTCGCAGACCCATTGCAGCCAGCGGTGGAAACCGATCCGATGGGCAAGTTTTTCCCTCAGCGCCTCGGCCTCGGGCGACCCCAGGGCGCAGTCCGGGTCCATCCACAGCGGGTCCTCCGGCACGAGGTCCTCCCGGATCGCGGACCACAGGGCGAAATCATCAAGGCCCGGACCGGAGCTCCGGCAAAATTCGTCGAACGCTGCTTGCCGGGCCGGCGAGCGCCGTGCGTGGTAAAGCAGCTCCAAGGCCTGGAGCTTGGCCGCGAACACAGCGTTCCGGTCAAGCCGTTCCCCGTCCGCGTTCAGGCTCTGCACCTGCTCCTGGAGCCTCTCGATCGTGGCACGTTTGCGCGGTTTGAGGTAGGCGAGTTCCGGGATGGCCTCCACCCGGATGTAGAGGGGGTTGAAAAAGCGCCGGGTTGACGGCGAGTACGGCGAGGGCTGGACCGGCGGGACGGGCTCCGCGGCGTGCAGCGGATTGACCAGGACATAGTCCGCGCCCCGTTCACCGCTCAGTGTGGCCAGGTCCGCCAGGTCTGCGAAGTCGCCGACGCCCCAGGACCGCTTCGACCGTACGGAGTACAGCTGCGTGGCCAGGCCCCAGCCGCGGCGCTCCACCAAGGAATCGGCGGTGGTGAGCCGCGCCGGAACCACCACCAGCGCGCACTCGGCCGTGACGCCGTCGGACTCGGCATGCAGCGTGTGCCAGCCAAGCGGCAGCCCTTCGGGCACGGCGAACGTGGCCCGCCCGGTGGGCACACCGTCCACGTCCCGGGGCGGGAACCAGACATCCTGCTGGACCGCCTCCACGGGCCCGCCCGCGCCCGCTTCCAGCATCACAGCCAGACGCGCGGTGGCACCGTCCGGGACATGGACCGGGACCAGTGCGGTTGCGCCCTGTTGAACCACGACGGCGGGCGGCAGCATCCGCCGCCACGGCGCCAGTTCGGCCTCCGCCAGGGCAGCCTCGATCAGTTCGTTCGTGTGGGCCAGGACGCCCAGCGCAGCAAGGACTTTGACCAGGGTTTCGGGAGCGACGCTGTACGGCAGCCCATCCCAACCGTGGAATGACGTGCCCACCCCGTGCGCGTCGGCCAGGCGCTGGAGGAGGTCCTGGTCCACATGCGCATGACCGGCTGCATTACCGTCGCCCGGCGGAACCGGGGTTCCGGAGAATTGAGCGTATTGCTGGTCTGGAGCCTTCATGGATGTCCGCCTCGTCTGGTGTGATGGGCCCGAACTTACATTGCGTTCCGGTTTGACCGGGGGCTTCCTCGCGCCCGGACAATTGACTCCGATTATTGCAGGAGCGCTTATTCCCGGGTTTGCTTGGCCGCTGCCTTCGCTGCCTGCTTGCTGGCCCGCACCTTGACCAGGGACTCAGGATCCACGATGTCTGCGACCGAAAGGAAGGCACCTTCCTGGCCATAATGTCCGGCAGCGTCACGCCAGCCTGGCGCGCTCAGCCCGCATTGCTTGCCGAGGAGCGCAAGGAAAATCTTTGCCTTTTGCTCCCCGAATCCCGGCAGGGCCTGCAGGCGGCGCAATACTTCCCTGCCGTCCGGGCTGCCCTTGGTCCAGATCTGCGCGGCGTCACCGTTCCAGTCGCGCTGGACCGTCTCAGCGAGGGCCTGGACCCGCGCCGCCATCGAACCGGGGAACCGGTGGACTGCCGGCCGTTCCTTGAAGACCTCGACGAACGCTTCCGGTTCGTAGGCGGCTACAGCTGCCGGATCAATCGAGCCGATGCGTGACCGGATCTTCTCCGGCCCTGCGAAGGCGGATTCCATGGTCACCTGCTGGTCCAGCAACATCCCCGTCAGCAGCGCAAACGCGTCATCAGTAAGCAGTTGGTCGGCCGCGGGGTCCCCGGTGATATGCAGTTCCATGGGCCTTATCCTTCCATCTCCGGCTGCCTGCGTCATGGGGCGGCCCAGTTTTACAGCACCGGTCCAAGCAAAGGCCCACACACAGTCCACCAATCCAAGTACTACCTAATCTCAAAGACGAGTACCGATTACGCGTTCTCCCGGGACCACGCCCCACTACCTTCGATCTAGAGCCAAAGACTCGTTGTCTCACTCGGTTGGATGTCTCACCAGGGGATGTGAGAAGGAATGAATGCAGGACTTAGCAGCCACGTTTTCCCGCCCCATCGGGTCCGGGAAGTGAGCGGGGCCGGCGACGAGGAGGTCTTCGAGACCAAGGCCTCTCCCCCAGCCGTCGCCGGCCCTCTGATCGCCGAATTCCGGCCGCCCGCACCTTGGTCCGACTATCACTTTCACGGGCGGCCGACTGGCCGGTCCTCTGGGAGCAGGTCCTCCGGGAGCCGGCCATGAAGTATTCAACATCGCAGGTTTCCGCGTCGCACGGGCCCGCCGGCAGGCGTCCGGCGCAGCCGTATCAGGCCCAACAGCACGTAGCGGGGCATCCTGCCACGATTCCCAGCCAATCGCCGGCCCCATCCGCTGGCACGGCAAGCACCGGTCCAGCAAGCGCCGGCCCCGACGGGTTCATCCCCGATTTGGCCACCGGCGCGACAACACTCGCTGACTCGCTTGAAATCCTGACCCGGACGGCTTCCGCCACACTCAGCAGGCTCATGGACTCTCCGGTCGAATGCGGCACCCTCCTCAGCAGGGCGAAGAACGCCCCGGCCACCGCCGGCACCAATGCGCAGACAGCCGGGCTGGCCCGGCTGGAGCAGGAAGTGCGCGAAGGACCACTGACGGAAGCACTCACCGGCAGTGGCACCGTGGCCATGAACCACGTTTCGTCCGATTTCCGCTGGTCGCTCTACCGGCCACACCTTCAGGACGCCGGGTTCCACAGCGTTCTTGGCGTACGGCTCCGGCTGGACGAAGGTGCAACTGCGGCCCTCGCCTTCTTTGCCCCCACCGCCCAGGCGTTCCCGCTCCATATAATCGCCGGGGCCCACGGTTTCGCGGACCTCGCGGCGCGGGGCCTCAGGCTGGTCCTTGAGCTGCAATCCACCAGCACCCGGGCGTCGGACCTGCAATCCGCGCTCGAAAGCCGCACCTCCATCGACATCGCCTGTGGAGTGATCATGGCGCAGAACAGGTGTTCCTACGACGAGGCGATTGCCATCATCGCCAAGGCGTCGAGCCACCGGAACCTCAAGCTGCGCAAAGTGGCAGAGGGTATTCTGGAGAAGCTGCCCGGCGGCGCGCCGCGCACCCACTTCGAACACTAAGGCAGCCGCTCGACCATGGGGACAACGATGGTTCACGTTTGTGCGCTCGGGGCCGCGGCGGTACTCGCCGCCCTGGCCGTTTTCCAGATAGCACTAATAGCGGGCGCTCCCCTCGGTCAGCTGGCCTGGGGCGGCCAGCACACGGTCCTTCCGCCCAAGCTTCGGATAGGAAGTGCAGTCTCCATCGCCCTGTACGGAGTCTTCGCCTACGTCGCCTTGGCGAAGGCCGGGCTCGCGGCTCCATTCGTCAGCGAATCTTTCACGGACGTGACCGCCTGGGTGCTGACTGCGTACTTCGCCTTAGGTGTCGTCATGAACGGGATCTCGCGCAGCCGGTCCGAGCGCCTCACCATGACTCCGACGGCGCTTGCCCTCGCCCTGCTTTACCTCGGGCTGTCGCTCAGCTGAGCCGCTTAAACTGAAGCAGGTCAGAAGCTTTGTGCCTCTGACCTGCCACGTGGGTGGGCCCTGTGGGGATCGAACCCACGACCCACGGATTAAAAGTCCGATGCTCTACCAACTGAGCTAAAGGCCCCAGCCGACGGTCAGGTGACCGATCAGCCCAGTCCATTTCTGGACGATAGATACTTTACCCCACGCGCGGGGCCGCTTTGACACGAAAGGGGCGTGCCGCCGTCGTACGTCCTTTTTTCTGCCGGTTTCGACGGCCCCCGCCGAGTGCAGCTGCTTCCACGGAGCACTCGATTTCCCCGGCGGCACAGGAGTAGCGTTGGGGCATGAGCGAGCAAACAGGACCCAGTCATTACGGCGGCGCCAACCGGCATCACAAACCAAAGCCTTTCGCGCCCATCGACTTTGAGCCGTTCGCCGGAGGCCCGGACCCCGCGCGCGTCTCCGAGGCCGCCCACCTCGCCGCCCAGGCACTGGTGCGCCATGGACGTAACAGCGACGATCCTGTCATCACCGAGCGGCTGGTCAAGCTGACGGACGAACAGGGCCTGGAAGCCATCGCCGAAATGTGGGCCGAAAGTCCGGCGCGGTCCTTGCCCGGCGCCCTGTGGCGGCTGTACGCGCTGCGCGCGGCCACCGTTCAGGACCCGGAACGCATCTCCGTTTACTTCCGTGCGGGCAAGGACACGGCCCAGGTCTCCAACGTGGTGGCAGGTGCTGCCGAGCCGCCGGGGGCCGACGAAATGCGGACCCTGGCGGACGCCATTCTTTCCGGTGCGTTCGACGGCGACTTCGACGTCGCACTGGAACGTTCCGCCGCTTTCTGCCGTGTGGTTGCGCTCGGCCAGGCGACCCTCGCCGACGGCGCCGAACACGGAAATGAGGCCCACGCGAGCAAGCTCACGCGCAACTCGCATCAGCTTGTGAAGACCGCCGAGGACCTTGAACACGCTGCGAACGCGTGGCGCCTCGGTGAACTCGACTGAACCAGCAGGCCCGATCTGTCAATGTTGACTTGGGCCCGGCAACGTAGAACACTAAAACTGGTGCCGAGCCGCGAAACCCCCGGGCTTCAACATTTAGCCGCCTAGAGCGGCCTACCGCCGAGAGGCGTATCCGGTTCGGCACCATTTTTCTTGCCCGTTTACAGGCCGCAGGCAGCTGCCCGGTAGACTCAAGACCAGTTGCAGGCCTGCGTCAAGTCACAGTGGGCGGCCCAGACCCAGTACAACGCCCGGAGACCGAACCCACCGTGAAGCTGCGCCTTTTCCCCCAGGAGCCCGCCGGGCTGGTCCTGTTGTCCCAAATGGCCCAGCAAATCGTGTATGCCAGCGCCACCATGGCCGAGATCCTGGGCGTTCCAGCCGGGGAGCACGCCAAACTCGTGGATGACATGCACAACCACCAGGCGAAATCCGCCGAGCTGCACTTCGCCCTGCTGACCCACATGCGCACCAGCTTCGTGAATCCGCTCCCCCGCGAAGACATGTACGCCCTGTCCCGCTACCTCAACGAGGCCCTCGAAAAGCTGGACGGCGCCGCCGAACTGGTTTCCCTCTACAAGCTGGACCGGTTGCCCAAGCGTGCCGCGGACCAGCTGGAGGTCATCAGCAGGCAGGCCGAGCTCACCGTGGACGCCATGCGCCAGCTCAACAACCTTGATGACCTTGAGGACTATTGGATCGAGATTCTCAGGCTGGCCCAACGCGCAGAGCGGACCCATCGGGTGTGGGTGGCTGACATGATCCGGGACATGAAGTGGGCGCAGTACTCCAGAAACCGCGATGTCGCCAACCAGCTTGTTGAAGTCACCAAAGACATGCGCCGCATCGCCACCCAGGTAGGCAGCATCATCGTCAAGGAATCCTGACGTGACAGCAGTGATCTTCGGCGCCGTGGTCCTGCTGACCGCGGCGTTCGCCTTCCTCAATGGCTTCAGGGACGTCTCCACCGCCGTAGCCCTCGCCGTCCGGACCCGGGCCCTCACACCGACGGTGGCAGTGCTGTTGGCTGCCCTCTTCAACCTTGTTGGCGCATTGCTCAGCGCCAGCGTAGTGGTGGCCATCAGCCACACGTGGATTCGTCTGCCGGCCGGAACCAGCGGCCTAAGCATCCTCCTGGCGGGTGTGGGCAGTGCCTGCGCCTGGGGCCTGCTGATGTGGTGGCGCGGCATCCCCGCGTCCTCCACGCACGCCCTGGTAGGCGGGCTGGCCGGCGCCGGGCTTGCCAGCCTCGCCGTGGGCGGCATGGGAGTAGGGGGCGTTGACCGGTCCTTGCTGGTCCAAGTGATGCTGCCGCTGCTGCTCTCGCCGGTCGTCGCTTATGTGGGCTCCTACCTGGCAGTCTTCCCCGCAACCTGGGCCGCGCGCTATGCCCAGCCCAATGTCATCAACCAGCGCTTTCGCCGGAGCCAGGCCATTGCGGCCGGCGCTGTCGCGTTCGGCCACGGGCTGCAGGACGGCCAGCGGGTAGGCGCCGTGCTTCTGCTGGCCCTTGCCGCGGCCGGCTATTCCGACGACGACAGTATCCCCCTGTGGGTGGCGCTGGTATCCGCTGTCATGATGACCGCCGGGACGCTGTGCGGCGGCTGGCGGATCTCGTACACCCTCGCCTACAGGATCACCCGAATCGACCCGTTGCGGGGTTCCGTGTCCCAAACGTTCAGCGCCATCATGCTGCTCGTTGGGGCCATTGCGTTGCAGTGGCCCCTGTCCACGACCCACACCGTGACGGCCTCCGCGTTGGGCGCCGGCGAAAACCAGCACTTCGCGGTGACCAACCGGAAACTGGTCCTGGAGATCCTCGGGCTGTGGATCCTCACACCGCTAGCGGCCGCTGCGGTGGCCTTTGTCTTCGCCTTGGCGCTGTCACCGCTGACCGGGGCTTAGACCAGCCTCCCAGCGCGTTAGACGGCAATCGACTGCTCCGGCAGCGCCCTTCTGAGCTGTCAAAAGGGCCTTGCCGGAGCAGTCGATGTGTTGGTCCGAGGTGAGGGCCGCGGTGGGGACTACCCGAAGCGGCCGGAAACGTAGTCTTCCGTCGCCTTCACCGTGGGGTTGCTGAAAATGTTTTGGGTGTTCCCATATTCGATCAGCTTGCCCGGCTTGCCGGTACCGGCGATGTTGAAGAAAGCTGTCTTGTCCGAGACGCGTGCGGCCTGCTGCATGTTGTGGGTCACGATCACCACAGTGAACTGGTCCTTGAGCTCATTGATGAGGTCTTCAATGGCCAGCGTGGAGATGGGGTCCAGTGCCGAACACGGCTCGTCCATCAGGATCACCTGCGGCTGCACTGCGATGGCACGGGCAATGCAGAGACGCTGCTGCTGGCCGCCTGACAGGCCGGAACCTGGCTTCTCCAGCCGGTCCTTGACCTCGTTCCAAAGGTTGGCGCCCCGCAGCGAGCTTTCCACCAGCGCGTCGGCCTCGCCCTTGGAGATCTTCTTGTTGTTCAGCTTCACGCCCGCCAGCACGTTGTCCCGGATGGACATGGTGGGGAACGGGTTGGGTCGCTGGAAGACCATGCCGATCTGCGAACGGACGGTCACGGGGTCAACGCCGGGTCCGTAGAGGTTGTCGCCGTCGAGCAGGACTTCACCTTCAACGCGGGCGCCGGGCAGCACTTCGTGCATGCGGTTCAGCGTGCGCAGGAAGGTGGACTTGCCACAGCCTGAGGGACCGATGAAGGCGGTCACGGACTTGGCCTCGATAGCGATGCTGACATCCTCCACGGCGAGGAAATCGCCGTAGTACACGTTCAGGTCTTTGACGTCGATGCGCTTAGACATGATGTTCCTTCACTTGCTGGGGGTACGGATTGAAGTCTAGGGTTTGGTCGCGAAGACCGGAACGGCCTGCCGAAAACTTTTTCAGCGGCCCGTCTTGGGGGCAAAAATCCTGGCGATCAGGCGGGCACCAAGGTTCAGGATCATCACCAGGATGATCAGCACCAGGGCGGCTCCCCAAGCCCGCTGCGAGGACGGGCCAGGGTTGGCCGGCGACGTGGGGTTCAGGATCTGCGTGTAAATGAATGTCGGCAGCGAAGCCATCCAGCCGCCGAAGACGTTGTTGTTGATGCTGGTGGCGAAACCTGCGGTGACCAGGATGGGGGCGGTCTCGCCGATGACGCGGGCGATCGCAAGGGTGACGCCCGACGCGATGCCGGAGATCGCCGTCGGAATGACCACCTTGATGATGGTGCGCCATTTCCGCACGCCCAGCGCGTAAGCCGCCTCACGCAGCTCGTTGGGAACGATCTTCAGCATTTCCTCGCTGGAGCGCACCACCACCGGGATCATCAGCACGGAAAGGGCGACGGCGGCGACGGCGCCGGTCTTGGTGCCGGGCCCAACCACTGCAAAGAAGAAAGCGGCGGCGAACAGTCCGGCCACAATCGACGGAATGCCGGTCATCACGTCCACGAAGAACGTGATGGCACGGGCCAGCCGGCCGTCGTTGCCGTACTCCACCAGGTAGATTGCGGTCAGCAGCCCCACGGGCACGGAAATGACGGTGGCCACCAAAGTGATCTGGATGGTGCCCAAAAGGGCGTGGTAGATGCCGCCGATAACGGGGGCACCCTGTTCCACGGCCTTGGTGTCATAGACGCCGGTGACCCCGTTCATGGAGCTGGTGAGGAAGCCGGGAGAGATCAGGCCGGGGATGCCGTTGATCAGGACGGTCCAGATGACGGAGATCAGCGGGAGCAATGCGATCAGGAACGAGCCCACCACGAGGCACGTGGCCAGTTTGTCCTTGGCCTTGCGGGACCCTTCGACAACGGCGCTCCAGCTCACCAGGCCGAGAGCGAAAAGCAGTGCGGACACGATGCCCCAGCCAAAGGCGTTGAAGCCGATCAGGGCCAGGATAGCTGCGCCAACAATCAGGGCGACGGCCAGAACGGCGTACGGTGCGAAGGCCGGCAGCTGACCCTTCGTGAGGGCTGAACGCTTGCTGCGAACTGGCGTGAGAGTGGACGACATTTAGTTGGCTCCCGAAAATTCTTTATGCCGGGTAATGATCCAGCGGGCAATCATGTTTACGGCCAAGGTGATGACAAACAGCACCAGGCCGGCCGCGATCAGGGTGCTTACCTTGAGGCCGCTCGCTTCAGGGAAGTTCAGCGCGATTTCGGCCGCGATGGTCTGGTTGCCGGACGTGATCAGGCTGGCGGTCAGGGCTCCGGACGAAAGCACCAGAGCAACGGCCATCGTCTCGCCGAGCGCGCGGCCCAGGCCAAGCATGACGGCGCTGATGATGCCCGGGCGGGCGAAAGGCAGGACCGACATCTTGATCATTTCCCAGCGCGTGGCGCCAAGTGCCAGTGCGGCTTCCTCGTGCAGCTTGGGGGTCTGCAGGAAGATTTCGCGGGTCAGGGACGTGATGATGGGCAGCACCATCACGGACAGCACAATTCCCGCGGTGAGGATGGTCTTGCCGGTGGCCGACGCCGGGCCCTCGAAGATGGGCAGCCAACCCATGTTTTCGGCCAGCCAGTTGTACGCCGGGGAGATTTCCTTGGCGAGGAACGCCGCGCCCCAGGCGCCGTAGATCACCGACGGAATGGCCGCCAGGAGGTCAACCACGTAACCCAGGCCGTTGGCGAGTCCGCGCGGCGCGAAATGCGAGATGAACAGGGCCACACCGATGGCGATGGGCGTCGCGATTACCAGCGCGATGGCGGCGGCAATGAGCGTGCCGATCACGATCGGCCAGATGTAGGCGAAGAAGCCTGCTCCGCCCTGGATTTCTGCGGCCGGGGCGGTCAACGCAGGGATGGCCTGCACAACGAGGAACAGTGCGACGCCGAACAGGACGGCGAGGATGAGGCAACCGGCGGCAAGGGCGGCGCCGGAAAAAATCTTATCCCCGGCGCGGCCTGCGCCTTGGGAACTGCTCAGGGGGGTGGCGGTCATTCCAGACCCTTCGGTTTGTGGGTGGTGCCAAAATCTAGCTTACAAAGCCAAGTTCCCCACCCCGCCTTTCGGCGTGGCGGGGAACATGGTTTCAGGGACAGGTACTAGGACTTGACCTTGATGGATTCGATGGCCTTGGCGGCCTTCCCGGCGAGGGCCGAGGAGAGCGGTGCGGACTTCGCGGAGTCAGCAGCTGCCTTCTGGCCGGCGTCGGAAACTACGTAGCTTTCGAAGGCCTTGACCAGGTCAACGGTTTCCTGCTTGTCGTAGGTGGTGCAGACAACGTGGTAGGAAACCAGGACCACCGGGTAAGCGCCCTTGGCGGTGGTCTTGCGGTCAAGCTTGATGGCGACGTCGTTGGCGGAGCGGCCATCGACGGGCTTGCCGGCTTCAACAGCCTTGGCTGCGGCGTCGGCGGAGATCTTGACGAACTCCTCGCCAACCTTGATCGAAGCGGTGCCGAGCTTGCCGCCGACTGCGGAATCATCCGCGTAGGTCACGGCGCCCGGGGTGTCGGTGACGGTCTTGACAACACCGGAGGTTCCCTTGGCGTTCTCGCCCTGCAGGGATGCGGGCCATACGCCGGAAGCCTTGTCGGTCCAGACATCGGCAGCTGCAGCGGCCAGGTACTCGGTGAAGTTGGTGGTGGTGCCGGAGTCGTCAGAGCGGTTGACCGGGGTGACCTTGGTGGCCGGGAGGGTGACGCCCGGGTTCAGGGCAGCGATGGCCGGGTCGTTCCAGGTAGCAATCTGGCCACGGAAGATCTTGGCCACGGTGGTGGCGTCGAGCTTCAGGTCGGTGATGCCGGGCAGGTTGAAGGCCACGGCGATCGGGGAAATGTAGACCGGGATGTTGATGGCACCTTCGGGGCCGCACTGGGTCTTGGAGCTGGCCAGCTCTTCATCCTTGAGGTAAGCGTCGGAGCCGGCGAACTGGGCCGAGCCGTCGATGATGGCCTTGCGGCCTGCGCCGGAGCCGTCAGGGGAGTACTGCACGGTCGCGCCGGAGTTGGCGGAAGCGAAGCCGGCCTTCCAGGCGTCCATGGCTGCGCCGGTCGAGGAAGCGCCGATGCCGGTCAGCGTGCCGGTGACCTTGGTGCCGCTGGCAGACTGGGTGCCAGCAGGCGTGTTGCCGGTGGCGTTGTCTGAACCGCAGGCGGTGAGCGCGAGTGCGCCGGCCGCGATAACAGCAATAGCCGCGTGGCGGCCGAAACGGAGTGCCTTCACTAGATGTGTACCCCTTCCAGGGATATTCAGTAGCGGACAGGGCCGGAGACGCCCTGCAGCGCGATGCGTACGTTGTGTACCTTCATCGAATTTAGAGGCAGCAGGTAAAGGGATTGGCTGCCGAAAGTGAACAGAACATTAACGGCAGTGACATTTTCCCTTACAACTGTAGCGTCACCATTGCGCAGGTCACACTTGCGGCCGTAGGGGCCGCCCGGCAAATAGACTGAACGGCATGGCCGCACCAGCAGGACTTTCAGCAAGCAGGCGATTCCTGCGTGGCCGAATCCGCACCGGCCTGATCCGAAGCCGGAATTCACTTCTCCCCGCAGTCCAGATGACGGCGTGCGCGGTGGGTGCCTACGCCTTCGCCGAATACGTGCTGGGCCATTCCGGTCCCCTCTTTGCGGCCACCTCGTCACTGATCGCGCTGGGCTTCTCGCGGGATCCCCGCCTGCGCCGCGTTATGGAGGTGGGCCTGGGCTGCACCATCGGCATCGCCGTTGGTGATCTGCTCCTGCATTGGCTCGGCAGCGGAATCTGGCAGGCCGCCGTCGTACTTCTGTTTTCCATCCTGTTGGCTCGCTTCCTGGACAGCGGCACCATCTTCACCACTCAACTGGGGCTGCAGTCCCTGCTGGTGGTGCTGCTGCCGGCCCCGGCCGGCGGGCCTTTCACCCGGAGCCTGGACGCCGTGGTGGGCGGAATGTTCGCCCTGCTGGTGACTGTCCTGATCCCGAAAGACCCGCGCCGCGAGCCCCGCGACGACGTCCGGAAGATCCTGCACGAGCTCGCCGAGGTGCTCCGCGAGTGCGCCTCCGCCCTGACGGAAAGTGATTCCACGCGGGCCTGGCACGCCCTGATCCGGGGCCGCAACTGCCAACCGTTGGTGGACCGCATGCGCCAGTCGCTGCGCGCCTCCAACGAGGTGGCCACCCTGGCGCCGGCCTACCGCCGGCACCGGGACGAGCTGGACCGGCTGGACAGCTCCCTTGACTTCATTGACCTGGCGCTCCGTAACAGCCGGGTTTTCGCTCGGCGGCTGACCAGTGCCATCAACCATGCGGCGCTGTCCGACGAGGCCACCGAGAACATCGCCGACGTCCTCGAAGAGACCGCGGCGGCCATCGATGAACTGTCGCTGGGCCTCGCTGAGACGCACGACGGCGTGCGCCGCGCCCATCTGCGCACCGCACGCCATGAGTTAAGTGAGATCGCATTGCGGCTGCACCCCAACCTGCTCAAGGTCCAGCGGTTGGAAGGTGAGACCGTGGTGATGCTGTTCCGGCCGCTGATGGTGGACCTGCTGGAGGCCACCGGGATGGACTCGCGCGAAGCCCGGGACGTGCTGCCCGGCCTGTAGCGGGCTGTTGGCTGGGCACGCGGGGACGGGCGGCGAGAATGTCGGGCCCCGCAAGTAGGGTGGAACCCATGGCAACAAAGACTTCCCGCGCCTCCAAAGCGCCCGCATACAAGTGCGCCGAATGCGGCTGGACCACGGTCAAGTGGGTGGGGCGCTGCGGCGAGTGCCAGGCGTGGGGCAGCGTCGAGGAAACCGGCGCGGCCGTAGCGCGTACGACGGCGGCAACTACAGTTCTGGAGCCGGCGCGGCGGATTGCCGAGGTAGACGCCACCACCGCGGCGTTCCTCCCCACCGGGGTGGACGAACTGGACCGCGTCCTGGGCGGTGGGCTGGTCCCCGGCGCCGTGATCCTGCTGGCCGGTGAGCCTGGCGTAGGCAAGTCCACGCTGCTCCTGGACGTCGCCGCGAAATTTGCCCGTACGGCGCAGGACGTCCTGTACGTGACCGGCGAGGAGTCGGCCGCCCAGGTGAAGCTGCGCGCGGAGCGGATCGACGCCGTCGCGGATTCCCTGTACCTGTCAGCCGAGACGGACCTCGGACAGGCGCTGGGGCAGGTGGAAAAAATTGAGCCGCGCCTGCTGATTGTGGACTCGGTCCAGACCCTCAGCAGCGCAGATGTGGACGGCAGCGCTGGCGGTGTGTCGCAGGTTCGTGAAGTGGCGGCCTCCATCATCGCGGCGGCCAAGCGGCGCAACATGACCACGCTGCTGGTGGGCCATGTGACCAAGGACGGCTCCATTGCGGGGCCGCGCCTGTTGGAACACCTCGTGGACGTGGTGTGCCAGTTCGAGGGCGAGCGGCACTCCCGGCTCCGCATGCTGCGCGCGGTGAAGAACCGCTACGGGCCTACGGACGACGTCGGCTGTTTTGACCTGAACGAGAACGGCATCGAGGGCCTCACCGACCCCAGCGGGCTGTTCGTCAGCCGGACTAAGGAGCCCGTTTCCGGCACGTGCATTACCGTGACCATGGAAGGGCGACGGCCGTTGCTGGCGGAGGTGCAGTCACTCCTTGCCGAAAGCCCCAATTCGCAGCCCCGCCGGGCCACCAGCGGTTTGGACAGCTCACGGGTTTCCATGCTGCTTGCCGTCCTGCAGCAGCGCGCCGGGTGCCTGTTGCACAAGGACGACTCCTACGTTGCGACAGTGGGCGGGGTGAAGCTCAGCGAACCCGCCACTGACCTTGCTGTTGCCCTTGCCGTCGCGTCGGCCAAAGCCCGCAAGCCGCTGCCCATCAGGCTGATTGCCTTCGGTGAGGTGGGCTTGGCCGGCGAGGTCCGGCCAGTGCCCGGCATCAACCAGCGGATCCAGGAGGCCCACCGGCTGGGCTTTACCCACGCCGTGGTTCCGGCCAGCCACAACGGTCCCGGGCCCGTCCCCGCGGGGTTCTCCGTCCGCGAGGTGGAGCACCTTACGGAGGCGCTGAGCCTGCTGATCGGTTAGCCGCCGGGGCCCCGCTTATTCGGGTTGGAAGTTGAGTAGGACTTTGCCTGATTCGGCGGAGTTTTTGGCGGTTTTGAAGGCCTCGAGGCCTTGGCTGAGGGGGTATTCGTGGGTGATGACGGGGCTGATGTGCAAGCTGCCGTCGGCGAGGGCGGTGATGACGT
>NZ_JBFTPV010000035.1:0-17660 GCF_056398665.1 Pseudarthrobacter sp. 01T43 | reverse complement strand
TACCGCACGCTCAAGCCCGAGAAGGACGGCCTCTTCTGCGAGAAGATCTTCGGCCCGTCCCGCGACTGGGAATGCTACTGCGGTAAGTACAAGCGCGTGCGCTTCAAGGGCATCATCTGTGAGCGTTGTGGCGTCGAAGTCACCCGCGCAAAGGTCCGCCGTGAGCGCATGGGCCACATCGAGCTGGCCGCCCCGGTCACGCACATCTGGTACTTCAAGGGTGTTCCGTCCCGCCTGGGCTACCTCCTTGACCTGGCACCGAAGGACCTCGAAAAGGTCATCTACTTCGCTGCCTACATGATCACCAGTGTTGACGCTGATGCCCGTCACGAGGAACTGCCCAACCTTCAGGTTGAGCACGACATCGAGAAGAAGCAGCTGATCGACAACCGCGACTCCGATATCGCCACGATCGCCCGCGACCTCGAAAACGAGATCGCGCGCCTCGAAGGTGAAGGTGCCAAGGCTGCCGACAAGAAGAAGGCCCGCGACTCCGCCGACCGCCAGATGGCGAACGTGCGTAAGCGTGCCGACGCCGAAATCGAGCGCCTCGAGCAGGTCTGGGACCGCTTCAAGAACCTGAAGGTCGCTGACCTCGAAGGTGACGAAGGCCTCTACCGCGAACTGCGTGACCGTTACGGCATGTACTTCGAAGGGTCCATGGGTGCCGAAGCCATCAAGAAGCGTCTTGAGAACTTCGACATGCAGGCCGAGTCTGACCTGCTGCGCGACATCATCGCCAACGGCAAGGGCCAGCGCAAGACCCGTGCCCTGAAGCGCCTGAAGGTGGTCAACGCGTTCCTGACCACCAACAACAGCCCGCTCGGCATGGTCCTTGACGCCGTCCCGGTGATCCCGCCGGAACTGCGCCCGATGGTCCAGCTGGACGGCGGCCGCTTCGCGACCTCCGACCTCAACGACCTCTACCGTCGTGTGATCAACCGCAACAACCGCCTCAAGCGCCTGCTTGACCTCGGCGCGCCGGAGATCATCGTCAACAACGAGAAGCGCATGCTTCAGGAAGCTGTTGACAGCCTCTTCGACAACGGCCGCCGTGGCCGGCCGGTCACCGGACCGGGCAACCGTCCGCTGAAGTCCCTGAGCGACATGCTCAAGGGCAAGCAGGGCCGTTTCCGCCAGAACCTCCTCGGCAAGCGCGTGGACTACTCCGGCCGTTCGGTTATCGTCGTCGGCCCGCAGCTGAAGCTGCACCAGTGTGGTCTGCCCAAGCAGATGGCTCTGGAGCTCTTCAAGCCGTTCGTGATGAAGCGCCTGGTTGACCTCAACCACGCCCAGAACATCAAGTCGGCCAAGCGCATGGTTGAGCGTTACCGTCCGCAGGTCTGGGACGTGCTGGAAGAGATCATCACCGAACACCCGGTGCTGCTCAACCGTGCACCTACCCTGCACCGCCTCGGCATCCAGGCGTTCGAACCGCAGCTTGTTGAAGGTAAGGCAATCCAGCTCCACCCGCTGGTTTGTGGCGCCTTCAACGCTGACTTCGACGGCGACCAGATGGCAGTCCACCTGCCGCTGAGCCCGGAAGCCCAGGCTGAGGCACGCATCCTGATGCTGTCCTCGAACAACATCCTGAAGCCGTCCGACGGCCGCCCGGTCACCCTGCCCTCGCAGGATATGATCATCGGCCTCTACCACCTGACCACGAAGCGTGTCGGTTCAGCTGGCGAAGGCCGCGTCTTCTCCTCGGTTGCCGAAGCCATCATGGCTTACGACCTCCGCGAGCTGCACCTGAACTCGCAGGTCCGGATCCGTCTCGAAGGCTTCGTGCCTTACGCAGGCTGGGAAGCTCCGGAAGGCTGGGAGCCCGGTCAGCCGGTCATCGTCCAGACCTCCCTGGGGCAGGTTGTGTTCAACCAGACCCTGCCTGCCGATTACCCGTGGGTTGAGAACGTTGCGGACAAGGGCGAACTGTCCACGATCGTGAACGACCTCGCCGAGCGCTACCCGAAGGTCATCACGGCGGCAACGCTGGACAACCTGAAGGATGCCGGTTTCTACTGGGCCACCCGGTCCGGCGTTACCGTCGCCATCTCGGACATCGAGGTACCCAAGGACAAGCCGCGCATCCTTGCCGGYTACGARACCATGGCTGCCAAGATCCAGGGCCAGTACGACAAGGGCCTGATCGACGACGACGAGCGTCGCCAGGAACTGATCGAGATCTGGAACAAGGCAACGAACGAGATCGCCCAGGCGATGCGTGACAGCCTGTCCCCGATGAACACCATCAACCGCATGGTGTCCTCCGGTGCACGTGGTAACTGGATGCAGGTCCGYCAGATCGCGGGTATCCGTGGYCTKGTGGCCAACCCKAAGGGTGAGATCATCCCGCGYCCSATCAAGTCCTCRTACCGCGAGGGCCTGTCGGTGCTGGAATACTTCATCGCCACGCACGGTGCCCGTAAGGGTCTGGCTGACACCGCGCTGCGTACCGCCAACTCGGGTTACCTGACCCGTCGYCTGGTGGACGTYTCGCAGGACGTCATCGTCCGTGARGAGGACTGYGGCACCGAACGCGGCCTCGTCACGCCGATTGCCGTGCCGGACGCCAACGGCGAGCTGGTCCTGGACGAAAACGTCGAGAACAGCGCCTACGCCCGTACGCTCGCTGTTGATGTTGTGGACTCCAAGGGCAACGTCCTTGCAGCCGGCGGCACCGACTGCGGCGACGTCGTTATCGCCGAGCTGTTCGCAGCCGGTATCACCGAGGTCAAGGTCCGCTCTGTACTCACCTGTGAGTCCAGCGTCGGCACCTGCGCCCTGTGCTACGGCCGTTCACTGGCCACCGGCAAGACCGTGGACATCGGTGAGGCCGTCGGCATCATCGCGGCACAGTCCATCGGTGAGCCCGGTACCCAGCTGACCATGCGTACGTTCCACACCGGTGGTGCTGTTTCCGCCAGCGGTGGCGACGACATCACCCAGGGTCTGCCCCGTATCCAGGAGCTCTTCGAAGCCCGTACTCCGAAGGGTGTCGCACCGATTGCTGAAGCAGCCGGACGCATCGCCATCGAAGAGTCCGAGCGCCAGATGCGCCTGGTCATCACCCCGGATGACGGATCTGAAGAGATCGCGTACCCGGTACTGCGCCGTTCACGCCTCCTCATTGAGGATGGCGAGCACGTCACGGTAGGCCAGAAGCTCATCAACGGCCCGGTGGATCCCAAGCAGGTTCTGCGCATCATGGGTCCCCGTGCCGCGCAGAAGTTCCTGGTGGACGAGGTCCAGGGCGTGTACCGCAGCCAGGGCATCGGTATCCACGACAAGCACGTCGAGGTTATCGTCCGCCAGATGCTGCGCCGCGTCACGGTCATCGAGTCCGGCGAATCGGACCTGCTGCCCGGCGAGCTCGCCGAGCGCAGCCGCTTCGAGGAAGCCAACCGCCGCGTTGTGTCCGAGGGCAAGACTCCGGCTTCCGGACGTCCTGAGCTCATGGGCATCACCAAGGCGTCCCTGGCGACCGAGTCCTGGCTGTCCGCAGCTTCCTTCCAGGAGACCACCCGCGTCCTGACGCAGGCGGCCATGGAAGGCAAGAGCGATCCGCTGCTCGGCCTCAAGGAGAACGTCATCATCGGTAAGCTGATCCCGGCCGGCACGGGTCTCCCGCGCTACACCGAGGTCACCGTGGAGCCCACTGAGGAAGCAAAGGCCAACCTGTTCACCGGCCCCAGCGCGTTCAGTGACTTCTCGTATGATTCCCTGGGCGGCGACGGAGCTCCTGAGTTCCACGCCATCCCGCTGGATGATTACGATCTCGGCAACGACTTCCGCTAACGCCTAAAAGCAACGCGGGGTCACTTACGGCCCGATCCACACCTTGGATTGGGCTCAAAGTGACCCCGCGTTGCTGTTTAAGAGCCGGAAGACGTCGGGGGAGGACGACGGCGGCGCGCAAGTTCCGCCGTCGTCGTTCGCTATACACCCGATTAAGGCTCTGGATCAAGCCGTGCTAGAATTTTGGTAATTGTTCTGTGTGGCAGTGGATGAAGGCCGCCGCAGCATCATTTTGGTTTTGTTCTCATGATGCTGGGTGTGAGCTTGTTTCCGGGTTGCGGGCTAGGTGCGCAACGAATGCCACTCTTTTGCACGCCTAGGCGAGATTCGAGATACCAAGGCTGCAGGGACAACGCCAAAACCGATGCAGTGACGGCTGACGCCTGAATGTGCCGGTAGAGATCAAACCAACGGAGAACACGAGAGTGCCTACGATTAACCAGCTGGTCCGCAAGGGCCGCACGCCTAAGGTCAAAAAGACCAAGGCTCCTGCCCTGAACGGCAGCCCGATGCGCCGCGGTGTTTGCACCCGCGTTTACACCACCACCCCCAAGAAGCCGAACTCGGCTCTTCGTAAGGTCGCACGTGTGCGCCTCAACGGTGGCGTTGAAGTTACCGCTTACATCCCCGGTGTAGGCCACAACCTGCAGGAGCACTCCATTGTGCTCGTTCGCGGTGGTCGTGTTAAGGACCTTCCGGGTGTCCGCTACAAGATCGTCCGTGGCGCCCTCGATACCCAGGGTGTGAAGAACCGTAAGCAGGCACGCAGCCGTTACGGCGCAAAGATGGAGAAGAAGTAATATGCCTCGCAAGGGTCCGGCCCCTAAGCGGCCGCTAGTCATTGATCCCGTTTACGGTTCCCCGCTGGTCACCCAGCTGATCAACAAGGTACTCGTCGACGGCAAGAAGTCCACCGCAGAGCGCATCGTTTACGGTGCCCTCGCCGGTGCGCAGGAAAAGTCCGGTGGAGACCCGGTTGCTGCCCTGAAGAAGGCCATGGAGAACATCAAGCCGAGCCTTGAGGTGAAGTCCCGCCGTGTTGGTGGCGCCACCTACCAGGTCCCGGTTGAGGTCAAGCCCGGCCGCGCAACCGCGCTGGCGCTGCGCTGGCTGGTTGGCTACTCCAAGGCCCGCCGTGAGAAGACCATGACCGAACGCCTCCGGAATGAAATCCTGGATGCGTCCAACGGTCTCGGTGCCGCTGTGAAGCGTCGCGAAGACACCCACAAGATGGCCGARTCSAACAAGGCCTTCGCACACTACCGCTGGTAAWACTTCCCGKACGCCGCCGGCTCACCTGAGCYGGCGGCGAACGTGYAGTCCATCCGAAAGGGAGACACACCGTGGCACAGGACGTGCTTACCGACCTTAGTAAGGTCCGCAACATCGGCATCATGGCTCACATCGATGCCGGCAAGACCACCACCACCGAGCGCATCCTGTTCTACACGGGTGTGAACCACAAGATCGGCGAAACGCACGACGGCGCTTCGACCACTGACTGGATGGAACAGGAAAAGGAACGCGGCATCACCATCACGTCTGCCGCCGTGACCTGCTTCTGGGAAAACAACCAGATCAACATCATCGACACCCCCGGCCACGTTGACTTCACCGTTGAGGTTGAGCGCTCACTGCGCGTCCTCGATGGCGCTGTCGCCGTATTTGATGGCAAGGAAGGCGTGGAGCCGCAGTCCGAGACTGTTTGGCGCCAGGCTGACAAGTACAACGTCCCGCGCATCTGCTTCGTCAACAAGATGGACAAGCTCGGCGCTGACTTCTACTTCACCGTCGACACCATCATTAACCGCCTCGGTGCCAAGCCGCTCGTGATGCAGCTGCCGATCGGTGCCGAGAACGACTTCATCGGCGTCGTCGACATCCTGGAAATGCGCGCGCTGGTCTGGCCGGGCGACTCCAAGGGTGACGTCACCATGGGTGCCAAGTACGAGGTCCGCGAGATCCCGGCTGACCTCCAGGAAAAGGCTGAAGAGTACCGCGCAACGCTCATTGAGACCGTTGCCGAGTCCTCCGAAGAGCTCATGGAGAAGTACCTCGAGGGCGAAGAGATCACTGTCGCCGAACTCAAGGCCGGCATCCGCAAGATGACCATCAACTCCGAGCTCTACCCGGTCTTCTGTGGTTCCGCGTTCAAGAACCGTGGCGTTCAGCCGATGCTCGATGCTGTCATCGACTACCTGCCGAACCCGCTCGACGTCCCGCCGATGATCGGTCACGATCCCCGCGACGAAGAGAAGGAAATCGTCCGCGCGCCTTCCTCTGAGGAGCCGTTCTCGGCTCTGGCGTTCAAGATTGCCGCACACCCGTTCTTCGGCCAGCTCACCTTCATCCGCGTGTACTCCGGTCACGTTGAAGCGGGCGCCCAGGTGGTCAACTCCACCAAGGGCAAGAAGGAGCGCATCGGCAAGCTGTTCCAGATGCACGCCAACAAGGAAATGCCCGTTGATGGCGCTACCGCCGGCCACATCTACGCAGCGATCGGTCTGAAGGACACCACCACGGGCGACACCCTGTGCGACTCCGCCAACCAGATCGTTCTCGAGTCCATGAGCTTTCCGGAGCCCGTGATCTCTGTTGCTATCGAGCCGAACACCAAGGGTGACCAGGAGAAGCTCTCCACGGCCATCCAGAAGCTCTCCGCTGAGGACCCGACCTTCCAGGTCTCCCTCAACGAAGACACCGGTCAGACCATCATCGCCGGCATGGGCGAGCTCCACCTGGACATCCTGGTGGACCGCATGCGCCGCGAATTCAAGGTCGAGGCAAACGTCGGCAAGCCGCAGGTCGCGTACCGCGAAACCATCAAGAATGTTGTTGCGCGTCACGATTACACGCACAAGAAGCAGACCGGTGGTTCGGGCCAGTTCGCGAAGATCCAGATTGCCATTGGCCCGCTGGACACTTCCGACGGCGAGCTCTACGAGTTCGAGAACAAGGTCACCGGTGGCCGTATTCCTCGCGAATACATCCCGTCGGTTGACGCAGGTATCCAGGATGCACTGAACGACGGCGTCCTGGCCGGTTACCCGGTTGTTGGCATCAAGGCGACGCTGATTGACGGCGCTTACCACGATGTTGACTCCTCGGAAATGGCGTTCAAGATCGCCGGCCGTATGGCTTTCAAGGAAGCCGCACGCAAGGCGAACCCTGTCCTGCTCGAACCGCTGATGGATGTAGAGGTCCGCACCCCTGAGGAATACATGGGTGAAGTTATCGGTGACCTCAACTCCCGCCGTGGCCAGATGCAGTCCATGGAGGATGCACAGGGTGTCAAGGTCATCCGTGCGCACGTCCCGCTGTCCGGCATGTTCGGCTACATCGGTGACCTGCGTTCAAAGACCCAGGGCCGCGCTGTGTACTCCATGACGTTCCACAGCTACGCCGAGGTCCCGAAGGCATTTGCCGACGAGATCATCCAGAAGAACCGCGGCGAGTAGTCTTTACGACTTCGCAGCAAAAACTCGGGTGCGTTTCCGGTTGACGGAAACCACCTGGTGCAGGTGGCCGAATCCCGGTGGGATGCGGTCCGGGTAAACCGGGCCGCGGCCATCTGCACGAACAGGCTCTAGGCACTAGTATTAGTTCCTGAATCTGCAATTTCACCAATCCAAAGCCCCCCAAGTAGACTTGCCTGAGTTTCTGCCGCGACAAGCGCGGTTGAAGGGTAAGTCATTTGAAAACGTTCTAGGAGGAACCTGTGGCAAAGGCAAAGTTCGAGCGGACTAAGCCGCACGTTAACATCGGCACCATTGGTCACGTTGACCACGGTAAGACGACGTTGACTGCCGCCATTTCCAAGGTGCTGTACGACAAGTACCCSACTCTCAACGAGMAGCGYGACTTCGCGTCSATTGACTCTGCTCCSGAAGAGCGYCAGCGYGGYATTACCATCAACATCTCCCACGTTGAGTACCAGACCGAGAAGCGCCACTACGCACACGTAGACGCTCCGGGTCACGCTGACTACATCAAGAACATGATCACCGGTGCTGCACAGATGGACGGTGCAATCCTCGTGGTTGCCGCCACTGACGGCCCGATGGCACAGACCCGCGAGCACGTTCTGCTCGCCCGCCAGGTTGGCGTTCCCTACCTGCTGGTCGCGCTGAACAAGTCCGACATGGTTGACGATGAGGAACTGCTGGACCTCGTTGAAATGGAAGTTCGTGAGCTCCTGAGCTCGCAGGGCTTCGATGGCGACGAAGCACCGGTTGTCCGCGTTTCGGGCCTGAAGGCTCTGGAAGGCGACCCGGAGTGGGTCAAGTCCGTTGAGGACCTCATGGAAGCTGTCGACAACTCTGTTCCGGACCCCATCCGCGACCGCGACAAGCCCTTCCTGATGCCGATCGAAGACGTCTTCACCATCACCGGCCGTGGCACCGTTGTTACGGGCCGCGCCGAGCGTGGAACCCTCGCCATCAACTCCGAGGTCGAGATCGTTGGCATCCGCCCGATCCAGAAGACCACGGTGACCGGTATCGAGATGTTCCACAAGCAGCTCGACGAAGCATGGGCCGGCGAGAACTGTGGCCTCCTGCTCCGCGGTCTGAAGCGTGATGACGTAGAGCGTGGCCAGGTTGTCGTCAAGCCGGGTTCCATCACCCCGCACACCGACTTCGAGGCTAACGTCTACATCCTCTCCAAGGACGAAGGCGGACGTCACAACCCGTTCTACTCCAACTACCGCCCGCAGTTCTACTTCCGCACCACGGACGTAACCGGCGTTATCACCCTGCCGGAAGGCACGGAAATGGTTATGCCTGGCGACAACACTGAGATGACCGTTGCGCTCATCCAGCCCATCGCCATGGAAGAGGGCCTCGGCTTCGCTATCCGCGAAGGCGGCCGCACCGTTGGTTCAGGACGTGTTACCAAGATCATCAAGTAATTACTTGCTGACTTTGTGCTGGCAGGCCGCCTGACGGTCCGCTGACACTTATCAACAGCCCCGCCGCGTATCTACGCTGCGGGGCTGTTGTTTGCTATCGTTAATCCAATCACTGGATTAATTGTGCATGCTGGTTCGCGCTGGAGGTATCACGTTGAGGGACGAATCGTATGAGGCGGGCTACCGCGCCGGTCATCTCCAGGGGTGGCTTGATGCCGTGGCCAAACTTCAAGCGGCGGGCGGGCTGCGGCCAGCCGGCGGCGCACCGATGCGGCCGGCTCCGGTGGCGCCGCCGGGAAGTACGACGGCGCCGCGCGGCCGTGTGCCGGGAACGGCCCCAGTGCCGGTCAGCGATGTCCCCGTTTCCTTGATGCCAGCGTCACCCTTGGCTGAAGTGTCGCCACTGCCGCCCGCAGTTACGCAGGCAATGCCCGCACGCGTAACCGTCCAGGCGCCGCCGGCGTCGCCTTCCCAGTCCGCGATGGCAGCTTCGCCCATGGCGCCGGGATTGCCGACGGTACCCCCGCCGTCCCCGGCGGCCTCGTTCCGGCATGACCCGGAGACGCCAGCCGAGCGGCAGGCACGACGCGAAAAGCGTGACCGCCAGAACATCAACATCACCCTCTACGTGGCCAGTCTTCTCCTTGTGGCTGCCGCTGCATTGTTCATTGGCACAAGCCTTCCGCCCATGATGCGGTTCGCTGGCGTCCTCACCGTCACGGCATTGTTCTATGGCGCGGGTTTTGTACTCCATGCCCGGGTGCCGCGGCTCCGGCCGGCGGCGGTGGCCTTTACTGGCACCGGCCTGGCCCTTGTTCCTGTGACCGGCCTGGCGCTGTACAACTTTGCCCTGCCGAACGGTCCCACCGCCTGGCTGTTGACGTCGTTAGTGGGCACGGTTGCCTACGTCGCTGCGGCTGTCCGGCTTGAGAGCCGGGTGCTCGTCTACCTTTCACTGACCTTCGTCGCCTCCACGGCGTTCTCCGGAGTCTCGGTCCTGGGCGGTGCCTTGGTGTGGTATTTCGCGTCGCTGATTGGTGTGGCTGCACTGCTGACGGCCCTTGCCTTGGTAAGGCCGGGCTGGCTGCCCCCTGTCTATGTCAGGCCCCTTATGGTCCTGCACCCGTATGTGGTTCCGGCAGTGGCTGCCGCTGCCACCTGCGTTCCCCTGTACCTGGAGAAAGCCGAATACGCGCTGGTCATTGCTTTGTGCGGGGTCTACTTCGCATTGATGTCTGTTGTGCCCGGACCTTGGCGGCTCCGCAACTTCTACGCCGCCCGGGCGTCCCTTACCGTGGCGGCAGCCGTGGCCATCTGGGACGTGTCGGGACGGGGGAGTGACGCGCTGCTCGCCGGCAGCGTCCTGCTTGCACTCCAGGTGATCGGTACGGCGCTGCTGTCCGATCGTTTGGCCGCGCGGTTCCCGGAGGTGAAGCGGCCGGACCGGACTGGCGCTCGTGCCCGGAACGCTGGCGGCACCGGCACCGGCACCGGCACCGGCTCGGCCGGCAGCCGGTCCCGCACTGCCACGGGTACCGGCACGGCCGGCAGCCGGTGGCCAACTGATGCGTCGGCGACCTTCGCCCTGCAACTCGCAGCCACAGCGGCATTCGGTATCGCTGAGACCGCTGCCGAATTCTTCCGCAGCTTTGCCAGCCGGGAGCCGGTGCAGGTGGACGGACCAGTTCCGGTGTGGGTTGCGGTAGCCTTGTCGCTGGTGACAGGCATGGTGCTGGCCGCCAGGTGGCCGGGCCGGATCGAGTGGCCGCCAGTGGCTGCGTTGGGACTTGCGGCACTTGCCGCCCCGTCGACGGGTGCCTGGCCGCTCGCCATCATGCTGCTTTTCAGTGCAGGGTATTGGGCAGCCCGCGGGGCCCTTGGGGAGGTTGCATTCCAGAGACGGTTGATCGTCGCAGCACGGCTGGCCTTTACGCTGGCGGTCCCGGTGACGGTGGCGGCGGTTATTGGCGAGGGCCCGGGAAGGGTTGAGTCGTCGATATTCGCCCTGTTGGTAGCACTCGTGTGCCAGCAAATTCTGACTGCGGCCTTGGAGCGGACCGGGATAAAGGTTTTGGCCCCCGAAGCGACGGGTGCCGCCTTCGCCGGTGCGGCAGCGCTGGTCCTGATCGTGTTGTCCACCGCGGACAGCTCACCCGGGCACGGGCTGACGGCACTCGCCGTGCTCATCCAGCTCATCGCGGCCTTCGCAGTCGGGGCCATGATGCTTCCGCGGCCTGCCGCGGAAAAGGACTGGTCCGCGACTACGTGGGAAGCCGTGCCGCTTGCCATGTCCGTGGTTGCTGTTGCCGTCGCTTTCCAGTCGGTTACGCAGACTGCCGGAAACGTGGCGCTGCTCCTGGTGGTGGCCTATCTGGTGGGCACGGCGATGCGCCTGCCGCTGCGCCAGCACCGCTGGGCCTACTGGTGGTTCGGCCGGGCGGCGGTAACGGTCCTCGCACTGACGGCTTTTCACCAGCTCCAACGAGACGCCGGCCCCGTGGTCATCGCGGACGAGGTGGTGCGCCCCGCCATGGTCCTCGTCACGGTGCTGGCACTCCAGCTGTGCCTGCCGCTGGTGGCGGCAGCACGCCGTCGTGCTCCCCGCGGTATTGCCGCAGACGCTGCCGCGGTCATCCTCCTTCAGCTGGTGGCAACTGCCACTTTGGCGCAGGCCGTTTCCGCAGGATGGCAGCACACCTCCGCTACGGTACTCGCGGCCCTGGGCGCCGCCGCGTCAGGCTACTTCCTACGCCGTCAGGCGGGGGCCATCTGGTTGGCCCCCTTCACTGTCGGCTCACTGCTGGCCGTCAGTGACGGCAGCCTCCTCACTGTCGAACTGATCCTGGGTACCTTCGCCGTCTACGCCACCCTGATGGTGGTCGCCGAGCCGCGGCGTGCCTGGAAAGGCTGGTACTTCGTCGCAGCCAGGGTTCTGACCGCCGGACTGGCGCTGGTACTGAGTTACGACATCACCGCTTCAGCTACCGCGGTTTCGGTGACCTTTGCCGTCGTGCTCGCCGCCCAGCACGCCATACGTTGGGCGATGCGCGCACGGCTGGCCGATGTCCCCTACCAGCAGGCCGCCGTCTGGATCACGCTGGCGGGGCAGGCCGTCCTGCCGCTCGTGTATGTTGCGGGGCAAAGTGCCGCCCGGCTGCCACAGGATGACGACGGCGGCCGCTGGGTGGTGCTGTTCGAACTGCTTCTGCTATTTGTCTCCGCAGCCGTGGCCCGGAAACTATTCACCGCCCGGGGTGCCATCTACTTCGCTGTGTACGCGGCGCTGTTCGGTGTTCTGGCCCTGGGGCCGCTGGTCACTTTCGGCGGTACGTTCCTCGTCTCCGCCGTGCTGAGCCACACCGGGACCGCTGCGGTGCTGCTGTCGGTAGCGTTGCTTGCCGTTGCGGCCGGAATCCTTTGGCGCAGCCGGAATGTGGACACTGAAGATATCGAACATTGGCTGTGGCTGGTGACCGCGGGCTCCTTCGCCGGTGTGGGACTGCTCGTCTCACCGTTGGCGGCAGCCTGGGTTACGGGTGCTGCCGTTCTGGTTCTCGCCGTGGTGTTGTTTGCGGCTTCGCACGTCGAAGCCCAGGCGCTGTTGTATCCGCCGGCAGCATTGGCAACACACTGGGGTGCCGTTGCACTGGCAGGGGAGGCCCTTCCGGATACTGCCGGGGCCTGGGGTGGATTCCTGCCCTGGTTGGCAGGTGCGGGCTCGGCCTCGGTTGCCCTCTACGCTGTGCGGCTGATTCGCGGCGACTCGTTGGACGGCGGCCGCTTGAACACCGGCCGGCTGAACACCGGCCGGCTGGAAGGCGATCCGGTGCGTCGCTGGTCGCTTGCGGGCGGCACCTTCCTGGGCCTGATCCTGGTGGCCATGGCCGGAATCAGGCACGATGCCACGTCCTGGACGGCCGCAGCGGTCCTGGCCGCCGCCGTCGGAATCGCCTACCGGGAGGCCCCCGCAAAGTCGCGGCGGATTGCCTTGGAGGTGGGCGCGCTGGTTCTCACTGCAGCGGTCCAGCGTGCCGCCATCTTTGACCTGGAAGGGCCTGGCAGGCCGAATGGCCGGGTTCTCGGTGGCCTTCCCGATCCGTTCTGGGTGGCCCAGTGGTACGTCGTCCTGGGCGCTGTCCTCGGCGGGTGGCGCTACGTCTCGGGCCATCAGCGGGCCGGACGGTTCCTGTTGGCTGCCGCTGCCGGGCTGTTGTCGCTGGGTGGTCTGGGTGTCGTCTTCGGCGGAACCGGTGCGCAACAGTTGTGGGTCCTGGTCCTGCTGGCGCTGCTGCTGGTGGCTGGCCTTCTTGCGGGCGAGCGGCTGTTTGTCTGGTGGGGCGCGGCCGGCGTGGCAGCCTGCATTCTGTGGTCGATGAGGCATTACACCTTCCTGCTCCTTGCAGTGATTGCCGTGGGACTTATCGTCTTTGCCGTCTGGCGCCTGAACCGCGGCTCGGCTGGGGCACCCGACGCAGCGCCGGAGACCGGGCCGGCAGCCGGGCCGGCAGTCGGGCCGACAGTCGGGCCCGACCGCCCGGTCAGCCCGTGGCAGGGAGGTGGCGGGGAACAGCCGGCCAGCCCCCGTCCGGCCGGCGAGGACAAGGCGCGGTCTGCGGCGGGAAGGAGCCATCCGGCGGAGGCAGGGAACCGTGCCGGGGGCACTGATATTGTTGCTAACAGCGAGAGGAGTACATCATGGGATGGCTGATTTTTCTGATCATCGTGGCTGCCGTGGTCGCCGGAGTGTTCTGGGCCAAGAAGCATTTCCGCAATGAGATCGACCGCGCCAAGCGCATAAACCGCGCGAACAGGAACCAGTAGCCGGGCCTCAGCCAGCCAACGGTTTCCGGGCCTGGCTGAGCGCCCTGTACCAGTAGAAGGACTCCTTGGGCGTGCGCTCCTGGGTATCAAAATCCACGTGCACCAGGCCAAAACGCTGTGAGTATCCGGCCGCCCATTCGAAGTTGTCCATCAGGGTCCACACGTAGTAGCCGCGAAGATCGACGTCCTCGGCTATGCCGCCAGGGGCCGTTGCCTCCAGCGCATGGTGCAGATGGCCAGCGAGGTAATCGATCCGCTGATGGTCATCAATGGGGCCGGTCACGTGCTCCGGCTCCGGGAAGCTGGCGCCGCTTTCAGTAATGTAGAGCGGCGGCAAGGCGTCCCTGTAACGGTCCTTCAGCTCGCGGAGCAGGATCCCCAGATGATCCGGCGCCACCGGCCACCCGAACCCCGTGGTCCCGTACTCGTCGAACGGAACCTGGTGGGCCGGGATCCGGATCATCGCTTCCGCCGGAACCGTGAGGTCATCGCCGGTACCCTGCCCGGCGGCCACCTTCACGGGCTGGTAATAGTTCACGCCGTAGAAGTCCACCGGCTGATGGATGGTGCGGAGATCGGCGTCGGAAATCCTGGGCAGTGAACGCAGCCATGGCTTCGCGAGCCGCAGCGAGAAGGGGTACCGGCCCAAAAGAATCGGATCGGCGTAGATCCGGTTCAGCATCAGGTCGAACACTTTGGCAGCGGCCCTGTCCCTGATTCTTCCCGAGGCCGGCCGGACGGGGGAGTGCAGGTTGGTCACACCAATCCCGCCCCGGACACCTACAGCACGCAGGGCCTGGGTGGCGAGTCCGTGGGCCAGCAGTTGGTGGTGCACCGCGGGGAAGGCGTCAAAGAGGAGGTAACGCCCGGGCGCATGTGTGCCCAGGGCGTAGCCATTGAGCACCACCGAGGCAGGTTCGTTGAGCGTGACCCACTGGTCCACCCGGTCCCCAAAACGCCTGCCGACCGCAGCCGAGTAGTCAGCGAACCGTTCCGCGGTGACCCTGTTCATCCACCCTCCGGCATGCTCCAGAGGAAGCGGCGTATCCCAGTGGTACAAAGTGGCCATGGGGGAGATACCCGCTTCAAGGAGCTGGTCAATCAGGCGGTCATAGAAATCAAGGCCCTGCTCGTTGAAGGCGCCGCGGCCGTCCGGCTGGATCCGCGGCCAGGAAATGGAAAAGCGGTAGGAGTCGACGCCGAGTTCCCGCATGAGCGTTACATCTTCAGCCGAGCGGTTGTAATGGTCGCAGGCCACAGCGGGTGAGTGGCCGTCCCAAATGGCGCCCGGCTTCTCCACGAAGGCATCCCACCCGGAGGGGCCCCGGCCGCCGGCGGCCAGGCCGCCCTCGATCTGGAAAGCGGCGGCTGCGACTCCCAGGGTGAAGGTGCGTGGCAGGCGACCAGCTAAATCCTGAATGGAAACGTCATTTTCGACGGTCATTCCCCCATCATCCATTCGGACGATGACGAAGGCAATGATTCCCAACTGGGTAGCAGTAACTGTCGTTATGGTCCTTCAAACCGACATCTGCTGCTACCCAGTTGGGGGAGTGGCCGGCAGATTCGCTTCTGCGGATAATATCCGGCATACTAGRTGAGTTGTTCAAGCGCTTCTTCGYGTCCCGATCCGGATAATGCCGGGTGTCAGGGTCCAAGTGGAAGCCCAAACATAACCCACTCCCCATGGAACTGCGGATTTGTATGCGTGCTAAGCGCGACACGCCCGACCGCGGGGGTCGGTTACGTCGGCAGGTTGAGGAACCCGGATTTATCCGGATTCAGCTTGTGCGGCGGGTGGTAGTTCAGACTTCAAATGCTTCGGCAGCCACATGCAACACGAATAGTGAACAGAGCAGCCCTACTCAGAGCAGCACTAACTGAAAGAGAGTCAGGCGACATGGCGGGACAAAAAATCCGCATCCGGCTGAAGTCATATGACCACGAGGTCATTGACGTTTCAGCCCGGAAGATCGTTGAGACGGTCACGCGCGCAGGCGCAACGGTAGTTGGCCCCGTGCCGCTGCCGACGGAGAAGAACATCTACTGCGTAATCCGCTCTCCGCACAAGTACAAGGACAGCCGCGAGCACTTTGAAATGCGCACGCACAAGCGTCTTATCGACATCATCGAYCCCACGCCGAAGGCTGTTGACTCGCTTATGCGTCTCGACCTGCCGGCTGACGTGAACATCGAAATCAAGCTGTAGGGAGGTGCTGAGAAACTATGACCGCAACCCGTAACGTAAAGGGCCTGCTGGGCACGAAGCTCGGCATGACCCAGGTCTGGGACGAGAACAACAAGCTCATCCCCGTCACTGTGGTCCAGGCAGATTCGAACGTCATCACCCAGCTGCGCAACGCAGACACTGATGGCTACGTCGCTGTACAGATCGGCTACGGCCAGATCGATCCCCGCAAGGTCACCAAGCCGCTGGCTGGTCACTTTGAAAAGGCAGGCGTCACGCCTCGCCGCCACGTCGTCGAACTGCGCACTGCAGATGCGGACACTTACGAGCTGGGCCAGGAGCTTTCTGTAGAGCTCTTCGAAGCCGGCCAGAAGATCGACGTTATCGGCACCACCAAGGGTAAGGGCTTCGCCGGCGTTATGAAGCGTCACGGCTTCCACGGCGTTGGAGCTTCCCACGGTGCCCACAAGAACCACCGTAAGCCCGGTTCAATCGGTGGCGCATCCACCCCGAGCCGCGTCTTCAAGGGCATGAAAATGGCCGGCCGCATGGGCGCCGTTCGTCACACCACGCTGAACCTCACGGTTCACGCAGTTGACGTCGAGAAGTCGCTGCTCCTGATCAAGGGCGCCGTCCCCGGCGCCCGCGGCCAGGTCGTACTCGTACGCACCGCCGTGAAGGGAGCCTAGTTCAATGACTAGCACTGTCAAGGTTGACCTGCCTGCAGAGATCTTCGACGTTCAGACCAACGTGCCGCTGCTGCACCAGGTCGTCGTTGCCCAGCTCGCTGCTGCTCGCCAGGGTACCCACAAGACCAAGACCCGCGCCGAGGTTTCCGGTGCAGGTCGCAAGCCGTTCAAGCAGAAGGGCACCGGCCGCGCCCGTCAGGGTTCAATCCGTGCTCCTCACATGACCGGTGGTGGCGTCGTCCACGGTCCCACACCGCGTGACTACAGCCAGCGCACCCCCAAGAAGATGATTGCTGCTGCACTGCGCGGCGCACTGTCTGACCGGGCACGCAACGGTCGCATCCACGTTGTTGCTGAACTGGTGGAGGGCACCAAGCCGTCCGTCAAGACCGCACTGGCAACGCTGCGCGGAGTTTCCGAGCGCAAGAACCTGCTGGTTGTCATCGAGCGCGCCAACGATGTTGCAGCACTTTCCGTGCGCAACCTCGCCGGTGTTCACGTTCTGTACGCAGACCAGCTGAACACCTACGACGTACTCGTCTCTGACGACGTTGTCTTCACCAAGGCTGCCTACGAAGCATTCGTTGCTGACAAGGCAGTAGCAAAGAACGAGGAGGATGCCAAGTGAGTGCAGCCACCATCAAAGACCCGCGCGACGTCGTGCTTGCACCCGTCGTATCGGAAAAAAGCTACGGCCTGATCGATGAGGGCAAGTACACCTTCCTGGTGGACCCCCGCTCGAACAAGACCGAGATCAAGCTGGCCGTGGAGAAGATTTTCTCCGTCAAGGTCGAATCGATCAACACCATCAACCGTGCCGGTAAGCGCAAGCGCACCAAATTCGGATGGGGTACCCGCAAGAACACCAAGCGTGCAATTGTGAGCCTCAAAGAAGGCACCATCGACATCTTCGGCGGTCCGCTCTCGTAGCGGAGACCACTTTAACGAGGAAATAAATTATGGGAATCCGTAAATATAAGCCGACTACCCCGGGCCGTCGTGGCTCGAGCGTAGCGGACTTCACCGAAATCACGCGGTCGACTCCGGAGAAGTCGTTGGTACGTCCGCTGCCCAAAAAGGGCGGCCGTAACAACACCGGTAAGATCACGACCCGTCACAAGGGTGGTGGCCACAAGCGCCAGTACCGTCTGATCGACTTCCGTCGCCACGACAAGGACGGCGTCAACGCCCGCGTTGCCGAAATCGAGTACGATCCGAACCGCACGGCTCGCATCGCCCTCCTGCACTACGTTGATGG
>NZ_JBFTPV010000034.1:0-18231 GCF_056398665.1 Pseudarthrobacter sp. 01T43 | reverse complement strand
CGAACGTGGTGAACAGGAAATCGGAGTAGTACTTAATCGAGTGGTAGCTGGTCAGGACAACAGCGTCCAAATCCTTCTCCGCCATGATCCCGCGCAGCCCCGCCAGGCGCCGCTCAAACTCCGTATCGGAGAACGTCAGACTGACCTTCTCGCCGTTCTTCAAGACCTTGGTGCGCTCCAGTTCGGCGATGGACGAAGCATTCTCGGTGGTGATGGTCATGGTGTTGCCTTTCTGTGGTGCAGTTACTTTGAGGTGGGAAGTGGTGGAAAGAATGGGGTTATTCGTGGCGCAGCGGTTCGTTGCCGGTTTCCCTGGAGAGCGCAACGGCGATCAGGGAAACGACCGCCGCACCGACGAGGTACCAGGCAGGGGCCAGATTGTTCGCGGTGGCAGCGATCAGGAGGGTTGCCACGAACGGGGCRGTGCCGCCGAAAAGGGCGTTGGAGAGGTTGAAGCTGACCGCGAAGCCGCTGTAGCGGACCCGGGTGGGGAACATCTCGGCCAGGAAGCTGGGGAGCGTCCCGTCATTGAGGGTGAGCATTGCGCCCAGCAGGACTTGGACCAGGACGATGACCAGGAAGTTCCCGGTTCCCAACAATGCGAAGGCGGGCACGGTCAGCACAATGAAGGTGATGGACGCGCTGATCAGCACCTTCTTGCGTCCGTAGCGGTCCGAGAGCATCCCGGTCAGGAAGATGAATCCGATGTACGTCAGCAGCGCGATCGTGGTGGCAAGGAATGATTCGGTTGCTCCGAGGCCAAGTTCCGAGTGCAGATACGTGGGCATGTAGCTGAGGATGACGTAGAAGCCGACGGCGTTGAGCAGCACGGCACCGACGGCCTGCAGCAGCTGCCGCCAGTGGTTCCGGAAGAGGCTGGAGACAGGCGCCTTGACGGCATGGTCTTCCTTGGCGAGCTCGCGGAACACCGGGGTGTCTTCGAGTTTGGTCCGGATGTACCGGCCGATCAGTCCCATCGGGGCTGCCAGCAGGAATGGCAGGCGCCAGCCCCAGCTGTGCATCGCATCGGACGTGAGCAGGACGGTCAGAAGGCCCGCGAGCAGGGAGCCCAGGAGCAAGCCGGCTGCGGTGCTGGCCGGGACAACCGCGGCGTACAGGCCGCGCTTGTTGGCGGGGGCGTACTCGACGAGGAAGGCCGATGCTCCGGCGTATTCGCCGGAAGCGGAGAAACCTTGCACTACCCGGATGATCAGAAGCAGGACCGGAGCCCAGATGCCGATCGTGTCGTAGCCCGGGATCAGGGCGATGCAGAAAGTTGCCCCGGACATGATCAGGATGGACAGCGAAAGTGCCGTCCGCCGGCCCACCCTGTCACCAATGTGGCCCCAGACGAATCCGCCGAGCGGCCGGACCAGGAACGAGATTGCGAACAGGGCGAAAGTCAGCAGGAGCCCGGTCTGGGGGTTGGATTCGGGGAAGAACACAGTGGCGATTGTGACGGCAAGGTAGCCGTAAACGGCGTAGTCGAACCATTCAACGAAGTTGCCGATAAAGCTGGCCGCGATAACCCTGCGGCGGGTTTCCTTGCTGACGTCGCTGTCAGCAGGTTCATAGTTCTGGCCACTCAGGGTGCTGCGGCCAGCACCCGAGCCGTCGCCTGTGCGGTGCGGCTCCGGGACGGGCCCGCGGCCACGGGCCGGGGAGGAAGTTTCGTTACTCATGTGTCCACCAAATTGGCTTGGGGTTGCATTCAGCGCAACGCTGTTGCAATAGAATATGCGTGAGCGGCGCCACAGTCAATGGTTTATTTTGAATGTTTCGAGGCCCTAGTCCCCGCCGCTGTTTTGTGGCCAGCAATGCCGGAGGCTGCTTGATCCGAGTGGCCACACCTTGAAAACCGATGTCCTGCAGTTGCGTGTGACGAAGCCTCGTTGCGTTTGGACTGCGTTGTCTTCATCCTCGGCCGGTGCCTGCACGTAGCAGTTCGGCCTTCCATTGACAGTCGGCAGCTCGAAACAGACGACTGGAGAAAACAAGTCACCCACCCACGGATCATCCGTGGGTGGGTGACTTTTCCTGCCCCGTACGGGCGGGCTTACTTAAGCCAGGAATCTACCTTCTGTTGATTTGCATCCACCCACTTCTTGGCGGCGGCCTCGGGCGTCATGCCGCCCTGGATGTCCGTGGCCACGGAGTTCTGGTCCTCGTTGGTCCATTTGAAGGTCTTCGCGAGCTTGGCTGCAGGCGATCCGCTGTCCTCGAACTTCTTGGATATCACCTTGTTGAGCGTGTAGGTCGGGTAGTCGCAGGCGACTTTTTCCGCGTTCGTGTCGCAGCCCTCGGTCCACGCCGGCAGGTTGACCTTTTTAAGCGGGACTTGGGACAGGAACCACTGCGGCTCGTAGAAATAGCCCAGGATCGGCGTCTTGTTTTGCTCCGCCGTGCGGAACGACTGGATCAGGGCGGCCTCCGAGCCGGAGAACACCACCTTGTAGTCCAGGTTGAGGTTCTTCACAAGGGCCTCGTCGTTAGTGACGAAGGCGGGATCGCCGTCGAGCAACTGGCCTTTGCCGCCGGACTCTGAGGTGGCGAGCATGGACGCGTACTTGTTCAGGTTTTTCCCGTCGGTGATGTCCGGGTATTTTTCTGCCATCCATGGCGCCACGTACCAGCCGATGTGGCCTTCGTTGCCGGTGGGGCCGGCGTCGACAGCCACTTTCTGATCCGTAATGTACTGCTTGGCCAGATCTGCGTGGCCCCAGTTTTCCATAACGACGTCCACCTCGCCGGAGGCAAAGCCCTGCCAGGAGATCTGCTCGTTCAGGTCCTTCTGGACCACGCTGCAGCCAAGTTTGTTCTTCGCCACGTAGCTGTACACAGCGGCATTGGCCGTGTACCCCACCCAGGCGTTCATCGCTACATTTACACTTCCGCAGGACGCATCGGCGGCACCGGTGGCAGCAGCCACCTGGTTCACCGAGGCGCCGCCGCAACCTGCCAGGAGCAGTGCGGCAGCAGCAGCTCCGGCCACCGCCGGGACAGTTCGTTTCAACAGCAGTCCAGCTTTTTTCATCATGAGGTCTCCTTGTCGGGGGGGAATGCCTGGGGGTCCGGGATGCCCTGCGCCGGGGCGCAGGGCGGTGATGCCGTTACGTTGTTCTGGACTTGGTGGAGGGGATTTTCCGCACCGGGGTGGCTGCGGCAGCCTGCGTCATCCTGTCGAGCAGGATGCCGAGGAAGACGATGGCGACGCCTGCGGCGAGGCCCTTGCCGAAGAGCGCGCTTTGGACGAAGCCGGCGACGACGTCGTATCCGAGGCCTCCTGCGCCCACGAGTGCGCCGACCACCACCATGGCCAGGACATAGATCAGACCCTGATTGGCGGCGAGGGCCAGGGTCTGCCTGGCCATCGGAAGCTGGACCTTGGTGATGACCTGCCAGGGCGTTGAGCCGCTGGCAACGGCAGCTTCGACAACAGTGGGGGAAATTGCCGCGATGCCATCAGCCGTGATCTTGATGGCGACGGGCGCGGCATAGATGATGCCGGCGATGATCGCCGTGAACCGGGTGGCCCCGAATAGGCCTAGGAACGGCACCAAATACACAAAAGCGGGCATGGTCTGGCCCGCATCCAGCATGGGACGCATGATCTGGTCCACCCGCTCGGACCGGCCCATGGCCACCCCGAAGATGATGCCCAGGACCATAACAACTGCGGTGGCTACCAGGGTTCCGGCAAGGGTGACCATGGAGTCGCTCCAGAGGCCGAGGTAGATGATCACGCCCAGGCAGGCCGTGGTCAGGGCAGCGAGCTTCCATCCGCCCAGCGCGTAGGCGGCGATGGCGATGACGGCCACGAGGATGAAGAAGGGAGTATCCGTGAGCAGCGACTGGAACGGGTTGAGGATTCCGGTGGTGACGGCTTCCCGGAAGGACACCGTGAACAGGGAGAGGTTGGCCTGCATCCACTGGCTGGCCGAGGCCACCGCCTGGACGATGACCGGACCGATGTTGAGGTCCTTGGGGAATGATGCTGCCCACAGCATGCTCCGGGAGAGCTGCACCATGGCCAGTGCCACTCCAAGGGTGATGCCGAGGAGGATGTACCTGGTCCTGCGGGAAACCCTGCGATTCCGGGCCGTCACCGGGTCTGCGCGGCGGCTGGCGGCGGTGGTGACCCGGTCCAGCACGATCGCGAGCAGGACAATGGAGAGCCCGGCGTTGACAGCTGTGCCGACGTCGAGCGACTGCAGCGCCCGCACCACCACCTGGCCAAGCCCAGGCGCCGCGATCAGCGCCGCGATGGTGACCATGGACAGGGCGGCCATGGTGCTCTGGTTGATTCCCATGACGATGGTCCGCCGGGCCATGGGAAGCTGCAGGGTGACCAGCCGTTGCAGGCCCGTTGTACCCAGCGAATCGGAGGCTTCGCGGGTGTTTTCCGGGATGGCGCGGATGCCGTGTGCTGTCAGCCGGATCACGGGCGGGGCAGCATAGATCACGGTGGCTATGACGGCCGACGCCGGGCCGATGAGGAAGATCAGGGCAAGCGGGGCCAGATACACAAAGGTGGGCAGCGTCTGCATGAAGTCCAGTACGGGCGTGATCACCTTGGCGACTCTGCCGTAGATGCCGCCCAGAACGCCGAGCGGGATCCCGACCAGCAGGGTCAGGAGCACGGCGGTGAGGACAAGGGCGAATGTATAGGTAGCTTCGAGGAACAGGCCCTGGAGGCCGAAGAACATAAAGACGGCGACAGTCAGCACCGCGACCCGCGCGTTGCCGACCGCGAAGGCGATCCAACCCAGCAGGCCCACGGTTCCCAGCCAGCCGATTTCCGGCAGGCGCAGGCCTGTGGTGCTCGCGGCAAAGGTGGTGATGAACAGGTTGGCAACCGCGTCGACGGCGGCCCGCAAGGGCGTGAAGACGTACAGGAAGACGGGGTTGTCTGCTCGGTTCGCTGCTACCCATGCGTTGAACTGGTTCAGGGACCGGTGCAGGTCCGTCAGCTCTGAGGCGGGCAGCGTCAGGGTGGACGTTCCGCGCAGGATAAGGAACCCCAGGATCCAGACGACGGCGGCGCCTGCCAGGAGAAGTGTGCGCCGGCTGGGCCGGCGGCGGGGCTCACGGACAGCGGCCGGTGTGGGCTGAATCGTAGCTCGATCACGGACGAGGATGGACATTAGGCCGCTGCTTCTGCCGGCTGCAGCACCGAAAGGATGCTGTCGCGGTCGATCTGCCCTGTGATCCGGCCGGCATCCTCCACGAGGACAGGGCTGGAGGAGTGCATGACCGCCGCTATGGCATCCCGGATGATCAGCCGGGAACTGAGGACCGGCGCGTCTCCCGGCGTTCCCGCGGCCACAGGCTGGGTGATCCATTTCAGCGTCAGGACATCCGCGCGTGGGACTTCGGACACAAAATCCTCAATGTACTTGTCCGCCGGGGACCCCACCAGCTCGTCCCCCGTGCCGCACTGGACCTTCTCGCCGTTGCGCATGATCAGGATGCGGTCTCCGAGCTTGAGCGCCTCAGAGAGGTCGTGAGTCACGAACACCATGGTCTTGCCCATTTCCTTGTGCAGCCGGATGACTTCCGCCTGCATGTCGCGGCGGATGAGCGGATCCAGTGCGGAGAAGGGTTCATCGAAGAGGATCGTGTCCGGATCCCCGGCCAGGGCCCGGCCCAGGCCGACGCGCTGCTGCATTCCGCCGGACAGCTGGTCCGGGTAGTGCTGCTCGTAGCCTTTCAGGCCAACCAGCTCGATGATTTCCCGTGCCCTGGCGTAGCGTTCGTTCTTGGCCGCCCCGCGGATCTGCAGCCCATAAGAGACGTTGTCCAGCACGGTGCGGTGAGGGAGGAGGCCGAAGTGCTGGAACACCATGGACATCTTCCGCCGGCGCAATTCGCGCAGCTCGGCGACGCCTGCCTGCAGGACGTCCTTCCCGTCCACCAGGACCTGTCCGGATGTGGGCTCTATCAGCCGGGTCAGGCAGCGGATCAGGGTGGATTTGCCGGATCCGGAAAGCCCCATGACCACAAAGACCTCGCCCTTGGCCACGTCGAAGCTCAGGTCGCGGACCGCTCCCACACAGCCGGTGCGTTCCAGCAGCTCCGCGGAGTTAAGGGCCGAGAGCTCTGGATTGTTGGGGATCTTATCGCCCCCGGGTCCGAAGACCTTCCATAGGTTACGCACTGAGATGTCGGGGCTGTTCATTGCTGTACTCCTGCCTTGGGAGGCTCGAACCAGTGGCTGGGCTTGGGGTTGATGTTTTGCCAGATGTGCTTGGTTTCGCGGTACTCTGCGAGACCTTGGAGCCCCAGTTCGCGGCCGTTTCCGGACTTGCCGAATCCGCCCCACTCGGCCTGGGGTACGTACGGGTGGTAGTCGTTGATCCACACGGTGCCGTGGCGGAGGGCGCCGGCCACGCGTTGCGCCCGCGATCCGTCCGTTGTCCAGACGGCGCCGGCCAGTCCGTAGGCGGTGTCGTTGGCCAGCTTGATGGCTTCCTGCTCCGTGCTGAAGGTCTCCACGGTCAGGACCGGTCCGAACGACTCATCCTGGACTACGCCCATGGAGGTGTGGCACCCGTCCAGGACGGTGGGCGGGTAGTAGCTGCCGGACGCAATCGCGCCGGTGTCCGGGATATAGCCGCCGCACAGGAGGGTGGCTCCTTCCTCAATGCCGGCCTGGACATAGGCGTGGACTTTGTCACGGTGTGCAGCCGAGATGAGCGGCCCGGTCTCCGCGAGCTCATCGAAGGGACCACCAAGCCGTATGGCCTGCGCACGCCGTACCAGCTCCGCCACGAACCCGTCGTGGATCGATTCCTCGATGATGAGCCTGGTGCCGGCCGAGCACACCTGCCCCGAATGCAGGAACACCGCGGTGAGGGCGTTGTCCAGGGCCGATTCACGGTCGGCGTCGGCGAAGACAATGTTCGGATTCTTCCCGCCCAGTTCCAAGGCAACCCGCTTGACAGTATTGGCGGCCGTCTTCATGATGTTGATCCCGGTGGCCAGGCCGCCGGTGAAAGAGACCAGGTCAACGTCCGGGCTTTCGCTCAGGACCGCACCCACCTCGGGTCCGGTGCCGGTGACCAGGTTGGCGACCCCTGCCGGCAGCCCGGCCTCGAGGAGGGTCTCCATCAGCAGGATGGAGGTGGAGGGAGTCAGCTCACTGGGCTTGAGGATGAAGGTATTGCCGGCCAACAGGGCGGGGGCCACCTTCCATGATGCCTGCAGAAGGGGGTAGTTCCATGGCGTGATGAGCCCGCACACGCCCACCGGGGCGTGGACCACCCGGCTGATGGTTCCCGGGACCCCCGTATCGATCACGCGGCCGGCGCCCGTTCCGGCGATGCCGCCGTAGTACCGGAAACAGGCGGCGATATCGTCGATGTCGTATTCCGCTTCGACGTAGCGCTTGCCTGTGTCGAGGGCCTCGGCCCGGGCGTAAAGGGCCTTGTCACGTTCCAGCAGCTCGGCGGTGCGGAGCAGGACCTGTCCGCGTTCCTTTTCACTGGTGCCAGGCCACGCTCCGCCGTCAAACGCCCGGCGGGCGCTGGCGACTGCTTCCCTGGCGTCGGTGGCAGCGCATTCGGCCACCTCGGCGACGTGCCGGCCGTCGGCCGGGCACGTGATGCTGCGCGTTCGTGCCGCGGCCGCCCGGGCCCACCGGCCGTCCACGAACAGGCCACGTACCGCCGCCGGCACCTGATCCGTTGCGGTCCGTCCGCTGCTGCCGGCAAGCTGAACGCCGCTCATGCGCGGCCCAGGGTTGGTGCGGCTTCGGGAGCCGCAGCGGTGGCGTGCCGGTAGAAGTCCGCGTGCTCGGGCGTCAGAGGCGTACGTTCCAGGATCAGGTCCGCAGCCTTCTCCGCCAGCATCATGACAGGCGCGTAGATGTTGCCGTTGGTCACGTAGGGCATGGCAGAGGCGTCCGCCACGCGGAGCCCTGTTGTGCCATGCACTTTCATGGTGAGCGGGTCCACCACCGCCAGGGGGTCGGAGGCGGGACCCATCTTGGCCGTGCAGGAGGGGTGCAGGGCCGTTTCCGCGTCCCGCGCCACCCAGTCGAGGATCTCCTCGTCCGTCTGGACGGACGGGCCGGGCGAGAGCTCGCCGCCGCTGAAGGGACCCAGTGCCGGCTGGGAGAGGATGTCGCGGGTGACCCTGACGGCCTCCACCCATTCCCGCCGGTCCTGTTCTGTGGAGAGGTAGTTGAACTGCATGGAGGGGTGGGCGGCCGGATCCGTGGAAGTGATCTTCAGGCTGCCCCGGGCGTCGGAGTACATGGGACCGACATGGACCTGGTACCCGTGCTTGGCATCGGCCTTCTGGCCGTCGTAGCGCACTGCCACCGGCAGGAAATGGAACATCAGGTTGGGGTAGGAGACATCCTCGTTGGAGCGGACGAAGCCGCCGCCTTCGAAGTGGTTGGTGGCTGCCGGTCCCTGCCGGCGGAGCAGCCACTGGAGGCCGATCAGCGGGTAGCGCCACAGGCTGAGGTACGGCTGCATGGAAACCGGCTGCTTGCAGGCGTGCTGAACGTACACTTCCAGGTGGTCCTGCAGGTTCTCGCCGACGCCCGGCAGGTCCACTACCGGCTTGATGCCCAGCGACTTCAAGTGGGCCGCATCCCCCACGCCGGAGAGCTGCAGCAACTGGGGCGTATTGATCGCGCCGCCGCAGAGCAGCACTTCCTTGGCATCGACGGTGTGCAGCCGGCCGTTCCGGCGGTACGTGACCCCCGTGGCCGTCGTGCCGTCGAAATTGACCTCGGCAGCAAGCGCCCTGGTGCGGACGGTCAGGTTCTTCCGGCCCTTGTTGGGGCGCAGGTAGGCGCGGGATGCCGAGAGCCGCTGGCCCTTGTGCACGTTCCGGTCGAACGGACCGAAGCCCTCCTGCCGATAGCCGTTGACGTCATCCGTTCGCTTGTGCCCGGCTTCCACCGAAGCCCGGAAGAAGGCTTGGAACAGGGGATTGCGGGCCGGCCCGCGCTCCAGGACCAGAGGTCCGTCGTGGCCGCGCAGCTCGTCGTCCGGAGCGGAGGCCAGCGCATTTTCCATCCGCTTGAAGTAGGGCAGGCAGTGGGCGAAGTCCCAGGTCTCCATTCCGGCGTCGGCTCCCCAGCGCTCGTAGTCCAGAGGGTTGCCGCGCTGGAAAATCATCCCGTTGATGGAACTGGAGCCGCCCAGGACCTTGCCGCGGGCGTGCGCGATCCGCCGCCCGTGCATGTGGGGTTCGGGGTCGGACTCGTATTGCCAGTCGTAGAACCTGTTGCCGCTGGGGAAGGTCAGCGCTGCCGGCATCTGGATGAAAAGGTCCCACGGGTAGTCGCTGCGTCCGGCTTCGAGGACCAGCACAGTGTGCGTCCCGTCTGCACTCAGCCTGTCCGCGAGGACGGATCCGGCGCTTCCGCCGCCGACAATCACGTAGTCGTAGCTCTCGTTCGTCATCAGGTAATCTCCTTGGGGCGTGGTCTGGGAGTCGTGTGAAGGGGCCAGGATGGGCCCCGGTTCAGCCGCGCAGGCGTTCCATGCCCGGGTCCACCAGCGGCTCGGGGCTAACCGTTGCTGCGATCCGGGTGCCGAAGTATTCGATTTCCACGGCATCGCCCTCGGCGGCGCCGGCCGGGAGCCAGGCATAGGCGATCGGCCGCTGCACCGTGTAGCCGTAGGCTGCGCTGGTCACGTAGCCGGCGGCTTCGCCCTTGAAATACACGGGTTCCTTGCCCAGCACCACCGATGTCCCGTCGTCGACCGTCAGGCAGCGCAGCTGCACTGCAGCGGGTTGCGTACGGCGTTCGGCGAGGGCCTCCGCCCCCACGAAGCCCACCTTGTCCTTGGCGACCGAGAAGCCGAGGCCGGACTGGTAGGGGTGGTGCTCGGAAGTCATGTCCGTGCCCCACAACCGGTAGCCCTTCTCAAGCCGCATGCTGTTGAACGCGCCGCGGCCGGCCGCGATGATGCCGTGCTCCTGCCCGGCTTCGTACAGCAGGTCCCAGAGCTTCAGTCCGTACTCTGCGGTGGTGTAGAGCTCCCAACCGAGCTCACCCACGTAGGAGAGCCGCATGGCCGTGACGGGGATGCCGCCGACGGAAATTTCCTTGGTCCGGAAGTATTTCAGGCCGTCGTTGCTCAGGTCATCGGCGCTGACCTTGCCCATCACTTCACGGGCCAGCGGACCCCACAGCCCGATGCAGCACGTGCTGCCGGTGATGTCCGAGACGTGCACCCAATGGGCCGGGTCGGCTGCCGACTGCTTCCTGGCCTCGACACGCAGGTAGTCGAAGTCCACGTTGCTGTTCACGCCGAGCTGGAACTGTTCCTCCGCGAGCCGGGCGACGGTCACGTCGCTGCGGATCCCGCCGTTGTGCTCCAGCAGGAGGCAGTACGTCACGGCACCGGGTTTTTTGGTGATGTTTCCGGTGCTGAGCCGGTGCAGCAGGTCCTGGGCCCCGGGCCCGGCGACGGCCAGCCGCTTCAGGGGAGTCATGTCGTAGAGCCCGACGGCGGTGCGCGTCTTCCACGCTTCGGCCGCGGAGATGGGGGAAGAGAACAGGGCGGACCACTCGTCGCGCTCCGGCGGCTGCCATTCGGCGGGCAGCACCTCAAGCAGGCCGCGGTTGGCTTCGAACCAGTGCGGCCGCTCCCAGCCGGCGGACTCCAGGAAGAATGCCCCCAGTTCCTTCTGCCGGACGTTGAACGGGCTTACCCGCAGGTCCCGGGGGGATTCCTTGGGCTGCAGCGGGTGCAGCACGTCGTAGATCTCCACGAAGTTCTGCTGGGACGTTTCGCTAACGTACGCGTCGCTGGTCTGGACCTTCTCGAAGCGCGTGAGCTCGCACCCGTGCAGGTCGGTGCGCGAGTGGCCGTCGATGATCAGTTCGGCCATGGCCTTGGCTACACCGGCCGAGTGCGTCACCCAGACGGCCTCGGCGACGAAGAAACCCTCGACGTCGGGCGACTCGCCCATCAGCGGGCCGCCGTCGGGGGTGAAGGAGAAGATCCCGTTGAAGCCGTCCTCGATTTGCGCCCGGCGCAGTGCAGGAAGCAGCTCCTGGCTGTCCTCCCACGAAGAGGCAAAATCTTCAAGGGTGAAGTCGAGCCGGGACGGCATGCGGTGCTCGGACATCTCGCCGGCGCCGATCTTCGGAAGAGCGTTCATATCGACGGGCATGGGACGGTGGGCGTAGCTGCCGATGCCGATGCGGTCGCCGTGCTCGCGGTAGTAGAGGTCCCGGTCCTGGTAGCGCAGGATGGGCTTGCTGGCGCCGTTGGGCATCTCGTTGCTGTCCCTCAGCTCCGGAAGTGGCGTGGTCTTCACATACTGGTGAGCCAGCGGAAGCAGCGGCACCTTCATGCCCACCATCTTGCCGAGCTCGCGGCCCCAGAAGCCTGCGCAGGACACCACGATGTCCGCGGGGATCACGCCGTCGGCCGTTTCGACGCCGGTGACCTTGCCTGCAGTCTGTTGGATGCCCGTGACGGCGGTGGAACCCAGGTAGGTCACCCCCGCCTCCCGGGTCCGGCTGATCAGCAACTGGACCGCACGTGCGGCTGACGCGAGGCCGTCCGACGGGACGTACAGGCCGCCGAGGACTTGGCGGCCGTCAGCAAAGGCCCCGCTCTTCAGCAGCGGCCAGTGCTTCTCGCATTCGTCCGCGTCGATGAGCCGGCCATCGATGCCCCAGGAAGAGGCGTAGCCGAGCTTGCGCTTAAGGTCCTTCAGCCGGGTCTCGGTGGTGGCCAGCTCAAGTCCGCCGAGCTGGTTGAAGCAGGACACTCCGTCGGCGCTGAGGGAGAGCAGCTTGTCCACCGTGTAGCTGGCGAACTCCGTCATGGTCTTGGACGGGTTGGTCTGGAAGACCAGGCCGGGGGCGTGCGAGGTGGAGCCGCCCGCCAGCTCCAGCGGGCCCTGTTCGACCACCGTGATGTTGTTCCAGCCGCGGCTGGCGAGTTCGTCCGCAAGGTTGGTACCGACGATGCCGGCGCCGATGATGACGACGCGTGGTGATGCGCTCATGTTCAGTGGTTCTCCTGGTTCGCGTTTGCGGAAAATTAGCGGAATACGACGGTGCGGGTGTTGTTGAGGAGGACGCGGTGCTGGCAATGCCACTTGACCGCCCGGGACAGGGCCTGCGATTCGGCGTCCCGCCCCACGGTCACCAAAGCATCGGGATCCAGGCTGTGGTCCACCCGAAAGACCTCCTGCTCGATGATGGGCCCCTCATCGAGGTCCGGAGTGACGTAGTGCGCGGTAGCTCCGACGAGCTTCACCCCGCGGTCGTAGGCCTGGTGGTACGGCTTGGCGCCCTTGAAACCGGGCAGGAACGAGTGGTGGATGTTGATGGCCCGGCCCCGCAGGCTGGTGCACAGATCGTTGGAGAGGACCTGCATGTAGCGGGCCAGGACCACCAGGTCCGCGTTGTACTCGGCCACGAGTTCCAGCAGACGCGCCTCGGCTTGCGGCTTGGTGTCCGCCGTCACCGGGACGTGAATGAAGGGCAGACCCGCCGTTTCCGCCATGGGGCGCAGGTCCTCGTGGTTGGAAACCACGACGGCGATCTCCGCACCAAGGCTGCCGGCCTGCCACCTGAAAATGAGGTCGTTGAGGCAGTGCCCGAACTTTGAGACCATCACCATGAGCCGCTGCGGTGTCCCGTCGTGGATGGTGAAATCCATGCCGAATTCCTCGGCCGTAGGCCCAAACTCGGCGCTGAGGCCCGCTGCGGCCCTGCCGTCCTCCTGACGGGCCCGGTCACCGTCACCAGGGAAGCCTCCGGTGAAGGCGGTACGCAGGTAAAGATTGCCGCTGACGTGGTCATCGAACTGCTGGTGCTCCACAATGTCGAAGCCGCGGTCGGCCAGGAAAGCGGTGACCGCCCGTACGATGCCGGGACGCTCGGGGCAGGCCAGAGTGAGCACGAATTTCACCGCGCGGGACTTGGCGAGGGGCGTCGTGGGGCCCGCTACGGCCGTCGCTGCGCCCGCTGGGCGGCTTTCAATGACTGTGGTCACGGGGTGCTCTCCTGGTTGCTGGCGTTGGCGTCGCTGCTCGTTTCATCACCGGGCAGCGACCCTTTGGTTCTGATGCATGGGCTGGTGCTAGACGTGGCCGTCAACGGTCAGGCCGGGCGGGAGGTTGGGAACCTCCGTTGATTCGGTGACCATGATGTCGCCGTCGATCACGTAGACTTCGTGCGAGCGGACCGGCAGCTTGGCCGGCGGCGCGTCGACGCTTCCCGTGCGCAAGTTGAACCTGGAGGCATGGAGCGGGCATTCGACCCAGCAGTCCTCCACCCAGCCGTCCGCCAGGGAAGCGTCCTGGTGGGTGCAGGTGTCATCAATGGCAAAGAGCTCGCCTTCTTCGGTGTGGAAGACGGCGATGGGCGGCGACGTATTCAAGCGCAGCGCTTCCCCGGGTGCCAGTTCGCTGAGCGGACATGCCTTGTGCATGGGTGGACCTCTTCTTTGTTCAGGAGCCTCGGGTATGGCGACTAACGTCTAGTTCCGTAGTGAACAACAGCAATCGCAATAAGCAACAGAGTGCGGTAGGTCACACCGCTTGTCAAGGCTTTTCTCTTCTGCTGCGGACCCCCGGCTCCTTCTGCGACCACCTCTTGACAGTGGACGTGGCATGGATCACTCTGTTGCTTATTGCGATTGTTGTTGCGTAAAAGGCAATTGAAGGGAAACGTCGAAATGCAGACGCTTGCGATTGTGGGAGCCTCCCTGGCTGGCCTTGCCGCCGCCCGGGCAGCCCGCGCCCAAGGCTTTACCGGACGGCTGGTCATCATTGGCGATGAACCCCACCGCCCGTACGACCGTCCGCCGCTGTCCAAGGACTTCCTGCTTGGCAAGGTCGCCGCAGAGGACCTTTCATTGGAGTCCGACGACGACGGGCTGGATGCTGAATGGCTTCTGGGCAGTGGGGCAGCCTCCCTCGATGCTGAGTCCCGGACCGTCCTCCTTAAGGACGGCCGCACTGTTGAAGCCGACGGCATCGTGATCAGTACCGGAGCGAGGGCGCGGCAAATGCCCACGCTGGCCGGGCTGAGCAATGTCTTTACCCTTCGCACCCTCACGGATGCACAGAGCTTGGCCCCCGAGCTGGTGCCCGGAAGCAGGATGGCCGTGATCGGCGCCGGCTTCATCGGCGCGGAGGTTGCCTCTGCCGCCGCATCGCGGGGCATGGAAGTAACCATCATCGACATGAAGTCCGTGCCTTTCGCCGCACAGCTCGGAACTGAGATGGGCGGCGTGGTGGCAGGGCTGCACGCCGCCAACGGGGTTGAACTCATTTCCTCTGCCGTAATAGAGGACTTCTATAGCGGCGAAGGCAACGTCACCGGCCTCCGGCTCCGCGGCGGACGCTACGTGGGCGCCGACGTGGTGGTGGTGGGCATCGGAGCAGAACCAAACACCGGCTGGCTTGAGGGCTCCGGCCTGGAGGTGACCGGCGGTGTGGTGTGCGATGCCATGGGCCGCACGAGCGTGCCGGGCATTGTCGCCGTGGGTGACTGCGCCGCCTGGTTCGACGACACAACCGGTACGCACCGCCGGATGGAGCACTGGACCGGCGCCTTGGAACGGGCAGCCGTGGCCGTCGAGGCCCTGCTGGACGCCGACGCCGTGCCCAAGCCGGCCAAGCAGCACTATTTCTGGTCCGACCAGCACGGCGTCAAGCTGCAGTTCGCGGGCCATTCAGCAGGGTATGACCGGCTGGAGATCGAAGCCGGCGACGCCCTGACGCACAGTTGCCTGGCCGTCTACTACCGCGAGGATGTCCCCGTGGCCGTGCTGGGAATGAACCAGCCGCGGCTCTTTACCAAGTGGCGCCGCAGCCTGGCGGCGGCTGCCCCGGCACCGGCTACTCCCCCGGTCGCAACCCCCGCACCACCCGCGGAACCACCCGCCCAGCAGGGTGCGCACGCACTCATGGGGGCCGGCGTCGTGCATTAACACCCGTTCCCACACCCAAACCAATACCTATCCACACAAGCTTTGCCGTTGTTCGTTGTTCGCTAGGAGGACAAATTGTCTGTTGAGGTTAGTGCCCCGAGTCTGATTCCCACGCTCCCCGGCTACACCTATGTGGATCAGGCCGTGTTCCGGGCCGAGCAGGAGCGGATCTTTGAGCAGATGTGGTTCTGCGCCATCCGTTCCTCGGACCTGGCCAAGCCCGGCGCGTGGAAGACAGTTCAGATCGGGCGCGAGAGCGTGCTGATCAGCCGCACCCGCAAGGGCGCCATCCGCGCGTTCTACAACGTGTGCCGGCACCGCGGCGTGAAGCTGTGCATGGAGGAACAGGGCGAAGCCGCCCGTTCGTTCCAGTGCCCGTACCACGCCTGGACCTATGACTTTGAGGGCAAGCTCATCGCTGCGCCCAACCTGACCAAAATGCCGGACATCGACCGGGACGAGTACGGCCTGGTCAAGGTCCACGTCCGCGAGTACCTCGGCTACGTGTGGGTTTGCCTTGCGGACGAGCCGCCGTCGTTCGAAGAAGACGTCATGGGCGCCATCGAGGAACGGCTCGGCGATCTGAAGGCAATCGAAGGCTACGACGTAGCCAACCTCAGCGTCGGCCGCCGCATCCGCTATGACGTGAAGGCGAACTGGAAGCTCATCATCGAGAACTTCATGGAGTGCTACCACTGCGCCACCATCCACCCGGAACTGACGGAGGTCCTGCCGGAGTTCGCCGACGGCCTGGCAGCCCAGTACTTTGTGGGCCACGGCGCGGAGTTCGGCGAGGGCATCAAGGGCTTTACCATTGATGGTTCCGAGGGGCTGGACCTGATCCCGGGAATCGAAGATGACCAGGACCGCCGCTACTACGCCATCACCATCAAGCCAACGGTGTTTGTGAACCTGGTCCCGGACCACGTGATCATCCACCGCATGTTTCCCATGTCCGCGGACCACACCATTGTTGAATGCGACTGGCTGTACCTGCCCTCGGTGGTTGAGAGTGGCAAGGATGTCACCTCTTCGGTGGAGCTGTTCCACCGGGTCAACATGCAGGACTTCGACGCCTGCGAACGCTGCCAGCCCGGCATGGCCTCGAAGACCTATGCCAAGGGCGGCGTGCTGGTCCCGAGCGAGCACCACATCGCCGCTTTCCACGACTGGGTACAGGAAAAGGTGGGCGACGTCGCCCAGTCAGGAGAGGTGCGGACGGGCCTTACCGCGGACACCGCGCCGCTGGAGGAACGGGCAGCAACCCTCGAACGGAATGAGTCCCCGGTAAGCCGCGCCTCCTGAGGGTCTGCACACAATAGCCGGTGGTTGAGCTTGTCGAAACCCTTCGACAGGCCCGCCCTCCGGTCTCGTGTTTAGCGCCGGGTGTAGCCCATCTTTGCGCTGACCTGGAGGCCGGCCTCCTTAATTCCCTCGACGAGCCCCGGCTCCTTCTCGGGGTCGAAACGGAAGGCGGGACCGGAGATGCTGATGGCACCAATGACCGCTCCCAAGTGGCTATACACCGGCACGGACATGGAGTTGATGCCGATTTCGAATTCTTCCAAAGTCACGCCGTAGCCGTCACGGGCGACTTTGATCAGCTCGTTCTCCAGCTTTCCCCGGTTGGTGATGGTCCGCGGAGTCCGGGCCGGCAGCCCCGTCTCTTTCAGGATCCGGTCCCGCTCATCCGCGGACAGCGCCGCCAGCAGGACCTTTCCGCTCGACGTGGCGTGGAGGGGGGTCAAGCTGCCCACCCAGTCATACGTCGCCAGAGTGGACGGCCCCATGGCCTGGTCCACATTGACCGCGAAGTTGGAGCGCAGTACGGCGAGGTTCACGGTTTCCTTGAACTGGTCCGCCAGGCCCTCCATGACTGGCCCGGCTTCCCGCACCAGGCTGAGCCGGCCGGGGATGGAACTGGCCAGCCGCAGGATGCCGAAGCCAAGCTGGTACTTTCCGCGTTCGGTGTTCTGGTGGACCATCTCCCGGCTCACCAGCGAACCCAGCAGCCTGGAGACTGTGGATTTGTGGATTCCCATCTCCTCGGCGATGTCGCTCACGCCGGCGTGACCGTCCCGTGCCAGGATTTCCAGGACCGCGAGGGCCCGGTCCACGGACTGGACGCCGCCGTGCTGGCCCGTCTCCGCGTCGACGTCGGGTTCGCGTTCATTGTTCGCAGCCATGGTCCATACTCTCAAGTAGGTCGCCCGGGGGTGAAATCAGGCGGAGCAAAAGACGGCCATCCCGGGAAGGGATGGCCGTCTGTGGGGGCGCGCGGGGTGGATCAGGCGGTAACCGCGTCCACGGATTCGCGGACCAGTTCGCTCGCGAGGTCTGCAGCAAGGTCATCAACGACCTGGCCGTAGAGCAGCTCGCCCTTGGCTGCGCTGGACCCGGCTGCCGACGACAGGCAGCCTGTGGCCGGCGTGCGCTCCGGCACGACCGGCAGCCTGTCGAAGCGCGGCAGGACCGCGGCAGGACCGTCCACCAACCGCCCCATGGCAACCCTCGCCGGCTCCAGGTGGAGCATAAGCGAGGTTTCCAGGACGCCGCCGTGCTCGATGTCCCAGCCCGGGAAGCCACCGGGGTAGACCTGCGTCAGGGTGTCCTGGCTGACGAAATCCCAGTAAGAGAGCAGCAGCACACTCTGATCGGCTCCGGGTTTGAGTCCCAGCTCTTCCAGGGCGAGGTCAATTCCTTCGTACAGGAACTGGTAGTTCTCGAAGTGGCCGTTGATGAAAACCACGTGCCGGACGCCCTGGTTAAGGAAGGACTTAACCAGGTTGCGTGCCACACCAATGAGGGTGGCTCCGTCCAGGCTGGTTGTACCGGAAAGGTGGTTGCCGCCGCCGGACTTCTGCTGCGATTTGTACCCGTAGGCGACGGGCTGGGCAACCAGTGCATCCACTCGCCTGGCGACCCCCTCCGCAAAGCGGGAGGACAAGATGGTGTCCGTACCCAGAGGCAGATGCGGCCCGTGCTGCTCCAAGGATCCGACGGGGATGAGGACGATCGCCTCCCCGGATGCCAGGGCTTCGCGGTACGCGAAGGCGTCCAGGTCTTCCAGAAATACTGGCTTGTCCATACTTGCGATGCTCCTTGTTGAGTGCGGTCTGCAACGGGTGGTTGAGCCTGCCGGGGTTTCAGCAGGCTCAACCAGCGGTTGTCAGGCTCCGATGATGTTGTGTTCGGGGCCGAAGGGGAACTTGGTGATGTTTTCGGCTCCGTTTTCGCCGACCACGAGGATGTCGTGTTCGCGGTAGCCGCCGGCGCCGGGCTGGCCGTCCAGGACGGTGAT
>NZ_JBFTPV010000033.1:0-30359 GCF_056398665.1 Pseudarthrobacter sp. 01T43 | reverse complement strand
ATCAGCGGGGTACCGAGCTCGATGATGTCAACGAATTCGGCGACCTGGCCGGCGAGTTCAAGGGCGGCTTCGGTGGTCAGGAGGTCGATAGCAACTTGAAGCTTCATGATGGTGTTTTCTTTCTGTTGAGAACTACAGGTGGGTGTGGACGGGTGGTCCTGACATCCATCGTCCAGTCTTTTGCAGGGAGGCGAAACGCTAATTCGGGATGGTTCAAACTACCTATTGGGGTAGGCCCCTCTGGCCGCGCGGTCGAAGGCAGGGTGCTGTTTTGTGACACGGGTGGCAACCGTCCTGCCTGTGAATTCCATGGGTTTTGCCTGTTGATTGCCCGGCCACCCTTGCAACGGAATGATTGCCTGCGGCAAGCTTGTTGGGCAGGTGATGATCGATCCATGAGGGATCTATCGACTTGACGAGGTCCGAAAAACCCGACAGCGCCGTCGGACCTATTGCGGCATTGTCGCCGCGCGGGCACGAGCCCGCTGACCGGGAGGATACCCATGGCCAGCTTGTTTGAACTATTCGTCGACGCGGAATCACATTTCAGGTTCCGACTGACCGCGCCTGACGGAACGGTGGTGGCGATCTCCGAGGCTTTTGAGGACAAGCCCGCGGCTGTCGCCGGAATTGCCGCAGTGCGTGAGTGCGCCGGCATGGCACATATCACCGACCTGGGCCCTGCCCGACGGTCAACCCCTGCGCCGCCCCCTCGGGATGCCGTGCCGCTGCCCACCGGATTGTTCGGCGGGTTTCGATAAGTCCTTCCGAAGGCTCAGGCGGCCCGCGCCTGCGGCACCGCCGTCGTCTTCCGGCCAAGTTCGGCGGTCCGCTTCACGGACCACCAGAGCAGCACCACCAGGAGCACGTTGCGGGTGGTGAGGATGGCAGCCATCACGGGGTGGGCGTGGATGAGCGGGGTGTAGAACAGCGGGTAGATCACGAACGTGGTCATGGCGATCCCCATCAGCAGGGCGGCAGGGACTTTCCAGCGGTCCCAGTCGTGGGTCAGCCCGGCGATGATCACCGGCGCCAGCCAGATGATGAACTGCGGCGAGCCCACCTTGTTGAACACGATGAAGGCCGTGGTCATCATGAGCGCGCCTTCGAGGAAGAGCTCCTCCCGCTCGGCGCCGCGCTTCAGCGCCCGGATCAGCAGGATCGCGGCCACCACGGCGGCGACGATGAGCAACGGCTGCATCAGGAAGGCGGCCACCGATGCGCCGGGTCCGTAGACTTCGGTGGAGTTGATGGCCGTGTTGTCCGCCATCTTGGAGCCGGCGATGTTGAACACGCTCAGCCACACCCACGGCGTGGAGAAGGTGGCCTCAAGCTGCATGCCCCGCTCGCCCTGGTTGGTGAGGAAGTCCAGGATGTGGGGCAGGCCGCCGGACAGGTAGGTGCCCAGGCCTACGACGGCGGTGACCGCGATGCCGGCGGTCAGCACCTGGATCCGCTTCCGGCTGGCAATCACAATTGGCACGAGGACGGCCGCCGGCCACACCTTGATCCAGGTGGCAACGCTCAGCAGCACACCCGCCACCACAGGGCGTTCAGCCGCGTAGAGCAGGGCGATCAGGACGATGGGAGCCGTAATTCCCTCCACCCGGGCGAAGCTGAGGTACCCCATAAAGACGGTGAAAAACAGCCACCACCAGGCCGGGGCAATGCCGCGCACTGTCCGCGGTCCACGGGTCAAAAACGCGAGGCCGACGGCGTTGAGGGCGGTGATGATCAGGAACCAGCAGAGCAGGTAAAGGCTGGGCCCGGCGATGTTCGCGAGGAAGATCGGGATCTGTGCCAGGACCGGGTACACCCACGGACTGATCTTCCCGTCCAGGCTTTCCGGGTTGTAGCCGTCCATGGCCCACTGCCGGTACTGCTCGGTGTCGCTGAAGGTGTTGCCGTTCAGGAAAAACGACGCCATCCAGCCAAGGAAGTACAGGTGGATGACCGCGAAGCCCCACCAGACGCTGGACGGACGGGCGAACCAGTCCACCATGGGCGCGGGCACGAGCTTGCTGCGGGCACTGACCAGCCGGTCGAAGAACGTCGTGGAAATCTTAGGACTCCTTGAGCGCGGGAACGGACGCAGGAGTCTTTTTGCCCAGCAGGTACAGGCGCCGGACGGACCACAGGAAGAGCACCACCAGGAGGACGTTGCGGATGGTCAACACGCCGGCCATGAGCGGGTTGTTGTGGCTCAGGGCATCGTAGAACAGCGGGTAGATAAAGAACGTGGCCACGGCGATGGCGATCAGCATGGCCGCGGGGACCCGCCATTCACGCCAGCTGTGCGCCAGGCCCACTGCCACGGCGGGAGCCAGCCACACCATGAAYTGGGGCGAACCCACTTTGTTGAAGACCACAAACGCGGTGGTGAGGGTGAGGGCTCCGGCGAGCAGCAGTTCGGTGCGGTCCACGCCGCCGCCGTTGGCGTCGTGGTGGAGCTTGCCGTTGTGCAGGGCCCAGAACGTCAGACCGGCGACAAGCAGCGCGGCCAGGATCAGCAGCGGCTGCATCAGCACGGACATCACGGCCGTACCGGGGCCGTCCACCTGCATCGAGTTGATGTCGGTGTTCATGTACATCCGCGAGTCGCCGATATTCAGCACGGACAGCCACAGCCACGGGGTGGTGAACGTCGCCTCGAGCTGCATGCCCCTGTCACCCTGCTGGGTCAGGAAGTTCAGCAGCTTGGGCACACTGCCCACGACGGCGGCGAGGGCCACTACGACCGCGGAAGTCGCCACACCGGCCAGCACCACCAGTAGCCGGTTCTTCACGACGGCGAAGAGGGCAAGCATCACGGCGGCCGGCCAGACCTTCACCCACGTGGCGGCGGCAAGGATGACCGAAGCGATGAACGGCCTGCCCACCCCGTAGGCGAGGGCGACCAAAACGATGGGCGCCGTGAGGCCGTCCACGCGTGCGAAACCCAGCCAGCCCATCAGCAGCGTAAAGACCAGCCACCACCAGCCGGCGGGGATCGCGTCCTGGTTGCGGCCGCGGTCAGTCAGTTTTGCCAGGCCCCATCCGTTAAGAAGCGTTGTCATGAGCACCCAGAGGAAAAAGAACGGTCCCGGTCCGGCCAGTCCTGCCAGCGCCATCGGGATCAGCGCGAGGATCGGGTAGACCCACGGGCTGGGGCCGCCGCTGAGGTTCGCTTCGTTGAACCCGGCCGCTGCCCAGTCACGGTAGATGAAGGTGTCGCTGAACGCCTCGCCGCGGAGGGAGAGCAGGGCGCCGAAGATCAGGAATCCGAGATGCACCAAGATGAAGCCGGTGAGCAGCCCGCGGGAAGTGTTCAGCCAGGACCGGACGGCCGACGGCAGGATGACGTTGCGGACCCGGGTGAGCGAGGCGAAGAATGCGTCCGTGGAAATGGCGGAATCCTTGTCAGAGAGGGGCAAAACGGGTGCCGGATCGTGCCGCGGGGCGGGAACCGGAAGCATCGGGGGTCCGTTTATGACAGCCGCCCCTATGAGTCAAGGGTAGTTGACTGTCCGTGGTGCCGAATAATTTACGCCACGGCGGCCGCCTCTTTTGGCGGCCCGGAAAGGTTACGTGGCCTTGGTGTGGCGGTAGCGTTCAATCTGTTTCAGCCGCCGCAGGAGGCTGTCCCGCCGCGGGTGCGGGACGGCGTCGGACGCCTCCGCGGTGAGGTCAATGTGTTTGGTGCCGTACTGCCAGAGCAGGAGGTCATCCAGCAGGCGGTCCGGGCCGGGGGAGTAGCGGTGGTCAAGGGCCTTGCGGACCTCGGTGATCCGCTGGGCACTGAGCAGACCGGCCAGCTGCACGGTCTGGTTCAGCCCGTGGGCCGCCATCAGTTCCGCCGCCCAGCCCCAATCGTCGTCAACCTTGCGGTCCACGTGCGGCAGCAGCGTCCGCCAGACGTCGCGGATCCGGTTGGGGGTGAGTTGCGCGGCGCCCTCACCATCCATGTCCCAGTAGCTGCGGACCTCCTCGTAGCGCTCGTGCAGGTCAGCGAAGGCACCTTCCACGGTTTCCAGCATGGCCGCGGTGGCCGTGAACTGCCGGTCGAAATGCGGCGTCCAGGCGCGCGGATCCTCGGCTTTGAACCTGATGTCGTGCTCGATCTCGCTCCAGGCATGGGCGAAGACGGTGCGGATCTGGCACTCGAAGAAGTAGCTGCCATTGGGCGGGACATCCGGATTAAAGACCTGCTGGTACTCCTTGACGGCCTCGTTCTGGATGGTGCGCAGGATGAGGTGTCGGCTGGAGTAGCCGTACGTGCCGGACTCGATGGAGCCGATGTCCTTCTCCCGGTCCCCGCGGCAGTCGAACACCTGCCGCTCGCGCTTGATGATGTTCGCCGCCAAGGCATTTTCGGCGGGCAGCTTGGTGATGACGCGGACGCCAACCATGTCATTCAGCGTGCGGAACGGGTCCGGGAACTTCAGCACCGGAGGACCGCCCGGTTCCAGCGGTTCCTCAATCCGGGAGATCTTTTCGCGGAACGATTCCACCGTTTTGGTCCGGCCGGTGACAAACAGCGGGGTGACTTCGGTGTCCTTGAGCATGTCACGCAGGACAAGGAGGACATCATGAGTGACCAGCTTCAGGGCAGGGCGGACGCGCTCGTAGAGCTCCACGTTTTCCTGCACGGATTCGCGGAGGCTGACGTCCAGGCTGTCCCAGTTACTCGGCATGCACCCAGCTTACGGCGGGGGCCTGACAGTGCGTGTCTAGGCGGGCGCGACGGATGACGTCGAGTTACGGACTACCAGTGAGCTCTCGAGCGTCAGTTGCGGCTGCTCCAGTTCGCGGCCTTCCATCAGGCGGCGCAGCTGCTCGCCGGCCTTCAGGCCCAGGGGGGTTGCGGGCAGGTGCACGCTCGTCAGGCTGGGATTGCTGGTGGCGGAGTAGGGCAAATCATCGAAGCCCGCTATGGCCAGCTGGCCCGGGATCTGCACGCCGGCCACGCGTGCCTCTTGCAGCACGCCGTAGGCGTGCGTGTCGGTACCGCAGGCGACGGCGGTGACCCCCTCGCGCTGCCACGCCGGCCATGCGGCGGCGAAGGCGGCCGCTGCCGCACCGACGTCAATGGTGGTGCTGATGATGTGATCGGAATCCACCGTGATCCCGCGGTGCGCGGCCTCCGCCAGGAAGGCTTCCCGGCGGAGGGCGAACGTCGCTGTGCCGGTGGTGCTGTCCACATAGGCAGCCTTGTGATGCCCTGCAGCGGCGAGGTGCGCGGCCAGTTCCCGGGCCCCGTAGGCTACGTCCAGATTCACCGACGGAGCATAGCCCTCCAGCCCCGGAGCGTCGAGCAGCACCAGCGGCCCGGCGACAGCAAGATCCTCAAGAAACCCGGCGTTCGGAGCGTCAACCAGCAGCCCGGCCGGCCGGAGCGCCATCAGTTTCCGCACGTCGTCCGCCTGCGGAAACTCACCGGCATCGGTGACGGACAGCAGCAGCTGATAGTCGGCGCCAAGCGACTCGCGGACACCGGCGATCACCTTGGCGAAGAAGGGGTTGGAGATGTCCGGGGCAACCAGGATGACGATCGAGCTGACCCCTTTGGCCAGCGAGCTGCCCACGCTGTCCACCACGTAGCCGAGCTCGGAAATTGCTTCACGTACCCGGCGAATATTCTCCTCCGACACCCGGCCGGCAGTCTTGCCGTTGGCCACCAGGGATACGGTCGCCGTCGAAACGCCGGCGCGGGCAGCGACCATGGCTGCCGTGATCCGTCGCGAACGCAGGGGCTGCTGCTGCTGTTCCACGGATTCCATCCTCCGATCGTAGTAGGCGGGAGCGCGGTCAATGCGCAGCGTCGCTCTTTCCCCTGCGCATTGACCGCCCCTCACGTCGTCAAGCGCTTGACGTGCACTAACGTTAAGCGCTTGACGTTATGCTTCTCCGAATGTCATGATCGCTTTGATAGCTTTCGCCCGCTGCTCTGGCAGGCCCCAATGACGTGGAGAACAAACGTGGAATCCCAACCGACGAAACCCGCCCCCAGGAAGATCATCCTCGACTGCGACCCCGGGCATGATGACGCCGTGGCCATGCTGCTCGCGCACGGCAACCCGGACATCGAACTGCTGGCCGTCACCACGGTGGTGGGCAACCAGACCCTCGAGAAGGTCACCAGGAACGCACTGTCCGTCGGGACCATTGCCGGCATCACCGGCGTTCCCTTCGCCGCCGGCTGCGCCCGCCCCCTGGTCCGCACCATCGAAACCGCGCCCAGCATCCACGGCGAAACGGGCATGGACGGCCCCGCCCAGCCCGAGTCGGCCATCGAACTGGACCCGCGCCACGCCGTCGACCTCATCATCGACACCGTGATGGCCCACGAACCCGGCACGGTCACCCTCGTCCCCACCGGCGGCCTCACCAACATTGCGCTCGCCGCCCGCAAGGAACCGCGCATCGTGGAACGCGTGAAGGAAGTTGTCCTGATGGGCGGCGGCTACCACGTGGGCAACTGGAGCGCCGTGGCCGAATTCAACATCATCATCGACCCCGAAGCCGCGCACATCGTGTTCAACGAGAAGTGGCCTGTGGTGATGGTGGGGCTGGACCTCACGCACCAGGCCCTGGCCACCCCCGAGGTGGTCGAAAACATCGCCGCCGTGGGCACCGGCCCGGCCAAGTTCGTCCTGGAACTGATGGAATTCTTCACCAAGACCTACAAGGACGCCCAGGGCTTCGACTACCCGCCCGTCCACGATCCCTGTGCCGTGGCCTACGTGATCGATCCCAGCATCGTCAGCACCCGCAAGGTTCCCGTGGACATCGAACTGCAGGGCAAACTGACGCTCGGCATGACCGTGGCCGATTTCCGTGCCCCCGCACCCGCAGACTGCAACACGTCCGTGGCCGTCGACCTGGACCACAAAAGGTTCTGGGACCTGGTCACCGACGCGCTGGTCCGGATCGGTGAGCCGGCAACCGGCGAGCTGGCAACTGCAGAGGCCAAGTAAATGAGCGCCCTGACCAACAGCAAGACCGCAAACGTCACCGCCCTCATGGTGGCCCTGCTCTCCGCCTGCGTTGCCTTCCAGCTCAACGCGTCCATGCTCAGCCCCGCCTTGGTGACCATGGGCCAGGAGCTCCACACCGACCAGGCCACCATCGGCCTGTCCCAGACCTGGTTCTTCACCGCGGCCGCCCTGTTTTCCCTCTTCCTGCCCCGCTTGAGCGACATCATCGGGCGCAAGAAGATCCTGATCGGGATGATGGTCCTGATGGCCGTCGGCTCGGTCATCGCCGCCCTGGCCCCGGACGTCACCTGGCTCTTCGTGGGCCGCATCATCCAGGGTGTCAGCGGACCCACGGTCCCGCTCTGCCTCATCATGCTCCGCTCTGCCGTCAGCAGCCCCAAAAAGTACGGCACGCTCATGGGCCTGATCACCGCAGTCAACGGCGGCGTGGCCGGCGTGGACTCCTTCGTGGGCGGCTACTTCGCCGAGCACTACGGTTTCCGCAGCATCTTCTGGCTGATGGTGGTCCTCGCCGTCGTGGCCACGGCGCTCATCGCGTTCCTCGCCGCCGAAAGCAAGCCGGCCGCCGGCACCACCATGGACTGGCTGGGCGTGTTCTTCATCGTGGTCGCCGTAGGAGCCCTCCTCACAGCCCTCAATGAAGGCGCCAAGCTGGTGGGCGGGTTCGAGCCCGGCACACTGATGCTGTCCATCGGACTGGTGGTGGTTGCCGTCGCCGCGTTCTACGCCTTCTGGACCGTGGAAAAGCGTGCCAAGCAGCCCATGGTGGAAACCGTCCACCTGCGCCAGCGCTCCACCTGGGCACCGTTGCTGACCACCACCCTGACCATGACCGGCATCTTCGCCGTCATCAACGGGATCGTCCCTGCATACGTCCAGGCAGCCGCGCCTGGATTCGGCATCGGCCCCACCGAAATGTCCCTCATCATCCTCACCCCCTACGCGCTGCTCGGCTGGCTGGTGGGTCCCATCAGCGGCCGGCTCGCTCCGGTCCTCGGCTACACCAAAGTCCTGCGCGTCGGCATGCTCGGCAGCATCGCAGCTTTGGCCATCATCGCGTTCTTCGGCCTCAGCAGCCTTCCGCTGATGATCGCCGGCACGGTCTTGCTGGGCATCATGTACGCCGGTACGGTCAACATCATGCTGAACGGACTCGGAGTTGTCCTCTCACCCGCCGGTAACCCGGGCTTCCTGCCCGGCATGAACGCGGGCGCCTTCAACCTCGGCGCCGGCCTGAGCTTCCTGGTGCTGCCCGCGGTACTGGTGGCCACGTCCGCCATGGGCGATGCCAAGGCGTCCTACCTGAGCGTGGTGCTCACCGGGCTTGTCATCACCGTGGCCGCCTTCGCGGCCTCGCTCCTGATCCCCAAGCCGGTTGAGGCTGAGGTGACCGAATGAGCCCCACGAGCCAAGAGTCCGCCGGCCGGATCGTCGTCGTCGGGTCCCTGAACGCTGACCTCACCATCTACTGCGAACGGCTGCCGCTGCCCGGCGAAACGGTGCACGGCAACGGTTTCGCGGTCAATCCGGGCGGCAAGAGCGCCAACCAGGCGGTCGCCGCGAGCCTGCTGGGCGCGGAGGTTCACCTTGTCGGCGCGGTGGGGGACGATTCCAACGGAGAGATGCTGATTACCTCAGCTTCCGGTGCGGGCGTGCACCTCGGGCATGTCCGGACCGCCCCTGCGGAGACGGGCGTTGCCGTCATCGCCGTGGATGCCAACGGCGAGAACAACATCATCATCTCGGCGGGGGCCAACGGCACCCTGTCGCCCGCGGACGTGGTTGCGGCAGCGGACGTCTTCAACGGCGCCGCCGTCGTGTGCCTCTGCCTGGAAGTCAGCATGGAGACGGTGCTGGCCGCCGCCCAGGCGGGGCACGACGCCGGCGCAACAGTGGTCCTCAACCTCTCGCCTTATGCGGAAATTCCGCAGCAGTTGGCGGACCTGACGGACGTCCTGCTGGTCAACGCCCATGAGGCCGCGCAGTTCCTCGGTTCCGCCGAGATTCCCGGCAGCGACGGGGATGCCGGCGACTGGGAAGCGGTCCGCCTGAGCTTCGCTGGGCGGGGGCTCCAGCAGGTCCTCGTCACGCTCGGGGCCAATGGCTCCGTGGTGCTCGATTCACTGCGGCAGTCCCCGCCCGCCGCGGGGCGCTTCCTTATGTGCGGTGGTCTCGTCAGAGTCCGGCCGGGGTGCTGGATTGGGTGGCGGGCTACCGCAGCACCACTGTCCTGTTGCCCTGCAGGATGACCCGGCCCTCGCAGTGCCAGCGGACGGCGTTGGACAGCGCCTTGCACTCGGTGTCGCGCCCGGCGGCCACCAGGTCCTCGGGACCGTACGTGTGGTCCACTTCCACGGTCTGCTGGGAGATGATCGGGCCCTCATCGAGCTCGGCGTTGACGTAGTGCGCGGTGGCACCCACGGTCTTGACGCCGCGCGCATAGGCCTGGTGGTACGGCTTGGCACCCTTGAAGCTGGGCAGGAACGAGTGGTGGATGTTGATGGCCCGGCCATCCAGCCGCCGCGTGAGTTCGTCGCTGAGGACCTGCATGTAGCGGGCCAGGATCACCAGCTCCACGTCGTACTCGTCCACAAGTTCCAGCAGCCGGGCCTCAGCAGCGGGCTTCGTTGCTGCCGTCACCGGAACGTGGAAGAACGGAATGCCGTGCCACTCCACCAGCGTCTGGTGGTCCGTGTGGTTGGAGACCACGCCCACGATGTCCACCGGCAGTTCGCCAATCCGGGCGCGGAACAGCAGGTCGTTGAGGCAGTGCCCGAACTTCGAGACCATGATCAGCACACGGCGCTTGGAGCCTTGCGGTTCCAGCCGCCACCGCATCCCAAAACGCTCCGCTACCGGGCCAAAATCGGCACGCAACGTATCCGCTGTGGAGGCATCGCCGTCGGACACAAAATGCACACGCATAAAGAAGTGACGCTCGTCGCGCTCGCCGAACTGCTTGCTGTCCAGGATGTCGCAGCCGTGTTCGAGCAGGAAGCCGGAGACGGCGTGGACGATGCCGGGCGACTCCGCGCAGTCGAGGGTCAGGACGTGTTCAACGGTGGTTTCCGCCTGGGGGACGGAGGTTTCAGTCTGAATGGCAGCCATGGCTCAGCACTCGATCACGTTGACGGCGAGACCCCCGCGGGAGGTCTCCTTGTACTTGGTCTTCATGTCCGCTCCTGTCTCGCGCATGGTTTTGATGGCCTTGTCCAGCGACACCTTGTGGCTGCCGTCCCCGTGGAGGGAGAGCCGCGCGGCGTTGATCGCCTTGACGCTGGCGATGGCGTTACGTTCAATGCAGGGGATCTGCACGAGCCCGCCYACCGGATCGCAGGTGAGGCCCAGGTTGTGTTCGATGCCCACCTCSGCGGCGTTYTCCACCTGCTCAGGCGTGCCGCCCAGGACCTCGCASAGMCCMGCGGCRGCCATSGARCAGGCYGAGCCCACYTCRCCCTGGCAGCCCACTTCGGCGCCCGAGATGGAGGCGTTGATCTTGAACAGGATTCCGACGGCGGCCGCCGCAAGCAGGAAGCGGACCACACCGTCGTCGTTGGCGCCGGGCACGAACTTGACGTAATAGTGCAGGACGGCGGGGACGATTCCGGCCGCGCCGTTGGTGGGGGCCGTGACGATGCGCCCGCCGGCGGCGTTCTCTTCATTGACGGCCAGCGCGAAGAGATTCACCCATTCCATCGCCCGCAGGGGGTCGGTGACCCCCGTGTCTGCAGTCAGGGTCTGGAACAACGACGGCGCCCTCCGCCTCACATTCAAACCGCCGGGAAGGATCCCTTCCGCGGCGCAGCCGTTGTCCACGCATTCGCGCATGACTGCCCAGAGAGCGAGCAGCTTTTCGCGGAGTTCCGCTTCGCTGCGCCAGACCAGCTCGTTGGCGAGCATAACGTCGGAGATGGACATTCCCTCGCGCTTGCAGATCGCCAGGAGTTCGTCCGCACTGGTGAATGGATACGGGAGGATGGTGGCGTCGGCCACCACCCGGTCATTCGCGTCGGCGTCGCCGTCCACGACAAAGCCGCCACCGATGGAGTAGAAGCTCCGTTCGCTGAGGACGGCGCCGGCGTGGTCCAGCGCCCGGAAGGTCATGCCGTTCGGGTGGGCGGGCAAAGACTTGCGCCGGTGCAGCACCACGTCTTCGTCCCAGTTGAAGTCCACCCGGTGGCCGCCGCCAATCATAAGTTCGGCGTCGAGGGCCGCCGCGGCCACCTGATCGTCAGCGGTGGAGGTATCCACCGTCTCCGGGTCCAGGCCCTGCAGGCCCAGCACCACGGCCTTGTCGGAACCGTGGCCCCGGCCGGTGGCGCCGAGCGAACCGAACAGTTCGGACTGGACCCGGACCGCGGAGCTCAGGTGGCCGTCACTCTTGAGCCCGTCGGCGAACATTTTCGCCGCCCGCATCGGGCCCACCGTGTGTGACGACGAGGGCCCGATGCCAACGGAGAACAAATCCAGGACGCTGAGCGCCATTTAGGGGACCTCAGGCGAGGCGTACTCGCGCATCGCATCGAGCAGCCAGCGGCCCAGGAAGTCCGCGAACGAGGCGCGGGGGAAGAGCCGGAAGCTTTCCTCACCGTCCTTCTGCAGGATGACCGGGATGTTGCCGACCTCGGTGGCCAGTGCTGTTCCCGGAGTGAAACTGCGCGGATGCAGGTCCAGGGCGCAGCCCTTCTCCAGGACCGCACGGGCACGCGGGCCCGTGAGCTCGAACGTGGTGCGGTTAGCGGACAGATCCACCACCTGGCCCGGCGCGTCGCCCAGCGCTCCGGTCAGGGAAGCGATGAGGTTGCCGCCCAGGGAATCATGGGCCTGTTCCGGGGCTACCACCAGGAACTCGGTGGGTCCCAGCCACAGCACGCTGATGCCGCTCGTGCCGGTCACCTCGCCACACCGTGCCGGCAGGCCGCCGGTGATGCCCGCGATCCGTGCTCCTGCTTCGGAGCGGGAGTCCACCCGGATTCCCGCCATGGTCTGGAACGGGCCTTCCTTGAGGACCACCGTTGCCGGGACGGAGCCGGCCTCCAGTGCGGGGGCGAGGTGTGAGGCGGGGCTGCGGCGGATGTCCCGGAGCCCATTGACGCCATTGAGTTCTGCTGTGTTAGCCATCTTTGCGGGCTCCTTCGGGGTCAAAAAGTACGGTTTCTGCGACAACAACGTCAACCAGCTGATCGCCGGCGGCGGCCACGAGGGTCTCGCCGATGCGGTTACGGCCATTCTTGATCAGAGCCAGGCCAAAGGAGCGGCCCAGTGCGGCGCTGTGGTAGCTCGAGGTCACGAAGCCCTCCATGGGGACCGGACCGTAGGCGGGGGTCGTCGGGATGCCCTTCACCACGAGCTGGGTGCCTTCGGGCAGCCGCAGGGTCTTGTCCACGGGAAGGACGCTGACCAGGTGCCGGCGGTCTTCGCGCTGCGCATCGGCCCGGGCGAAGGATCGCTTGCCGATGAACTCCTTGGCCTTGGAGACCACCCACTCCATGCCCGCGTCCTGCGGGGTGACGGTGCCGTCGGTGTCCTGGCCGACGATGGGGTAGCCCTTCTCGGCGCGGAGCACGTGCATGGTTTCGGTGCCGTAGGGGGTGATGTTGAATTCGGCCCCGGCAGCTGCCACAGCCTCCCAGGTGTTCAGCCCGTACCAGGACGGCACGTTGATTTCGTAGGCAAGTTCACCGGAGAAGGAGATGCGGCAGACCCGGGCCTGGACGCCCGAGGCGAGGGTGGTTTCGCGGAAGGTCATGAACGGGAAGGCTTCTGCTTCCAGGCCGCCGTCCTTGGCGAGCTCGGGGGCGACCTTTGCCAGGACGGCGCGGGACTTGGGCCCGACGACGGCAATGGTGCTCCACTGTTCGGTCACCGAGGTGCAGCGTACGTCGAGTTCCGGCCATTCGGTCTGCAGCCATTCCTCCAGCCAGTCGAGAACCTTGGCGGCGCCGCCGGTGGTGGTGGTCATGAAGAAGCTGTCCGGATCGAGGCGCAGGGTCACGCCGTCGTCGAAAATCATGCCGTCAGGGCCGCACATCACGCCGTAGCGGGCGGAACCCGGGGCGAGCTTCTTGAACGCGTTGGTGTAGATCCGGTTCAGGAACTCACCGGCGTCCTTGCCGCGGATTTCGATTTTGCCCAAGGTGGTGGCGTCCATGAACCCGACGGATTCGCGGACCGCTGCGCACTCGCGGAGCACGGCTGCATCCATGTCCTCGTCGCCCTGGGGGTAGTACCAAGGACGCTTCCACTGCCCCACGTCTTCGAACAGGGCGCCCTTGGCCTCGTGCCACGGGTGGATGGAGGTCTTGCGGGCGGGATCGAACAGTTCGCCGCGCTGACGGCCGGCCAGCGCCGCGAAAGCCACCGGGGTGAACGGTGCGCGGTAGGTGGTGGTGCCAATGTCGCCGATGCCCCGGGATGCTTCACCAGCGGTGCGCAGCGCGGCGGCAATGACGCCGATCGCATTGACGCCGGAGGTCTTGCCCTGGTCATTGGCGGTGCTGATGGAGGTGTACCGCTTGATGTGTTCCACCGAGCGCATGCCGGCGCCGGTTGAACGGAGAACATCGGCCACGGACTGGTCGCGCTGGAAGTCCACGAAGTGGTGGTGCCAATCGTCCGGTGTTCCTTCCTGGCCCGGGACAAGCCACAGCTGCCGCGTGGGCGCGGAGGCCTTCGGCTCACTAAAGGTGGCCGGCCGGGTTTCGGAGGCGAAGCCCGCGGCGATGGCCGCGGCGGCACCGGCGGAGATGCCCTCGGCAAGAACGTCCGCAAGTTCAAAGCTGCCCCGGCCGGAACCGATGGTCTGCTGGTTCGGGACCACGGTGCTCGGCACAAAAGCGGCCAGTTCGTCGTCCCAGCGCAGCTTGCCCTGGCGCTGGGAGTGCAGGTGCACCAGCGGGCTCCAGCCGCCGGAAACTGCCAGCAGGTCGCAGGCGATTTCTTCGACGCCGGAGGTGAGTTCGCCGTCGTCGTTAATGCTCCGGACGGTGACGCCCTCAACGCGGCCATCTGCGGCGCCGGATGCGGTGTTGGCCACGGCGCTGCCGATCAGCACACGGGTGCCGGCTTCGACGGCGGCGGCTGCCACCGCGGAGAGGGCGGGACGGGCATCGACCACGGCTGCGAGCTTGACGCCCGCGGCGCGCAGGTCCGCGGCCAGGGCGTAGGCGCTGTCATTGGTGGTGCTGATGACAACGCGCTGCCCCGCGGCCACAGCGTAGCGGTTCAGGTAGCTGCGGACGGCCGAGGCCAGGATGATGCCGGGGCGGTCGTTGTTCTCGAAGACCAGGGGGCGTTCGTGTGCGCCCGGGGCCAGCACCACCTGATTAGCACGCACGTGCCAAATCCGCTGCCGCGAGACGCCGGAAGCCGCCGGGCTGGAGAGGTGGTCGGTGCGGTTCTGGACCGCAATGACGTAGTTGGCGTCGTAGGCGCCGAAGGCGGACGTCCTGTTCAGGACGGTGGTTTCGGCACCGGAAACCAGTTCGGCTTCCACGTCCGCAACCCATTCCAGCGCCGGCTTGCCTTCGATGGTTTCGGCCAGTTCAGGCGCGATGGAGCCGGACAGGAGGCTCCCGCCCAGTTCGGGCTGGTCGTCCATCAGGATGACACGGGCTCCGGTCCGGGCGGCCTCGCGGGCTGCAGCGAGACCGGCGGGGCCGCCGCCGATCACCAGGACATCGGTGTGGACGTACTTCTTGTCGTATTCGGCGCGGTCCTCCTCAGGGTCCAGCTTGCCCAGTCCGTTGAGCAGTTCTGCTTTCAGGCCGTCAACCAGGGAGACGGTGGTGGCGGGCAGCATGGACTCGGCAACGTCGCCGGGGAAGCGCGGTGCGATCTTGACCATCGCGTTGGATTCCTCAACGCCTGCGGACATGATGCCGCGGGGCCGGTCCTCGTACAGCGAGTTTCCGATGGTGATGCGGCCGTTGGCAATCAGGGCCGAGGCGAGCGTGTCGCCGGGGTGGCCCGTGAATTCCTCGCCGTCCACGGTGAAACGCCAGGAGATGGTGCGGTCGATGCGTCCGCCGGCAGCGAGGCGGGCGTTCTGGGAAGTCACTTGGTTGCTCCCTTCGGGGCGGTGGTGCTGGCTGTTGGAGCGGCCTCGGCGATGCTGGTGGCAGCGGCGCTGGGCGCGGCGTTCCCGGTGGTGGTGCTGTCAGCGGCGGTGCTGGCAGTGCCGGATTCGGGGGCCGCCTTGGCCGTTAGGTCAGGCCGGGGCGTGCCCATCGGGTAGACGGTCTTGATGTCGTAGGTGACCGTGTCGCGGAGCATGTTGAACCACTGGCGGCAGCCGGTGCTGTGCAGCCAGCGTTCGGCGAAAATGCCCTTGGTGTTTTCCCGGTAGAACAGGAAATGGGCCCATTCCTTGTCGGTCAGTTCGTTCGGGTTTTCCGGGTAGGCCACGTGGGCCTGGCCGCCGTAGTGGAACTCGGTCTCGTCGCGCGAGCCGCAGTTGGGGCATGAGATAAGCAGCATTTGCGTCTTCTTTCTGGGGGACGGCGGCTAGTGGGCGACGGCGGCGGCGCCGTGTTCGTCGATGAGGGCTCCGGTTTCGAAGCGTTCCAGCGCGAACGGCTTGTTCAGCTGGTGCGGCGTGCCGGTGGCGATGTTGTGCGCGAACGTGAGCCCGGCCGCGGGGGTGGCCTTGAAGCCGCCGGTGCCCCAGCCACAGTTCACAAACATGTTCTCCACCGGGGTGTTGCCCACGATGGGGGAGGCGTCCAGGGTGGTGTCCACGATGCCGCCCCAGGTCCGGAGCACGTGGGCCCGGGCAAAGATGGGGAAGAGTTCGACGGCGGCGGCCATCTGGTGCTCGATCACGTGGAAGGATCCGCGCTGGCCGTAGCCGTTGTAGGAGTCCACGCCGGCGCCCATGACCAGCTCGCCCTTGTGGGCCTGGGAGACGTAGACGTGCACGTGGTTGGACATGACCACCGTGGGGTGGACCGGCTCGTGCAGTTCAGAGACCAACGCCTGGAGCGGGTGGGACTGGATGGGAAGCTCGAAGCCCGCCATTTCGGCCAGCACGGAGCTGTGCCCGGCAGCGGCGAGGCCCACCTTTTCGGTGTTGATGGTGCCGCGGTTGGTCTTGACGCCCACCACGCGGTTACCGTCCTTGACGAAGCCGGTGACTTCGCAGTTCTGGATGATGTCAACGCCCATTTCGTCGCACTTGCGGGCGAAGGCCCAGGCTACGTGGTCATGCTTGGCAATGCCGGCGCGGGGCTGGTAGGTCGCACCCATGACCGGGTAGCGGATGTTGTCGCTGATGTTCAGGATGGGGCAGAGTTCCTTGACCTGCTTGGGGTCCAGCCACTCGGCGTCCACACCGTTGAGCTGGTTGGCTCCGACACGTCGCATGCTTTCGCGGACATCGCCCAGGGTGTGGGCGAGGTTCATGACGCCGCGCTGGCTGAACAGGAAGTCGTATTCGAGTTCCTCGGGCAGGATTTCCCAGAGCTTGAGGGCGTGCTCGTAAATGGCCGCGCTCTCGTCCCAAAGGTAGTTGGAGCGGATGATGGTGGTGTTCCGGGCCATGTTGCCGCCGGCGAGCCAGCCCTTTTCCAGGACGGCGATGTTGGTCATGCCGTGGTTCTTGGCCAGGAAGTAGGCAGTGGCCAGGCCGTGCCCGCCGCCGCCAACAATGACGGCGTCGTACGAGGACTTGGGCTCCGGGTTGCGCCAGAGGAAATCCGGGTGCTCGGGAAGCTGCTGGGTGCTCACTGGGCTGCTCCAATCAGGTCTGATTCGAAGGCGGCGACGGCGGTGTCGCTGCCGAGGTGGGGGTAAAGGGGGAACTTGTCCGCGAGAGCCGTGACGCGGGCGCGGAGTTCGATGGCGGTGCTGTCGCTCAGGGACGTCGTGCCGGTGGTGCCGTTGCCCGCCGCGGAGATGAGCGCCGTCGCGATGATGTCCGCAACTTCGGTGAATTCGGTGGCGCCGAACCCGCGGGTGGCGAGGGCGGGGGTGCCGATCCGGAGGCCGGAGGACACCATGGGCGGGCGGGGATCGAAGGGGACGGCGTTGCGGTTGACGGTGATGCCGATGCGGTGCAGGGCATCTTCGGCCTGCTGTCCGTCAAGCTCGGAATTGCGGAGGTCCACCAGGACAAGGTGAACGTCGGTGCCCCCGCTGACAACAGAAACGCCTGCTTCAGCAACATCCGCCGCCAGCAGGCGTTCGGCGATGATGCTGGCGCCTTCCAGGGTGCGTACCTGCCGGTCCCGGAATTCGGGTTCCGCCGCGAGCTTGAAAGCGACAGCCTTCGCCGCGATTACATGCTCCAAGGGGCCGCCCTGCTGACCGGGGAAAACCGCGGAGTTGACCTTCTTGGCGATGTCGGCGTCGTTAGTCAGGATCACACCGCCGCGGGGGCCGCCAAGTGTCTTGTGCGTGGTGCTCGTGACGATGTGGGCGTGCGGCACCGGGTTCGGGTGCAGCCCTGCTGCAGCCAGGCCGGCGAAGTGCGCCATGTCCACCATCAGGTATGCGCCGACCAAGTCAGCGATTCGACGGAATTCAGCGAAGTCCAGCTGGCGGGAGTAGGCGGACCAGCCGGCGACGATCAAACGCGGCTTGTTCTCAACGGCGAGGCGCTCCACTTCGGCCATGTCGATCGTCATGGTGTCCTCGCGCACGCCATAGGGAACCACCTTGTACAGCTTCCCCGAGAAGTTGATCTTCATGCCGTGGGTCAGGTGGCCACCGTGGGCAAGGTTCAGGCCAAGGATGGTGTCACCGGGCTGGATGAGTGCAAACATCGCCGCTGCGTTGGCCTGGGCGCCGGAGTGGGGCTGGACGTTGGCGAATTCGGATCCGAACAGTGACTTCAGGCGGTCAATGGCCAACTGCTCCACCACGTCGACGTGCTCGCAGCCTCCGTAGTAGCGCTTTCCGGGGTAGCCCTCGGCGTACTTATTGGTCAGCACAGAGCCCTGTGCCTCCATAACGGCCGTGGGGGCAAAATTCTCCGAGGCGATCATTTCCAGTGTGCTCTGCTGACGCAGGAGCTCCTGCTGCAGTGCGGCGTGGATCGCAGGATCAGTCTCTGCGAGCGAGCGGGTCAGAACGTCGACCATCATGTCTCCTAGTCTCTAAACCTAATATCGGGTTGATATATTAGTTTCTGAGATCAAGTATGCAAGCGGTCCCCAAGGGTGTCAACAGATTTTCACGAATGGTTTTTCCGCCCCCAGTGGGAGGCGCAGGCCCACGCCCCGAACGCTTGGGTAGCCGCGGCGGGGCCTGCTCCGCCCAAGTCGTGCGGGGGTAATGGATCAGGTAGCGAACAGTGCTTCGCGGACGGCGTGCTCGAAGCCATTGACGTGGACCTTCGCAAGCTCAGCGGCCTTTGCCTCGTCCCCGTCAATGACGGCACGGAGCAAGTCCAGATGCTCGTGCACGTGGCCGGAGAGGTCGGGAAGTCGGTCAATGACCATGCACCAGATCCGCAACGCGAGATTGTCGTAGCGGATGAGAATGTCTTCGAGGTGGGGGTTGCTGGCGGCCGCATAGATGCCCTGGTGCACTCGGGCGTCCAACCGCAGGGTTTCTACGACTGACGCTGCGTTAACGTCGAATGCCTCCACGGCTCGCATGATGGTCCGCAATTCCTCCCTGGCGGATTCAGTGGCCACCCGCGCGGCGCGGGACGCAGCAAGCGGCTCAAGCTGCGAGCGGATTTCAGAAATATATGCGAGGTCCGTGACTTCCACGCGCGTGGCAAAAGTGCCCCTCCTCGAATAGGAAACGACCAGGCGATCGAGTTCCAGTCGCTTCAGGGCCTCACGCACGGGAGTACGCCCAACACCCAGGTCAGTGGCGATCGCGTCGTCATTGAGCAAGTCTCCGGGCTTGATTTCCAGTGTTAACAGCCGGTCCCGGATGCGCTCGTAGGCTACATCTGCCAGCGATTTCTTTGTGGCATTGTCCGTTGCCAGAGCTTCAAAAGCCATACAAACAAACCTTTCCTTCGCGCCAAAAAAGGCTATTGACCTCACCCGTTGACCAGTATACGCTGAGTGCCAGTCCTAATATATCAGTACTGAAATTTAGAATATATCTCAAGGAGGAGACATGACCATTGTGGCGACAAACTCATCTACCAGCACGCTGCCTCAGTCGGAGGCCGACGTGAAAGACCAGGCGCAGAAGTTCGTTCTCACGTTGTCGTGCGTCGAACGCGCCGGCATCGTCCAGGCGGTCACGACCTTTCTCTTTGAGCGTGGCTTTAACATCGAAGAGCACCAGCAGTTCGATGACGGCCTCCGCCAGACACTGCACCTGCGTACCGCCTTCTCGGGTTCCCCCGAGTTCACGCCGGAGCGGCTCCAGGAGGAGTTCAGCGCCATTGCGGACCGCTTCGAGATGAAGTTCAGCTTCCACGACCAGACCAAGCAGCGCATCCTGGTCATGGTGTCCAAGTTCGGCCACTGCCTGAACGACCTTCTCTTCCGCTGGCGCGGCGGAAGCCTCGGCGGCGACATCGCCCTTATCGTTTCCAACCATGAAACCCACCGGGCCATGGCCGAGGCCGCCGGCCTCCCCTTCATCTATCTCCCGGTAACCCCTGAGACAAAGTCAGACGCCGAGCGGCGCCTGCTGGAACTGGTGGACGAGCACAACATCGACCTCGTTGTGCTCGCCCGGTACATGCAGGTACTGTCCGACGACCTCTGCCGCTCCCTGGAAGGTCGGGCTATTAACATCCACCACTCTTTCCTCCCGGGATTCAAGGGTGCACGCCCTTACCACCAGGCCTACGACCGTGGGGTCAAGCTGGTGGGCGCAACGGCCCACTATGTGACCGCCGAACTGGATGAGGGGCCAATCATCGAACAGGAAGTCATCCGGGTAGACCACAGCTACGGACCGAATGCCCTTTCAACAGTCGGAGCGGACGCCGAAGCACTGGCACTCTCCCGCGCCGTGCGGTGGCACTGCGAACACCGGGTGCTGCTGGACCAAACCAGCACCGTCGTGTTCCGCTAAGCACCGCCACCCACCCAGCAAAGGCAACACCCGAAAATCAGCAGGAGAAACTACATGGCATCGACGCCAAGCATTGTCATTATCGGAGCTGGAATCGTCGGCACAAACCTGGCCGATGAACTGGTCACCCGGGGTTGGAATAACATCACCGTCCTGGACCAGGGACCGCTGAACATGCCCGGAGGCTCCACGTCCCACGCCCCCGGACTTGTCTTTCAGACCAACGCCTCAAAGTCCATGGCGCTCTTCGCCAAGTACACGGTTGAGAAGCTTTTGTCCCTGACCGAGGACGGCGTTAGCTGCTTCAACCAGGTCGGCGGACTCGAGATCGCGACCACCGAGACACGCCTCGCCGATCTGAAGCGGAAGCTCGGCTATGCCGCCGCGTGGGGTATCGACGGCAAGATCCTTACCCGCGCCGAGTGCAAGGAGCTTTACCCGCTCCTGAACGAGGAAGACATCCTTGGCGGTCTCCACGTTCCCAGCGACGGCCTGGCCCGTGCTGCCCGTGCAGTCCAGCTGCTGATCAAGCGCACGGAAGCCGCGGGCGTCAAGTACCTGGGCAACACCACGGTGACGGGCATCGAACAGTCCGGCCGCCGGGTCACCGGTGTCGAGACCTCCGAGGGCACCATCCCTGCCGATATCGTGGTCTCCTGCGCCGGCTTCTGGGGCGCCAAGATCGGCGAAATGATCGGCATGTCCGTCCCCCTCCTCCCGCTGGCCCACCAGTACGTCAAAACCACTCCAGTGCCCGCACAGAAGGGCAAGAACGAACTGCCCAACGACGCCTCCCTGCCCATCCTGCGGCACCAGGATCAGGACCTCTACTACCGCGAGCACGGCGAACGGTACGGCATCGGTTCCTACGCCCACCGCCCCATGCCCGTGGACCTTGACGAGCTCGGCACGTTCGCACCCGAGACCATCAGCGACCACAACATGCCCTCCCGGCTCGATTTCACCTTGGAGGACTTCCTCCCGGCGTGGGAGGCCACCAAGCAGATACTGCCGGCCCTGCGCGAAAGCGAAATCGAGGACGGCTTCAACGGCATCTTCTCCTTCACCCCCGACGGCGGATCCCTGGTGGGTGAGTCCAAGGAGCTGGACGGATTCTTCGTCGCCGAAGCCGTGTGGGTCACCCACTCGGCCGGCATCGCCCGCGCTGTTGCTGAATTGCTGACCACCGGGAAGTCGGAGATCGATCTGGGTGATTGCGATATTCACCGCTTCGAAGAGGTCCAGCTGACCCCCGAATACGTCAGCGAAACGTCACAGCAGAACTTCGTGGAAATCTACGATGTTATGCACCCGCTCCAGCCCAAGCTYTCYCCCCGCAACCTCCGCGTSAGCCCGTTCCACGCMCGCCACAAGCAGCTGGGCGGGTACTTCCTGGAGGGCGGCGGCTGGGAGCGTCCCTACTGGTTCGAAGCCAACGCCGAACTGCTCAAGGAGATGCCCGACGAATGGCAGCCGCCAGCACGTGACGCCTGGTCCGGGATGTTCAGCTCGCCCATCGCCGCCGCCGAAGCCTGGAAGACCCGCACCGCGGTGGCCATGTACGACATGACCCCCCTCAAGCGTCTTGAGGTCTCCGGTCCCGGAGCCATGAGGCTGCTGCAGGAGCTGACTACCGCCGACATGACCAAGAAGCCGGGCGCCGTCACTTACACGCTCCTGCTGGACCACGCCGGCGGGATCCGAAGCGATATCACCGTGGCCCGCCTGAGCGAAGACACCTTCCAGCTCGGAGCCAATGGAAACATCGACACTGCCTACTTTGAGCGGGCAGCACGCCACCAGACGGAAAACGGCACCGCCAGCGACTGGGTCCAGGTACGCGACACCACCGGCGGCACCTGCTGCATCGGCCTGTGGGGTCCGCTGGCCCGTGACCTCATCAGCGGCGCCAGCAGCGACGATTTCAGCAACGACGGCCTCAAGTACTTCCGGGCAAAGAAGGTTGTCATCGGCGGTGTCACCGTCACCGCAATGCGGCTGTCCTACGTCGGCGAACTGGGCTGGGAACTCTACACCAGCGCGGACAACGGCCAGCGCCTCTGGGACGCACTGTGGAAGGCTGGCCAGCCTCACGGTGTCATAGCTGCAGGCCGTGCAGCATTTGGCGCGCTGCGCCTGGAAAAGGGCTACCGCTCCTGGGGCACAGACATGACCACCGAGCACGACCCTCTCGAAGCGGGACTCGGTTTCGCCGTGAAGATGACCAAGGAAAACTTCGTCGGAAAGGCAGCACTGGAAGGCCGCACCGAGGAAAACTCCGCCCGCCGCCTTCGCTGCCTGACGGTCGACGACGGGCGTAGCATCGTCCTGGGCAAGGAACCGGTCTTCTACAAGGACCAGGCAGTCGGCTACGTCACCAGTGCCGCCTACGGTTACACGGTGGCCAAACCGATCGCCTACGCGTACCTCCCGGCCGCAGTGTCCATTGGTGACTCGGTTGAGATCGAGTACTTCGGCCGGCGCATCCAGGCCACCGTCACCGCAGATCCGCTGTATGACCCGACGATGTCCAGGCTCCGCGGCTAACCACCCGCCAGACCGCTTAAGGGCACGCGGCCCGGACTCATTTTTTCGCAACCAGAGTCCGGGCCGCTGCTTTTCCATGGCCGGTCCCATGCCCCAGGCCAGCCGAGTAGAGCTTCAGCACAGGAAGACACATGATCAGTTCAGAGAAAATAAACGATTACCTCGCCAGGCTTGCCTCGCGGGAACCCACTCCAGGCGGCGGCGCGGCCGCCGCGCTCCACGCCGCCCAGGGGGCGGCGCTCGTCGCCATGGTGGCCAGATACACCACCGGCTTGAAATACGAGCAGCATGCCGAACTCGTCCAAAGGATCATCAGCGCCGCCGACGGACTGGTCGTCGAAGCCCTGCGCCTGGCGGACGCGGACGAACATGCCTTCCAAGGCGTCATCGACTCGTACAAGATGCCGTCCGGAACGGACGACCTTAAGGCCGCACGGGCAGCAACTATCCAGCAGGCGCTCATTGTGGCCGCGCAAACCCCCGCGCAGCTCATCAAGCTCGCCGGCGTCATTGTGGATCTTGCCACGGAACTTTTCGAGGTCGCGAACGCCAATGTGATCAGCGACATCGCTGCTGCCGCCGATGCTGCCCGCGCAGCCGCAAGCACCGCCCGGGTGAACATCGACATTAACGTGGTGGCCATCAAAGACGCCGCGGCGCGTTCTCGGCTGGCTGAACAGACTGACGGCCTCGAGGAAAAGGTCCTGCTCGCAGCAGACTCCCTTGTGGTGCGCGTACGCGAAAGGATCCTCGCATGAGCGCCAAACTCCTCTCCGGAAAAGCGCTGGCAAAGACCATTCAGCAGCGGGCGCACCACGAGGCCCGGGAGCTCGAAGCCGACGGGCTCTGCCCCACACTCGCCGTGGTTGTGGCCACCGATGACGGCTCCACCCACTGGTATGTCCGGTCCATCGAACGGGCCGCAGAAAGCGCCGCCATCAGTTGCCGGATCGTGGACCTTGGCCCCGATGCCACCGGACAGGCCCTGGCCTCAGTCCTGAAGGACCTCAGCGAGGATCCATCCGTTCATGGCATCATCCTCCAGACGCCCCTGCCTCCAGGCGTGGGAACGGATGAGCTGGTGGGGCATATCGCGCCCGAGAAGGACGTCGATGGCGCGAACCCTTTGAGCCTTGGCCGCATGGCCGTTGGCCAGCCCTCGTTCGCACCTGCCACGGCTCGCGCCGTCATCGAGATCCTGAACCACTACGACATCCCGCTGGCAGGCCGGAATGTGGTCGTCATTGGCCGTTCCGCCGTCGTGGGAAAGCCGTTGTCCCTGCTGCTGCTGGAGCGCGACGCCGCGGTCACGGTCTGCCACTCCCGGTCAGGTCCGTTGGAGAAATACACCAGGGCCGCCGACGTCGTGGTCGTGGCAGCCGGGCGTACCGGTCTGCTGAACGGCGACCATGTCTCGTCCGAGTCCGTGGTGATTGACGTCGGCACCAACGTTCTTCCTGATGGATCCCTCGTGGGTGATGTCGACGAGGCCAGCGTGCGGGGCATCGCCGCGGCGATGACTCCGGTCCCGGGTGGCGTGGGCTCCGTCACCACATCACTGCTACTTCTGCACACAACCGAAGCCGCGCGGGAACAGTCGCGTGCTTTGGTCCCGGGAGCCGCCGGATGATCCATCGCGGGCACAACTGCCACCCCGCAGAACCGCCCGGCAGATGCCCGGATGTTGTTTTGGTGACAGGTCCAGGCAACTCCCGGCAACGGATGCCGTGGCAGTACGTAACCGCTCCAGCATCATGGCTGACGATTCCGGCAGCCGGGGAATGAGGGCACAACATGTGAACGGTGTGACCACCGTGGAATCAAGGCTGGTAAGCACCCGAATTCCGGGTCCCTTCTTCAGCTGGCTGGACCGGAATTGGTGTAGCGGTCCGCAACGGATCAGGCTCTTCCGCTCGGGCTGAATTTGGCCCTCGGCTGGCTTGGCTACCTGGGCTACGAGCTCAAGCGCGAGTGTGGTGGGAGTGCATTGGAATCACCGCTGCCGGATGCCTCACTGATCCGCTGCAGCAGGGCCGTGGTGTTCGACCATGAGGCGCGGTGCGTGTACCTTCTGGCGGAGGCCGGCGCGGAAGGCCGGCAATGGTGCAGAAACGCCGCCCTCCGGATCGGGAGCCTGCCTGCCGATGTCAGGCCCCCAGCAACGGGTTGCCGGCCGTACAGTCTGGCGCAGCTGACACCGCCGGCTCCTACCTGCGCAAGGTCGCTGCGGCCCAGGACGAAATCACGCAGGGAAATTCCTACGAGGTCTGTCTCACGACGCAGATCTTCAGCAACCTCCACAAGGGCATAGATCCGTGGGAGTTTCGACCTGATGCGAAATGACCTCTCACGTCATGCCGAACCGGGCACAGTTACGGTGACCCGGCTTTGCGACCTGGAGAGTTACGCCGGGACCTACCAGCTAGTGAGCACCATCGAGGCCACGATTGCCAGCGAACGGTCGGGGGCCGTCCTCGTGGCAGCAGCCTATCCGCCGGGATCGATGACGGGGGCCCAAGATCAGCAGCATGGACATTTTGGACGGACTTGAGTCCCAGGCCCGCGGGCCCTATTCGCAGCGCCGTATTCCAGACTTCTCCCGCCGGCAGCCAGCGGCTCTCCGCAGGCATCGGCGGGGCCATCACGGCCGATTCCGCCGCGGACGACGAGCTCGCGGAGATTCGCACTAAAGCCGAGGCCATCCGGGGAGTTCTGGGTACCGTCTTCCCGGGCTGAAATCATCATTCAGGCTGTGGCCAGCTACAGGACAGCGCGGATGAGGTTCTCGAAGTCGGTGACGTGGCGGGCGGTCAATCGCGCTGCTGATTCGGAGTCGCCATCCGCGATGCACTTGAGCAACTCGATGTGCTGGGCAATATGCTCCGAAACCGGCGGCAGCTTCTGCAACACCATGCTCCAAATACGCGTAGCAAGGTTGTCATATCGGATCAGGACGTCCTCAAGGTGCCGGCTTCCTGTGGCGCGGTAGATCATCCGATGAACTCGCATATCCAGGCGCATAAGGTCTCGTTGCGATTGCATGCCCGGCAGGAGTTGGGCAACTTCCTCGGCGAATTCCCTAACTTCCTGACGGAGCCCGGGTGATGCCATCCGGGCTGCCCGTGCTGCAGCGGCGGGCTCCAGAAGCTGGCGGATTTCCGAGATTTCAGCCAAATCCGTGATATCGACGCCCGCGGCGAACGTCCCTCGTCGGGGGTAAGCCACCACCAGATGGTCGCCCTCCAGTCGCTTCATAGCTTCGCGGATCGGCGTCCTGCCAACACCCAGGCGCTTGGAAATCGCCTCATCGTTGAGGGGCTCACCTGGTTTGATGTCCAAGACGATCAACTCATCGCAAAGGACCCTGTACGCGTAGTCGGCGAAAGATTCATCTTCCTGCCGCACCGGCAATTCAGGTGCTTCCGTTTCCAGAGACAAGCCGTTTTTGTTTGCCACGTCCAAGTGCCCTTCCGATCGGCCATTGAGCCTTGACTGGAAGACTCTAGATACATAGTATTCCTACAACTGATATATCAATACCTGAGAATGAAAATTTTCCAGGCAGACGGGCGGCTTGCGGCACTGGGTTTCGGGCTCGGAATCATGCGAGTTCCGGGCTCAAAAGCGATGGCAAGCTCCGCGATTCCCCGCCAAAAGCGAAGGAAAGATCATATGGCTATGAAAGCCCTCCAATACAACGGCGACGAGTCAAAGGTGACTGTCGGCACACCCAGGGCCGTCGGCATGCCGGCGGTAGTGGATGGGCCCCGGGTTGAGAAGGCCGTCCGCGAATACCTGCTGGCCATTGGGGAGGACCCTGACAGGCCGGGACTCGTCGATACCCCTTCCCGGGTAGCCCGCGCAGCCATGGAGGTATTCGGCGGACTCCACGAGGACCCCCTCGCGGTGCTTGATAAGACATTTGACCTGGGGCATGGAGAAATGGTCATCGTCAAGGACATCCCCTTCTATTCCACGTGCGAGCATCACCTGGTGCCGTTCCATGGCGTAGCTCATGTGGGGTACATCCCGTCCGCAGAGGGGCTTGTCACCGGCCTCAGCAAGCTGGCCCGGCTGGTGGATGTCTACGCACGCAGGCCGCAGGTTCAGGAACGCCTGACTACTCAGGTGGTGGACGCGCTGGTCAGCTCGTTGCGGCCTCTCGGGGCCATCGTCGTTGTGGAGTGCGAGCATCTCTGCATGTCCATGCGCGGTGTCCGAAAGCCCGGGGCCAAGACCATCACCTCCGCCGTCAGAGGTGAACTCCGCCTGCCTGCCGCTCGCGCAGAGGCACTCAGCCTCATTCACGGCCGCTGAAGGCTCTGGCTGCCGCGCCACCGGCAAGCCACGTCACCAACATCTCTGGTTAATTCACCTAGACCGTCCGCCGGCGTGTTTGCGGAGCGGGCGCTGCGCTTGCCGCTGCGGCCGCCGCGATGTGGATGGCAAGCAGCCGGCCGGAAGTGCGCGGGTCCCCGCCGAGCAGGGCGTTTATCTTGCTCAGCCGCTTGTGCATCGTCTGGCGTTCAACGTTCAACACGACGGCCGAGGCCGTCGTGTTGCACCCTGTATCGAGCCAGCACCGCAGGGTGGTCAGCAAGGCGGTGCCGTGTTTCGCATCGTAGTCGAGCACATCCCCCAGGCTTGACTCCACGTAGGAGTCCAGAAAGGCGGGGTCCGGCACGGCGTCCAGGATCCGCCGGCCCAGGAAGTCGATGGCATCAAGAACCTCGCCTGCGGCCGGCATGCCAAGCCGGATGATCTTTTGAGCTTCGACATACGAGTCGTGGGCGCGGATGCCGTCGCCCACGGTTGGCCCGAAGGCGGCAAAGGTGTCGGATCCAGCCAAGGCGTCCCGCGCCGCACGGAGCAGCGCGTCCCGCGACGAGCGGGCATCTGCCTGTGGAAGCGCGAGCAGCACGGCGCGCTCACCGTCCCAGGAATGGGCCTTCACAGTCGCTCCGCCCACCTGAAGGGAACGTTCGACGGCGGAGAGGTTGGCACCGGTGCCTTCCGTCCGGAAGACAGCCACCACTGCCGGCTGCCCTGGCTGCAGACCGGCAAGCCGCCACAGTTGCCCCATGGTTGCCGCGTCCGCGCCCTCGATTACTGCTTCGAGCAAGCGTGCATCGGCCACCTGCGCGGGCGTCGGACGAAAGGCCTGGGCGAGCGCCAAGGCCAGGATGCCGGACAGCCGGTCGGCTGCAAGCTCAAGCAGGAACGGATCAGGGGACGGGGAGCGGAGCGTCAGCTGGGCGGCCAGCTGACCTCCCACCACAATGCCGGCCATGGCCTTGGAACCTTCGTCGACGGCGCTGCCGGCGTGGCCGAGGACCAGACCGTCGGGGGCCATCAGCGAGACCTCCGCCTCCAGCGTCGTGGCAAGCATCTCGAGGATGGTCGGCAGATGGGGGCCCCTGTCGGTGATCTGGCGCGCAATCCGGCGGGACGCGTCGTCGACCACCAGGTGGGCTGCCGCCTGCTCATTGACCACCAAGCGGTTCACGGCCTCGGCAACGTCAACAAAGGGCACCACGGCGCGAAGTTCGATGAGTGGCAGGCCGTACTCGTTGGCCGCGGCGATGAGCCGATGCGACAACGGGATTGCGTGGCCGGCTGTCTGCAGGGCAAGGGCCGCGATATGCCTGCCCGAGAGGCTGCGGACGTAGTCCTCCTGCTTCTTTGCGGGCAGGGCCAGCAAGGCTTCGCCGCCGGAGAGCAGCAGCTCCCCGCCGCGCAGAAGCGGCGCAATCTCCAGAACTTCGCTGGAGTGAACCCACCGCACAACGCGCTCCAGGGTTCCCGGCACATCGGTGCGCAAAAGCGGATCACCGGCTGACAGGGGTTGGGAACTGAGCACTTCAGAAAGGGTGATCATGGAGCCCTCCGCTATTTGACGCGACGTTTTGTCGCTCCATAGTGAGTAAGTGTAATCATAGTGACTCTAGGTTGTGGCTCGCATCACAAATAAACTTGATTCATCTCCCGTTATGCATCACAACGAAGTGAATCGAGATCAGCATGAGCCAAGCTAAGCAACCGTCGCCCGAAGGGGCCACCATCGAGGTGGAAGACGTCCTCCAGCCCATCCCGGAGTCCGCGCGCACCACCAAGCTTTCCGGTCAGTTTTGGATCTGGGCCGGCGCCAACGTCGCCCCCATCAACTGGATCCTCGGGGCCCTGGGCATCCAGCTCGGGCTCGGGCTGGGCGACACCCTGCTGGTTCTGATCCTCGGAAACCTGATTGGCATGGCGGGATTTGGTTTCTTCGTTATCCTCGGCCAGCGCACCGGCGCTACCGGTATGCTGCTGGCACGCGGCGCCTTTGGCCGTCGCGGTGCATACCTTCCGGCCGCAATCCAGGCGACCATCGCCATCGGCTGGTCAGCCGTGAACACCTGGGTCATCCTGGACCTCATTCTGGCTCTGTTCGGCATGATTGGCTGGGTTGATCCCAACGAACGCAACATCATGGTCCGCATCATCGTCGCCGCAGTCATCATGACCATCCAGGTAGCTATTTGCTACCGCGGCTACCGTGCCATTTCCAAGTTTGAGCGCATCACTATGCCGCCCACCATCCTCGTCCTGGTGGGGATGTCCATCGTGGCGTGGACCCAGCTCGACATCAACTGGAGCTACGCCGGACCGGCCGGGGCCGTCCTGGAGGGGATGCCGCGCCTCGCTGCGATGTCCGGCATCATGACCGTCATCGGCATCGGCTGGGGCATCGGCTGGTTTACCTACGCCCCCGACTACTCTCGCTTTGTCAGCCGCAAGGTCAAGCCGAGCAAGCTGTTCCTTGTCAGCGTCCTCGGCCAGTTCCTGCCTGTCGTCTGGCTCGGCATCCTCGGCGCCAGCCTGGCAACGAAGAACGGACAGGCCGATCCCGGGGAACTGATCGTCTCCAACTTCGGCAGCCTGGCCATCCCCGTCATCCTGCTGGTAATCCACGGACCGATCGCCACAAACATCATCAACCTCTACACCTTTGGCGTCGCCTTCCAGGCCCTGGACGTGAAGATCTCCCGGCGGAAGCTGTCCATCCTGGTCGGGATACTGTCAATGTTCGCAGTCATCGGCTTTATGTTCGCCGAAGACTTCGCCATGATCCTGGACTCCTGGCTGGGCGCAATCGTCGCCTGGGTAGCCACCTGGGGAGGCATCATGGCGGTCCACTACTTCATCTTCGAGCGGCACCACAAGGACTTCTCCTACCTGTTCCTTGACTCGAAGAAGACGGCACTGAAGGCCGTCAACCCCTCGGCGTTCATCGCCTTCTTCGCCGGCATCCTCATGACCTGGATGTTCATGTACGGCGGAATCCCCGCACTGCAAGGCCCCATCGCCACGGCCATGGGCGGCATCGACCTCTCCTGGCTGGCCGGCACCGTAACGTCATCGGCCCTGTACTTTGCCCTCGGCTACCCGCGATTCCGCAAGCGCATCAGGGCCGGTGTGCCGTTGGGCATCCGCCTTGACCTGGCAGAAGAAGCAGTGCTGGCAGAGCACGGCGATGCGTGCGAGGAAAAGACCCACCAGCAGGAGCCGGCCCGTCTGGCCTGAGCCCCACCGATCACCAATTCTCTGAACATTCACCATCAAAAAGCTAAGGAATATCTGTGACCATCACCACCGAGAATGCTTCGTCCATCGCCGAACTGGAGCGCACCAAGGTCTTGAAGAACGGCGGGAAGGTCAGTCTGACGTTCTCCGATACGGAGTTTGAGCGGCGCCTGGCGGGGCTGCGCGGGATCATGGCGGAGAAGGATTTGGACGCTGTTGTCCTGACCAGCTACCACTCGATTAAGTACTACTCCGATTTCCTGTTCACCACGTTCG
>NZ_JBFTPV010000032.1:0-23724 GCF_056398665.1 Pseudarthrobacter sp. 01T43 | reverse complement strand
CTGACCCACCTCCCCGACCGCACAACCAAGGAACCCCAGTGGAACACCCCCGGCAGCGGGGCCGGCTAATCCGGCATGCCACGAACCCCAGCCCGTCCGGCCAAATCAAATCCCCGGATCCTCAACGAGCGCGTCGGTGGATCGAGGCTAAGTCGGGCGCCACGACGCTGTGGCGCCCCGGACAACCATAGACGAAATGTGATCCATGCAACACACTTGCCGGTGTTGGGTTCGGTCGCCGGCCCCGGACCCGGGACAGCCGCCGTGTCCCGGCTGTGGCTGAGTGCTGCAAGGCTTGGGTGTCGATGAGGCTGCAGGGGCGGTTGGTTTCTCCTCGGTGGCGTGCAGGGCCCTCAAGCCGCGTGGTTCCTGGCGGAATTGGTGACTCTGCTCGGAAGAGGACGTCTTCCGCACCGCCGGAGCATCGCAGCCGGTGCTTCTGACGTTGGGTGTGCGATCGGTGACTCTTTACGGTGCCGTCGACTATCTGGACAGCGCAGCCGTGGCCGCGTTTTACAAGCATGACGGTCCCACCACCTCAGCCCGGGGAACGCCGTTGTCTCACCACTGTGGCAACCGCAATGAGCACGGCGGCGGCGCCTAAGCCCAGCCTGGCCACCAGCTGACCCTGTGGTTCGGCGCCGGTGAAGTACATCATTGCCAGCACGGGGGCGATGGGGGTGAACTCGTAGCGCCGGCTGAGCACCACGAACGGCAGGAGCAGCAGGGCGTACCAGGGGTAGCTGGGCGAGACGAGCAGCAGCGTCCCTCCGACCATGAAAACCTGACCGTCCCACGGCCGGGCGGCGTCGGTGGTCCGCCAGACATACACGGCCAAACCCATCAGCAGCACCAGTGCCGCCGGTGCCGCCCAGTTGGCCGAGAACACCAGCTTCAACAGTGTGAAGCGCGGGCTGTCCGCACCGTCGTAACCCTCCGATTTAAGGTAGGTGGGCAGATAGCCCAGCACTGCCCAGCCGCTGGCGAGGACATACGGGACGTACGCAACGGCAAAGGTGGCTACCGCCGCGGCCACAAAACGGACCGGACGGCGGTAGAGCAGGGCCGGGGCACTGATGGCGGGAATAAGCTTGGTGGCTACCGCCGCCCCGAAGGCCACCCCGGAACCCAGCGTGCGCCCGCCCACCAGCAGCAGCGCAGCGGTTAGGGCGAGGGCGGCGCCGAGGGCGTCCACGTGGGCGCCGTTGATGGCTTCAAAGGCCACCAGCGGGGACCACGCCCACCACACTGCCTGGTGTGCCGGACGGCCGGTGCGGCGCAGGAACGCCAGCAACAGCACCGTCACGGCCAGACTCAGCAGCAGCCCGGCCCCTTGGAAGGCAATGAACCCCACCTCGGCACCGGGGATGAGCCGGACGGCGAGGAAATAGAGTTCCGCCACGGCCGGATAGACGGTGGGCACGGCGGCCCGGTTGATGGCAGAGCACAGGGTGCCGCCGCCGGGAATGTTGGTGGTGGTCTCCGTGCCGGTGGGAAAGGGGTTGGTATGGCAGGTTCCGTCCGGTCCGGCATCCTGGAACAGCCATCCCGGTCGCAGCGGCCGCAGCGCCTCATCGGCCGGAACATGGGCGTAGGGGGAAATGCCCGCCTTCTGGACGATGCCGTCCCAGGCGTAGCGGGCGGAGTCATTGCTCGTGGCCGGTGGGGCAGAAACCGCCGCGATACCCAGCAGCACTGAGCCCATCAGAACGACGGCGGCCGCATGCCGGGCAGGGATCCGGCGTGCCATCAGGGCGGCCGGGAAAAAGAGTGCCCAGGCCGCCAGCGTGCCAAGGGGTGACACCCACTCCGCTGTCGGATCGGTGCTGACGGTCCACCAGACAGCACCGGCCAGCAATGCCACCAGCGCCATTGCCGCCACTGTCGAGCCGGGCCGCGGCGGACCGATTGCGCCCCGGCCGTTCCCCGCCAGCCCGGGCGCCGGGCTGCCATGTGCACGGCGGGGTGTTGGTTCGCTCACCTCTTGATCCTGCACCACGTGCGGGCCAGTGGGCCATGGAACCACAGGAGCGTTCCCGTTTCGTAAGGTCTGGCCCGGGACTGGGCACTGGCCGCAGTGGTCTGATTTGGGTATGGACAGATTGACCACCCTTCTCCAGCAGCGGATGGATTCGGTGAACAGACGGTTTTCGTCCGGCTTGCGAAGCAAACGGCTGACGGTGGTGCTGGGCCGCTGGCTCGGCATTGCGTTCACGGTCTGCTTTTTGACCGGACTCTTCAGCCACCTACTCCAGGATCCGCCCGGCTGGATGTTTTTCCTGACACGTCCGGTGTGGCTGTATGCGGCCACACAGGGTATCCACGTCACCACCGGGATAGCTTCCATCCCGCTGCTGGCTGCCAAGCTTTGGTCCGTGTTTCCCGAATTGTTGCGCTGGCCGCCGCTGAAGTCTGTGGTGCACGGCCTGGAGCGGGCCTCAATAGCACTCTTTGTGTCCGGTTCGCTGGTGGAAGTCACCATCGGATTGCTCAACACCTTCCAGTGGTACCCCTGGCCGTTCTCCTTCAAGGACGTCCACTATTGGCTGGGCTGGGTGATCATTGGGTCCCTGGCGTTACACATTGCGGTCAAACTGCCGCTCATCCGCGCACACTGGAGCCGCCGATCGGAGGCGGCCGCCATCACGGATGCTGCCGCCGAACCAGTGCCTGCCAGCGAAGCGGCGCCGGCGCGCGAAACGGTTCCGGCTGCCACGGCGCCTGCAACCGGGCCCGGGTGGAGCCGCAGGGGGTTCCTGGCGGCGATCACCGCCGGCACCGGCGTCGTTGTTCTGACGACGGCGGGCCAATCGTTCGCGTGGCTGGCGGGCCTGAACCTCTTCGCGCCCCGCCGGATGGATACGGGCCCGCAGGCCGTACCGATCAACAGAACCGCGGCCCAGGCCGGCGTCGAGGGTGCTGCGCTGGCCCCCGACTGGGTACTGACCGTGTCCTCGGGATCGGTGCAGAAGACGTTTACACTGGCCCAGCTGGCCGCGCTGCCCCAGCACAGCTACGGGCTGCCCATCGCCTGCGTGGAGGGTTGGAGCCAGGGCGCCCAATGGCGCGGTGTCCGGATCCGGGACCTCATGGCCATGGTGGGGGCGCCGGTGGACGCCGAGCTACAGATTTCCAGTCTGGAACAGGGCGGCGTCTATGGGCGCTCGTTCATGCCCGCCGCGTACAGCCAGGACGAGAAGGCCTTGCTGGCGCTGGAACTCAACGGGGCGCCGCTGGACCTTGACCACGGTTATCCGGCACGGATCATTGCCCCCGGCCGGCCGGGGGTCCTGCAGACCAAATGGGTGCACAAAGTGGAGGTGGTCTGATGCGGCTGCCATTGATGGGTCCGCCGGTGACGGTGGAGCGCGGAACATTGTGGTGGGTACGGGCAGCCCTGGGTGCCCTGGGCGTGACCGCCCTCGGCTATGCCCTTTTCGGATTCCTGGCCAATGTGCCGCTTGCCCAGTTGATCGGCCTGGCAGCCTGGCTTGCCGCAGCATTGGTGGTGCACGACGGCGTGCTGGTCCCGTTGACAACGATGGCAGGCGCCGGTTTGTCGCGGCTGACGTATGGGCTGCGCCCCGCCCAGCAGGGGATAGTGCGCGGTGCCCTGCTGGTAGGGGCGGTGGTGACCCTGCTGGCGGCCCCGCTGATACGCGCCCAGCAGGTGCTCCAGCCGGCCGGCCCCGGAAGCGGAGCCAACGATACCGTCCTGCCGGGGGAATATGTTCAGGCCCTGGGCATCTTCTGGCTCGTTTTGGCGGTAGCCGCCGCGGTGGCAATTGCCGCCGTCGAACTTTACGCCCGCCGTTCCAACGTCAGGAAGACCCGGCCCTGAACCGTCCGCGTGGCGACGGCCGCGAACCCGGCCCGGACCGCATGGGCGGCTAGCGCCTTCGCGCCGGCGCGGGCCCAGGGAAAGGCGGCGCTGGTGCGTCCGGCCGAATCCTCCAGCACGGCGAGGTATGCCACGTCGAGGGAATCGGGGGTTTCGGCCTCTGCAAGAACGTGACCGCCCGGTGCCAGCAGTGCGGCAACACGCTCCAGCAGCACCCGTATGTTCCCGCCGATGCCGATGTTGCCGTCCAGCAGCAGGGCCGAAGCCCAACCTCCCTCGTGCGGGACCGGGTCAAAAATGGAGCCATGGATCGCCACTGCGCCGCGGCTGGTGGCCAACCGCACCGCGGGAGCGCTCGAGTCCACACCCATTGCCATCAAGCCCAGTTCCCCGGCAGCGGCCAGCATCCGGCCAGGGCCGCAGCCCACATCAAGAACCGGCCCGCGAAGGGTGCTCAGCAGCTCGCGTTCGCAGGCGGTGGCCGGGGCGGACCAGCCTTGCATGCTGAAGTGGACCGGCCCGATGGGTTCCGGGCGGGCGGATTCCGGGCGGAGGGTCAGGTGCCCCATGCCGAGGGACAGGCTGCCTGCGTACGGCTCGTGTCCTCCTTGGCCAAACAAGGCGACAGGGATGCTGCCGCCAGCAGATTCGCCGACCGCCCAGGGGCCGGTATCGATGGCAGTTGTTGATGTGCGCATCACCAGGCCGCCTCTTCGATGAGTGCGTCGGCCGGGACCGGAGCCGGCACCCCCGCGGCCGGGAGCCCCAGGCCCAGGCGGTCAACCGCGCGGGCAAACGGTGTGCCGGAACAATCGCGGGCGGCGGCCACGGCGTCGGCGAAGTGGTCCACGTCCGTCAAGGTGGGCAGCATACCCACAGCCAGGCCGGCGCTGGCCAGCCGGGCCAACTGCTGCGCGCCGGTCTGCGGGGTGGACATTTCCACGCCCCGGACCAGGCCGCCGTCGGGCCGGTGAAGGCCCAGGGCCCAAAAGCCGCCGTCCGTTGCCGGGCCGATCCAGGCGTCGTGGCGGGGCGTCGGGGCGGACCAGTCCGCCACCAGCCAGGCGAGGAGTGTATGGGAAAGCTGGGGCGTGTCCATGCCCAGAATCAGCAGCGGGCCATCAACCAGCGAACAGATGGCCGCCAGCCGTTCGTCCAGCCGGCCGCCGCTCTGGGCAACCACTTCAAAACCCGCAGCGTCCCTGCGGTGCGGCGTCCCGTCAAACACCAGCAACCGCCTGGCCGCGGGGAAGGACCGCACCGTCTCCAGCGTCTGACTGAGGCTGGTCTGGGCCAAGGCTGCCGCCTGCGCAGGCGTGAGCGGTGGCGTGAGGCGCGTCTTGGCTTTGCCTGGGATGCATTCTTTGGCGATGACCGCGATGGTGAGGTTCATGGCGTCGCTCCCGGGGCTTCGGCGGGATTTCCGCCCGCGGCCGGTCCACCGGCGCCCGTCCCTGGCGCCCACCGCGAGGCGGCGGCCAGCTGTGCCCTCATGTCCTTGAGTGCTGTCAGGGTTCCATTCACCGTGCCGGTCACCTTGGACTTGCCCAGGCGCGGCGCATAAGCGACCGGGACCTCGGCCACGCGCCAGCCATCCCGGTGGGCCTTGAGGAACATTTCCAGCGGATAACCGCTGCGCCGGTCGGTGAGGTCCAGCTCCAGCAACGCAGTGCGCCGGGCCAGGCGAAGCGGGCCCAAGTCCGTGACGGGGATTCCCGTGAGCCGGCGCAGCCGCCGTCTCAGGACGAAGTTGGCCAGCCGGGCATGGACCGGCCAGGCACCGCGGTCCGGCCGCCGGGCGCCCAGCACGAGATCGGCACGCCCGGTGCGCACCAGCTCCAGCATCGGGGCCAGTTGGGCCGGGTCCAGGGAACCATCGCAATCGCAGAACGCCACAAACTCCGCCGTGGCAGCCACCAGACCAGCATGGGCCGCCGCACCGAAGCCGCGCCTCGGTTCATGAACGACGGCGGCCCCCAAACTGGCGGCCAACGTGCCGGAGCCATCGGTGGAGCCGTTGTCCACCACTATCGCCCGGTATCCGGGCGGCAGGGCCCCCAACACCTTGGGAAGGGCCGAAAGCTCGTTTAGGCAGGGCAGCACGACATCCACCAGCACGGCGGGTGCGCCCCCTGCGTCGTCGTTCGACCCGCCGGGCGTATCGGATCCATCGCGCGAATTGCTCTGCTTTTTCTCCACCCTTCGACCGTAGAATCCGCGGGCCCGGCGCGGCAGGTGGAAATCCTTACGGAACCGGGACGCTTGCCCTCCGGCAGCCCTCTACAGACCCAAAGCGGCGTCCACGAACCTATGCTGGGAACGTGAATAGTGTCCAGCCCGACGCGGACGCCGGGGACGTTGGCAACCGGCGCATCCTTCTCGTTGAAGACGAGGCCACCATCGCCCAGGTGGTACACGACTACCTTGTGCTGGCCGGTTTCCAGGTGGATATGGCAGGCGATGGGTTCAGCGCCCTGCACCTGGCCCGGACGCACAACCCGGACCTGATCATCCTGGACCGTATGCTCCCTGGTCTGGACGGGGCGGAGGTATGCCGGCGCATCCGGCTCACCCAGTCCATGCCCATCATCATGCTCACCGCGCTGGGCACCGAGGACGACCGCATCCTGGGCCTGGAAATGGGCGCTGACGACTACGTCACCAAGCCCTTCTCGCCCCGTGAGCTGGTGCTGCGGGTGAAGTCCGTGCTGCGCCGCAGCATCAAGGAATTCACCCCGGAACCGCCCGTGGAGCTGGCCGGCTTTGCTCTCAACCCGGCCTCGCGCATTGTCAGATACCGCGATAAGAACCTCACCCTGACAGCTAGGGAATTCGATCTTCTGGCGTTCTTTCTCCGCCGCCCCAACCAGGTCTTCAGCCGCGACGTACTCATCAAGGCCGTCTGGGGCTGGGACTTTGGCGATCTCTCCACGGTGACAGTGCACGTGCGCCGGCTGCGCGAAAAAATCGAGGCCAACCCCACCACGCCCGTGCTGCTGAAAACGGTGTGGGGCGTGGGGTACAGGTTCGACGACGGCACGGAGCCGGCCAGCCATGACTAGCGGCGATCTGTTCATCATTGTCACGGTGGTGCTGTCATGGGCATTGGCCATCGGCGCTGTGACTGTGGTGCTGCAGCGACTGCTCGGCAGGACCTCCATTGTGGTGCAGATCCTGCTCGTGGTCCTGGCCACCATTGCCATCCTGGTGGCAGGGATGGTGAGCGCCTTCAACGCCATGTTCATCTCGGAGGCGGATCTTCAGGTGATGTGGTTCATCCTGGCCATCGCCTCGGTCGTCGCCACAGTGGTCGCAGTGCTCCTGGGAGTAGGGCTGGCAAGGAACACCAACCGCCTGGCCGGGGACGCGGCCAGAATCGGCCGCGGAGAGCCCGTGGCACCGCAACGGAAAATGACCTCGGAACTGTCCGCGTTGGCCGCCGAACTTGCTGCCACCAGCCACAAACTCGAAGAATCCAGACAACGGGAGCAGGCAGCGGAGGCTGCACGGCGCGAACTGGTGGCCTGGGTTTCCCACGACCTGCGCACCCCGCTGGCCAGCATGCGCGCCATGGCCGAGGCGCTGGAGGACGGCATTGCCGAGGACGTGTCCGGATACCACCAGCGAATCATCGGCCAGACCGACCAGATGGCCGTGCTCGTCAATGACCTGCTCGAGCTCTCCAAGATCCAGGCTGGAACCTTGGTGCTGGACCACCGGCCCTTGGACCTGTACGACGTCGTCAGCGACGCAATAGCCGACCTCGCCCCCGTCGCGGCCGGCCGGGCCATTGCCATCAACGGCGACGACGTAGCCCCCACTTTGGTGGCTGCCGACGGGGCGTCGTTGTCCCGGGCCATCCGCAATGTTCTCCTCAACGGCATTCTGTACAGCGCCCATGGCAGCACCGTGTCCATTGCCGTGACCTCCGCCGCTGGCGAGGCGGTAGTAGAGGTGCGCGACGGCTGCGGCGGGATCCCGGCGGAGGACTTGCCCCGGATGCTCACCGCGGGCTGGCAGAAGGACACCGGGCGCACCAAATCGCGCTACAGCGGCGCCGGGGTTGGCCTAAGCATTGTCCACGGCATCGTGCAGGCCCACGGTGGCGCCCTGGAGGTTGCCAACGTTGAGGGTGGGTGCCGGTTTCGGTTGCGGATCCCCGCCGGCCAGGAGAGCCTGGGGCCGGCCGTCTAGGGCAGTTCCCCACGCAGCGGGGCGGTGGCGAACTCGCGCATGCCGTCCTCAAACCTGCGCCGCGGAGCCCAGCCCAGTTCGGCCCTGGCCCGCGCAGAGCTCGCGGTGATGTGCCGGACGTCGCCCAACCGGAATTCCCCTGTGAACACAGGGACCCGGCCGCCGCCAACAGCGCTCAGCGCCCTGGCCATCGCACCAATGGTGTGGACCTCCGAGGCTCCCACGTTGTAGGCCCTCATACTGCCCGGCGCCGTGGCCCAGCCTGACACTAACGCCTCAACGGCGCACAGATTTGCCTCCGCCACATCCGCCACATGGATGAAGCTGCGGCGCTGGCCGCCGTCCTCGAACACCCGCGGCGCCTCACCACGGGCCAATGCCGACCGGAACAGGCTGGCCACGCCCGCATAGGGGGTGTCTTTGGGCATCCGGGGGCCATAAACGTTGTGATACCGCAGGGCGGCGGCAGTCCCTCCGGTTGAACGTGCCCACGCCGACGCCAGGTTTTCCTGGGCCAGTTTGGAGGCGGCATAGACGTTCCGCGGGTCAAGCGCCGCGTCTTCGGTGACCAGCACGGGTAACAGGAGCTCGCCGGTGGCAGGGTCCCGGGGATCAAAGATTCCGTTCTCCATGTCCTCCACGCGGCGCGGGCCGGGCCGCACCAGCCGGCCGGACGAGTCTGTGTAAGCGCCCTCGCCGTAGACCACCATGGAGGAGGCCAGCACCAGCTTGTCCGTGCCGGCCGACGCCATGCCTGCCAGGAGCACGGCCGTGGCCAGGTCATTGTTGCGGATATAGTCCGGCGCATCGGAGAAGTCGACGCCGAGGCCCACCTTGGCGCTCTGATGGACAACGACGTCGATCCCCTCCAAAGCCGCAGCAACGGTGGATGCATCGCCAACGTCGCCCACCAGCAAGGACGCGCCGGGATTTGCTGGGGGCCGGTCCGGATGCACCGCCGGATCCAGCGAATCCAGGATCCGGACCTCCCAGCCGTGGGCAAGGGCGGCCTCGACGATGTGGGCGCCAATGAAACCGGCTCCGCCCGTGACCAGAATCCTCACCGGGTATCCCGCGGCGTGCCGGGGCGGACGGGGCTGGAGGCGCCCATCACCGTGGCCACGGCGTCGGCGGGCATGAGGGCCATCCGCGGGTATCCGCCGTCGTCCGCCGGCTCCACGCCGGCCAAACCCCCGGACACTCTGTGCACCGCGGCAGACAACACGGCCAGGATTCGCGGCTGCGCGGCAGCCAGGCGGCCGAGCACCAGCTCTGCGGTTACGGGTTCGGAACCATCGTGGCCGGTGTCGGCGTCAGTAATGAACGCCAGCGCGGCGAAATGCATGTTCAGTTCCGCCGCCAGCACGGGCTCGGGGTATTGGGTCATGCTGACCAGGTGCGCACCGGCCTGGACCAGGGCTGCGGACTCGGCCACAGTGGAAAAGCGCGGCCCGTTGATGACGGCCACGGTGGCTGTCGGTGCGAAGTCTTCGCCCTGCAACTCCAGGGCGGCGATGAGTGCGGCGCGCAACGGGGCGCTGTAGGGCTCGGCAGCGGGCAGGTGCTGCACACCGGTAGCCAGCGAGCCATCATAGAAGGTGTCCGCCCGGCCCCAGGTCCTGTCCAGAAACTGGTCAGGTACGGCAAAGGTGCCGGTTCCGTGGCTGGGAACCAGTCCGCCCACTGCCGCGGAGGAGATGACAGCCTCCACCCCCATGCTCTTGAGGGCCCAGAAGTTGGCACGGTGGTTGATCTGCTGCGGGGCAATGCTGTGTCCGCGGCCGTGCCGGCTCAGGAACGCGACGACCGGACCGTCCGAGCCGCCTGTGCCGTCCCGTACAGCCAGCCGGGCAAGGGTGACAGGGCTGGAGGGCTGGCCGAACGGCGTCGCAGCGTCCAGCATCTCCAGCACGTCGGCGCCCGGGAGCCGGTACAGGCCGGTGCCGCCAATAATGCCGACGCGGGCGAGGGGTTCCGAGGGGTAGGCCATGACCCCATCATGCCAACCCGGCAGCAGCCGACGCGGGTGGAATCCTTACAAGTCCCGAACGCGGGCGCTGGGATGGACGTACTATTCGTCTGAAAGGCGGCATCACGTCTCTATTCGCGGAAAGACATGACGGTCCGGGAAGATCGGCGAAGTCATCAGAGTCAGCCCGACCCGCCGGCGACACTAATCAAGACGGACCCCCGGCACATCCCGCATCGTCACCGCAAAAAGACGCCCCGACCGCCAAACACCGCGACGCCTAACATTCCTGGTGGAGCCAGATACACCCGTCCGGCCGGGGCCAAGAAAGATTGACATAGTCAGTTTCGAGATCTTTTATGGCAAGGGTGAAGATTTTGAGGTCGATAGCCCGGAATTCGTACACCTCGTGCATGTACGCCTCAAGTTCCAACGGTTCTGCCTCGCCGCCGTTGGCGCAGTACCGGAGCCACAGTTCCCCGAGGGTTGTTTCGTCTTGTTCGATCGTGGTTCGCGCTGTTCGCCGTGGATCTTCCGCCATGACTAACCTCATCATTGGTGGCGGGCTACGACCGCCGCTCCTCGGGAGCGTACCTCCTGCATGAGACGTTCTTCATGCTTCCAGAAACTACCCTTCGAGTCACCAGTTGTTCCCCGTTGACCATTTGGCTTCTGGGATCGCAGCGTCCCGCGGCCGCCGCCTGTGTTTCGACGATTTCCCTGGCCGTTTTGCTACTGCCCTCTAAGAGCTTGCGGTAAGGATGCTTCGTATCGTTGTCATCCTCTTCGGGGATGACCTGATTGGTGATCAGGTCACCGCGGTCGGTCCAGCACAATGGTGGGTGCGGAACGTTTGGCGGAGCTTGCCGCCGGCCTGGAACGGTCCCTCCGAATGGATGCTTATCAGGTTGAGCCTGCCAGGCTATTGCCCCAGTTGGCAGCGGCCAACATGACAGCAATTACCCCATGCGGTGAACAAGCCACTTACCTGCTGCTGAAACTCGTTGCAAACCGGTAGATGCCGCTTCACCGGCGACATCACCGTGCCGGGGGAACAGGTCACTCTCGACGTGGACGTCTCGGCCCGCTATGGCTACCGGCTCCCGAACCTAGCCGAGTCCCTACGCCGGGAACTTGACACCGCCCTGGCCACTCACTCCGATCTCAACATCGCCGCCGTCAACATCACCATCACCGAGCTCCAGCTACCCCCGCGGAACGAAAGGACAGGACCATGACCAACACCGCCCCGCTCCATAGTCTCATCCTGTCCTTGGACGGCGTCGACACCGTTTACCCCGCCGACCCAGCGTGGAGAACCACCGCCCGCCGGGTCCGAACCGTTCTCGCCACCGACAACCGTCCTTCCGGACTGGAATACGTACGCCTCACCACCGACAGAACATCAACGAATCTTATGGTCCGGGTCGGCGCCGACGGCACCGTCCCGACCGCACAGCTCGCACGCACCATCGCCGCGGCCCTCCGCGACGCCCTCGGCCATGAGGCTTTCCCCCAAGCCCTGAACGTCACCATCGAAATCAGCTCCATCCAGTACCAACCCCCGCAGGCCAAGCGGGTACTAACACCGGCGCAGGAGAGTCTTTCGCTTCCGCGCGGATGAACATTGGGTTATCCGGGAGATGATAGCCAGGACCGGGAAACTCACGACCCCATACCGCCGCCTCCCCCACGCTTCCCTCAACTACTCCGGAGATGGCCGTCGATGCCTGATGCTGAAACATTCACCTTGGCCCTCACCTACACCGGAACGCTGGCAGTAGCTGCCCTGATGTTCGTCGGCCAACTCGCTGCCTACACCATCCTTCTGGCTATCGCCGGGATAGTCAGGCTCCTCACCCTCCCCGTCCACACGCAGAAACGACGGCAGAATAAATAACCCGCGGCTACTGAGCATCGGACGGTCCTCGGCTGACGTGCTGGAGCTGCGGGGGAACTCCTGAAGGCCTCGAATTCGTGGCCTTCATCTACGGCGTGTTGATGCCCAGGGAGATGGACCTCTAACTGCGTGAGCGTGCCGTGCGGGACGAGCCGTCACTGGTGGCCCATGAGATTTACGGGCCGACGGACACCCCGCAGGCCTTCAGCCACTTTGCCTTGATCACCAAGGCATTCCAGCTTCACCACGGCCTGGCCGATCAAAGCAACAAAACAGTCCACAGGCGGACGAGGCGAGAAGGTGATGCCGGCCGGCCGGAAGGCCATCGCGCGGCAGTCCACGGCGGCGCGCCAGCAAGCCTAAAATGGCTCCATGGTGCGTACCCGGCTTTACCGCAACGGACAGCTTGAACGCGAGGATGTCCGGTTAGAGGAATTGGACGGGCTCTTCGGCGAGGACGAGGTGACGGTGTGGGTCGATTACACGTCCCCGTCAGCGGATGATTTGGCAGGTATTGAAAAAGGCCTAGGGCTACACCGCCTCGCAGTGGAGGACGCCGTCCATGAACACCAGCGGCCCAAACTGGACCGCTACCCCGGGCACCTTTTCCTGGCTGCCTATCACACCGAACTGGACACCGGGTCCAATGAGCTGAAGGTCTCTGAGATCAAGGCGTTCATCACTAAACATGCCCTGGTCACGGTGCACGGACCGGAGATGGACCCGGTGCAGCTCATGGCGCACTGGGACGCCGAACGGGACCTGGCCGTGCACGGGACATCGTTTCTGCTCTGGGGCCTGCTGGACCTGATCGTGGACGGACACTTCGATACCGTGCAGGAACTCGACGCCCGGATCGATTCCCTCGAAGACGTCCTTTTTGATGACCACGCACCCGATCACCAGCTGCAGCGCAGTTCTTTCGAGCTCCGGAAATCCCTTGTCCGGCTCCGCCGCGCGGTCCTGCCGATGCGGGAGGTCCTGAACACCGTCCTGCGTCGCGACCTGGAGGTCCTGGATCCTGCCATGCAGCCGTTCCTCCAGGACGTTTACGACCACGTCCTGCGGGTCTCGGAATGGACCGAAACCCTTCGGGACCTGATCACCACGATCCTGGAAACCCACATCAGCATCCAAGGCAACCGGATGAACCTAGTGATGAAGAAGGTCACCAGTTGGGCAGCGATCATCGCCGTCCCCACCGCGGTCACGGGTTTCTTCGGGCAGAACGTACCGTTCCTGGGCTTCCAGTCCCCCCTTGGCCTCGTGCTCTCTTTGACCCTGATCATCGTTGCCTCGACAGGGCTCTATCTGAGCTTCAAGAGGAAAGAATGGATCTGACGGAGAGGGCCGGCCCGCGCAGCAGCGCGGCGAAATAATTCTGCCTGCCTCGTACGGTACCCAGCTGCTGGGAGCCGTTCAGCCTTTCGAAAGCAGTGCCTCATATGTTTAGACCATCCGCCACACTTGTCATCCACTGTCGGTCGCCGCACGGCTCTCAGTACCCTCGGCGCATCCTTGGTTGCAGGGCTCAGTGCCTGTGCGATGCCGGATACGGGGCCTGCCGCACTACCCCGCCCCAGTCCCTTCGCCCGAAGCATCCGCGGCCGCCACAACCCCGTCGCCTACTGCAACCACGCGGACCCGAAAGAGCTTCGTTCCGGGTTACCGGCTACCGCCCGTCCAAGGCGGACTCGCCCCGTCATCACAGGATCCAAACCCAACATCGGGTGGTCTTCCTTACCATCGATGACGGTGTCACGAAGACTCTGCAGATGCCGGCGCTCATGGCGGCCTCCGACCTTCCCGCCACATTGTTCCGGACCCGAGACTTCAACAGGGACAATCCGGGCTTCTTCAGAAGCTTCCAAGCCCAAGGCAGCCTCATAGAAAACCAAACGGTCAGCCACAACATCAACATGGCCACGCAAATGTCGTACGCCCAGCAACTGACCGAAATTAAGGCGATCCAGGACTACGCCCAGCAGCAGTTCGGGCGCCGGGCCGCCTTGTTCCGCCCACCACAGGCGGTGCCTACTCCAACACCATGCGAAGGCCGCCGCCGGGATCAAGGTCATCATCACCTGGGAAGCCAAGGCCAACGCCGGCCACATGGACTACCAGATCGGTAATACCCTGCGGCCAGGGGACATCGTCCAAACGCATTTCCGACACGAATACGCCGCCGACCTGGCGGCATTCCGGCAGGCCCAGGTTGCTGCCGGCCTCGAGGTCGTCCTCCTCGAAGACTTCCTCGGCGTCGCCAGAGCCAGGGGCCACTGCGCCCCGGATTCTGCTGCTCCGACTGCACTTGAAGACGAACATTTCCGAAAAGGCTGGCCCAGCCACGCCGCTACAGGCAGCTTTGCGCACAGTGTCCTTAGGAACCGACTATTACTGCAGTCGCGTCTATCTTTCTTCTCACCGGCGCTAAACAAACACCGCCAAAAAGCACTCAGGTCTACACTCGTGCGTCTGACACGACAAGTGAGGCTCCCTCACTTCTTGCCAAAGGATCGTATTTGAGATGCCTGTGATCGGCCCCAATCGTCTGCCGCGCCGGTACCGGGGCGCTCATCCCGCATCAGTCGGTGCAGACGTCTTCGGATGCAATTCGTGGGTGGCCAGGGACCCATACGGTAGGAACGGGCTTGCAGGGATTGTCCGGGCCCGGAGTTGTACGACGTGCCTGAAGCATCGGTGAGGAATCGGATGGCTGAAGTGATTTGGTGGATAGGCTTTTCAGTGGGTGTGCTCATCCTGGTCTGGACGTGGACGAGTGTGATCGGGACTCTGATCGTGCCGCGTCAGCATAAGGACAGACTGTCCGCTGCAGCGGCACTGCTGGCTAAGGGGATTTTTGCTGTCGCCCGTCGTCCGATCAGGACTTATCCGCGATTGGACACACTGCTTGCCTGGCAGGCACCGATGTCTTTGTTCATCAGGCTCGGGCTGTGGATGTTGTTGTTCTTCGTGTCTTTCGCGCTGATGATTCTTCCTTTTGTCCAGGGCGAACCGGGCCGCGCCTTCAGTGAGGCGGGTTCGGCTTTGTTCACCCTTGGCTATGCGCCGCCGGATGAGCTGGGGAACACGTTGTTGGTGTATTCGGCTGCCTTCACGGGCCTGGTCGTCATCGCACTGCAGATCGGTTACCTGCCTACCCTGTACGCGGCTTTCAACCGTCGGGAATCCGAAGTCACCCTACTTGTGTCGAGAGCTGGCTCCCCGGCGTGGGGCCCGGAGCTCCTGATCCGAACCCGGTTCGGGCTGTCGACTGTGGACAGTACTGCGGAGCTAGGGACGCTTTACGGCACATGGGAACGGTGGGCTGCGGAGGTTGCCGAGTCGCACAGCACCTATCTGACTCTCTGCACCCTCCGGTCGCCGCTGCCGCACTCGAACTGGCTGACGGCGCTGCTCAGCGTCATGGACAGTGCCGCGCTGCAACTCTCCCTGAGCCCGGGCACGGCTCCGACCCTCAGGGCGCGACTGCTCCTCCGCATGGGATTTTCCTGCCTGAACCAGATCGCTCACGCGCTATCCATTCCCGTCGTGGAGGACGTTGACCCGGACGYAGAGACCAAACTGACGTTTGCCGAATTCAACGACGCCGTCGAAATGCTCCGGTCGGTTGGATACCCGGTGGAACACTCAGCGGAACAGGCATGGCCGCACTTCCGCGGATGGCGACTGAACTATGAAAACGTTGCCTATCGGCTGGCTTACGCCATCGACGCACCCCCGGCCCTTTGGAGCGGGACCCGCAGGCTGGTGACGGCCCCCATCCCGCCGAAACGGCCCGCCAACAGGGTCTCCTCGGATGCCCAACCGGAAGATCCCCAACTCGACATCCGCGGCCCCGAATAGAAGCCCACGCCGTCGATGGTCAGCCCCGTCTTGGTACCACCCGCGCTTTGGGTTCGCCGCCTGGCGGCCCATCTCGCCCGGCGGAGGATCTGCGCCGCGCCACGCACGCTGAAGACCCGGTCGCCTTCCAGCGCGGGCTCAGCCTCAAACTCGGCTCGCCCGCATCGCTAAAGGAGTTGGGCCTGAGCGAGGGACTCGGTGGAGACCGTCGTGCAGATGCCACCCGCAACCCTTCTGCCACCCCCGCCCCGTCACCGCTGAGGGCATCCGTGCCCTCGTCACCGCGGCCCTCAACGGCGAATCTGTTCATATGGCGTCTCTAACTTCGTGGCCTCTGCGGCTGCAGCCCATTAGGGAGGCAACGCCAATTCCGGATCGTCGTTTCATTGCCGCAGCCGGATGGAATCTTGACAATCCGAGGGGACACCGCGGAGGGCCCTGTCCGCGAAGCAAAGGCAAAGGTCTTCGAACGCGCCACCCGCAGGTGTTGGCAGGCCCTGGCCCTGGCCATAGATGCCAAACTCGGGGCGGCGGAGTCAGGCGTTGCCACCCTTGAATCCGAGTTCTTAGCCCATGTCGTACTCCCCGGGAACCGGACTGTACTCGACGAACTCCAACCGGTAATTGACTCCGCCTACCGGTCCGGCCGGCACCCCTCATTCGGTCATAGTGCGGCCCCGTCTTTCCCCTGACAAAGTTACGCCGCGAGAGCGGGTAGCTGCATGGGATCCGCGTTGCAGACCGCCACCTAGCGTTGTACATGGACCAGTTCCGAGGCCAGCCGAGCCGTGGATTCGGCGTGTGCGCTGGACGTTGGGCTCCTTCTTGCAAAATGAAGTCATTACTTCCATTTAGGTCGACATCTCACAAAAGGGACCCCCGGCGTCATGCCGCCCCACTCCCCCACCCCCATGAATGACCAGAAGCATCTTCGCTGTTTGTCATTCTGATCCCCATCATCGCTGGGCGGGACCTCCGCGCAACCAGGGCGCGATGCGCCGATCCCGACCCAAAATTTCGTTCGGCGCTCCTGACGTCCCTTAGCTCCTCACGAAATTCTGGCCCGCTCCCGGTTCCCCAAGTTGCACTCCGGCCCCTCAAACCCAGCGCTTACTCCGCTATCAGAACCACGCACAAATCGACAGACACATTCGGTGCCGGCCAGTCGCTGAAGGAGAAGGAACATGGAACCCATGACCATCAAAACCCCCGCCGACGTCCTCAGCTTCATCGGCCACACCCTGGGGTTTTGGCCCCACGAAAGCCTCGTGTGCATCACCCTCGCCAACAACCACGTCGGGGCAACCCTCCGCGTCGACCTGCCGAAGCCAAGCACCGAAAACAGCTACGCAAAGATCGTGCCCGGCTACCTCAGCCACGACACCAGCGCTGAAGGTGTGCTCTTCGCCGTCTACACCTCGGAACCAAGCAGCGGCGACCACAAGCCACACGCGGCCACCATCGCTGCGCTCACGGGCGCCCTGGCCGAGCGAAGGCTCATCATCCGGGAAAGGACTCCTCGTCGGAGACCAGACAGTGTCCCAGTACGACGTCGACCCCCAGACGGGCGCCCGGCTCCCCCTGAGTGCCACCCAATCCAGCCAAATCAACGCCGAATTCGTCTACCGCGGCAGCACCATCGAACCCCACCGACCGCATCACCCTGCCGGCCTCCGCAAACGAAAGCCGCACGGCGAACGCCGTCGCTGACCGCGTGAAATGAATACACGGAATGAACGCGGGCGTGCCCTCGAGCAAGCCAAGACGCTTTCGGAAGGCATGTCAGACGCGAGCCGATCCTGACCGAGGTCATGATGGGGAAGCGATCACAACATAGAGAGGACTTCCACCGCCGGGCCAGGTCATGCAGCCTACTCCGCAAGCGACAATGAATAGATAACAAGCGTCAAAACCATCGGCCAAGCAGGCAAGGAGCACGCCGGCCACAACAACGGCCACCACCAAAAAAGGCCCCGAAGGGGCCCATAAGTGAACAGCTTGTGCACACTCAGAGGCCCACAAGCCCCTGAAGAGGGAAAACACGTGCCCGAGGTGGGACTCGAACCGGACTCCGTCCCTTGCAAACAATGGGAACTCCCGGAAACATCGCCAATCCGGCCCGATCCGCCCCCAGTAGGAGCCAATCCTCCGCCCGAAGTGTGCACAATGTGCACACCCCAAAATTGGCCGTTCTGCGCAGCCCGCAACACCAACCGCGCTTCCCCACTGAGGGGGCGCGGTTTGTCTTTGCGCTGGCAAAAGTGTGACACCGGCCGGGTTCGCGCCGACCCACGTTCTGACTGATGCCTCCCGCGAGGGACCGAGCACCAAGTGACCGGCAGAACCACCTAACTGCGAAAGCCTCCATGTGGCTACCCCTCCTTCACCCATCTCATGAGCTTCTGGGCATACACCCGCATGACCGGCCGCGACCATCCGGCCTCGCACCAGGACCATTTCCGCCACGTCGGAAGCGTGCTGGCGCCACCCTGCTCAGTTGCGCTGATTCGATGCCCTCGCAACAGTACGCTCGGCCGATGACCGGATCCAGGCAGCACCAGACCACGCTTCAACCGGACGAAAGGTCCCTTATCGGCGTTCGATGACCTGTGATTCAGGGTGTGATTGGCATGTTTATCCGCAGTGGTTTCCATGGGAGCATTAAGGCATGACAGCTGTTGGAGGAGCCCGTGGTGGGCTGAAGGCGCATCAGGATTCGATCCGGCTTCCCGACGACGTGCTGGTCCGGGACCTGCGGGACATCCTCGGGGCGAAGCTCGTTGCGTACATCGGCTCGGTGAAGGAAACGCGTGCCGTGCGTCAGTGGGCCGACGGCGAACGGAAACCCTCAGCCGAGGTGCTGACGCGGCTGCGGCATGCCTACCACGTGGCTGCGATGCTGGCCGAGCGCGACTCCCGGTCCGTGGTTCAGGCCTGGTTTCAGGGCATGAATCCCCAGCTGGACGACGTGCCGCCGGCGCGGTTGCTGCGCGAGGGCCAGGTCGAGGACGCCGCGCAGGCGGTCCTCGCCGCGGCCAGGGCATTCGCGGCGGCAGGCTAACAGGTGGATCCTGAAGGACAACTGGCAACAGCTACTGCTGACACCCGCGTATGGCGTATCGGTTTCCGCACCGAGCCGGACGCGTGGAGCGGCTGGGAATGGGCAACGGACGGCAGGTTCCCCGGCCGGTGGGATGACCTGCACGGAAACTTCCGTACCGTATACGCAGGCTCCAGCCTCAGGGCCTGCCTGCTCGAGGTGCTGGCCAGCTTCCGCCGCGACGCCCGTCTGGCCATGGAACTGGACGAGATCGTCGAGGACGACGAAGATGCTGTACTCCACCCAACCCTGGCGTCCGGGCAGGTCCCCCGGGATGGCTCGACGCCCGCGCAGCGGCGTCCGCCGAACTTACCGGCACTTACTGCGCTGTGACGGACTCCCGGTCCATCGCTGTCCTTCATCCGCACTTTATCGGCGTGGCTCTCAGCCTCGGATTCTTAGACCTGGACGCTGCAGCCTTGAAAGACGCCCGGCCACGCCGACTGACCCAGGTAATCGCCGCTTGGATCTACGAGACAACAGAGCTCGACGGGGTTACCTTCGCATCGCGCCATGGCGACGACCTGCGGCTCTGGGCAATCTTCGAACGACCAGACGACCCCTACGTCACCCCGAAGCTAACGCACGTCAGGCCCGAGGAACTGCACCACGACAGCGATGCGATCAACGACGCCTTCCGGATGCTCGGCCTGACGTGGAGGAGTGAATAGGCCGCTCCCCCGCCACTCGACGCCCTAGCTTTACGAAATCTGCATTGTCGGCGTTTAAAATGGCCGGGGGGAGGCCAAGAATTGGGCTTAATTCCACCGGCACGTGGCGGGGAACTGTGCGGCGCGGACGCCTGCCCACTTTGGGCGGCTGGCTTGAAAACCTTGTCGGGTCGTCTTAGCCTGCCGTACCATCAGAGAACTTCGCAGGTCGGGCGTTTCAGGGCCGGGCATCCCTGGTTGCTTTCTGCGGGGTCGGAACTGTGGTTGCAGCTGGGATCTGCCTTTGGCACTCATGCAATATAGGACCCCATAGACAGGCTGAGCTCATGCCTAATCCGGAAGTACCTTATGAAGACGGGATGAAGATTGGGCTCGGGTACAACCGCTTAACGGGAGCCGTCCTACCCTCGCCGGCTGTTCAAGGACCATCCATTACTGCGTTGCAGGGCGCCGGCGGGCAGCAGGTTTCATCGGACTGCGTGACCATCCAGGACGTCGAATCCCTCCACAAGTCACTGGGCGTGTCGGTGGAGGCCGGGGGCTCGTACCTTGGCGTATCGGCCAGCGCCAAGGTTGATTACGTCAGTTCCTGCGATTTCTCGAGCTTCTCCACGTACGTTGTCGTGCGGGTCAGCGTGCAAAACGCTTTCGAAAGCCTGGACTCCCCCGCATTTTCTCCTGACGCAGTAGAGCTCCTCACCAATAACTACCCGGAGCGGTTCCGTCAGCGGTTCGGTGACGAGTACATAGCCGGCGTCAAAACCGGCGGGGAGTACTTTGCCATCTACCAGCTCACAAGCACATCGCAGGAAGAGCGTGAGAGCCTCTCCGTAGACGTCCACGCTGCGTTCAATGCGGGCTTAACGTCCGCCGAGCTGAACGTGAAGATAAACAGTGCGACGGCCCATACCCAATCACACCTGCAGGTTCAGGTTCATGTCTTCCGCCAGGGAACGATCAGCCAGGCGGACCTGAACCTCGAAGACATCATGAAGACTGCACGTGACTTTCCTCCCGGAGTTTCCGGCGACAGGTCCTTTCCCTACGCCGTCATGCTCCAAAGCTACGACGCCCTGAAAAACCCGAATGACGCCTTCAACTTCATTGAGACCCAGAACCAACAGGACGTTCTTGCCGACCTGGCCAGGAAGCGGTTCGAGTTCCTCACACTCCGTGATGATTTCGCCTACATCCTCAAACACATCGACGATTTCCAGAACGCCGACGGGTCATCCGTTGACCGGGGCGCCGCCAATGCCGCCCGGCTGCAGGTCGTGGCGGCGATCAACACCATGGAACAAGAAGCCGCGGCCTGCTCCCGGAACGCTGGCAAGTGCGCGTTCACGCCGTTCGATACGGGAGCATTTGAAAAGCCGGTACTGAAACCGGGCGCGAAGGCGCACATAACCGTGCCGCTTTTTGTGGGCCTCACCATGACCGAAGCGTTCGCCCTGGCCGACCAAACAGGACTGCAGGTCGTCGAACACCAAATCACCGGCCCGGACGATACCCACTCAGGCAACGGTTGGCAGCTCATGATCGCCGGGGAAACCGACGAGAACGGAAATGTCTACCCACCGCATTCGTGGGACCAGGTCGTGGTGACGTACCAATACACTCCTCCCGGCTCGGCGGTTGCTCCCGGAAGCGCGGTGGAATTGTCCGCCGACCTGGCCCCGGGAGTGGTGTGAGGACTCGGACTTACCGGCCTTTCCGGACGATTCGGAGTGGCCAGAATTGAAGGTTTTTACCCAAGACAAAGGAGTGGCAATGCCTGCATGCGCACGAACTAATGTTTCCCTCGCCGTGGCCGCGGATGGAAAATCCTTGCTTCAGCTGAGGACCGGCGCTGAGTCATGACGACGGAAAACCCTTATGGTACCGACAATGATCAAGGCGCGGCATGGACGCTGGGCTACCAGCAAGGCTACGACGATCCAGAGGTGGACCATACCCCGCCGGTAGCTGCGGAACTTATCAATGCCTTCCGTGAAGGCGAACTTGCGGGCCGGGACGATCGACGTTCCGAAGTGCCGATAGGTCCACCGACTGCGGACAGCGTTCCGACCTCCGATTCTGATTACACCTGGTTCGAGTCCGCGCCGGACGGCGTCCTCATTCCTGTTCCTTCCGAGGCGCCGGCAGGAAACGCCATACGCCCGGACGCCAAAATCACTGTCAGCCCGCTCCAAAGCAGCGGCTACTACGTTGCGATCTACAATGCGCCTCCCGAGGAGGGCAGCCACGCTGACGACCTGCTGAAAGAGATCATCACGGAGGCAAGCATCACCAGGTTGGAACACCTGCTCGGTGACGCAGCAGCCACCCAGGGCAGCAAACTCCTGAAATTCGGCGGTCTCTTTATCAGCGTTGCCATCTCCGTATTCACCTCATCGCCTGTGCTGAAGGAAAGCCTGATGCTCAGCAGGCTAAACGACGGTACCGCGATCACCTATGCCGTTCTCGACCCTCAGACTTAGCCCTCGAGGTCGAAGTCCAGGTCGAGATCTTCCAGCGGGCCCAGTTCCCGCCAGGTTGACCCGACACGAGCCGCGCCGAGGGTCGCCGCAATCGGCATCCGGCCCACGGCCACCAGTAGTCGAAGGTCCAGGCCAGTCAGTTCGGCGAGGTCCCTGATGGGCATCTGGAAGGTCCGGGACGGCCCCAGCGGCGGGCGTCGTCAACGGCGCCGGGCCGGGGCACATCCGGCAGGTCAGCGAGTTGCGGGGTCTGGTCCACGACGTACCCGGTGGCGGCGAGCTCGCCATGATGGATGAAGACGGCGACCTTGAAGTACCGCAGCGGGATGTCCACGCCCCGGTAGACCGGATAGAGGGCGCCGAAGATCGGGCCGGTGAAGACGACGATCCTCCGGCTGTTGTCCGTTGCGTAGTCCTGGAGGTAGGACTCCATACCCAGCCACAGTTCCAGGCCCTGGTTGAACTTGGCCGCCTGCGGTGCGGCGTTGGTGTAGTGGAAGGTGTCCTCGTTCGCCTGAGCAGCCTCGGCGGCCGTGTCGCCCCAGACGGCCGAGGGCCGCCGGACCAGGTGCCCGCGGTCGATGTCATTGCGGGCATAGACCCGCTCCCCCGTCTGCTGGTCGGCAGGGAGGCGGGGATCTAGCCGCCAGTTGATCCCGGCGCGGGCCAGGTCAATGAGTTTGGTGTTGTCGATCCCAAGCCCGGTGACGGCTGCGAGGCGCTTGTCCGGGCGCATCAGCACCGCGAAGTGCCTGTACTGCAGCAGTACCGTCTCAGCGCCGGCCAGCTCCGGCAGCGGCACTGACACGCACAGGAAGTTCTCATCGTAACCGGCCCTGCCGGCCAGGTCTTCGATGGCAGCAGTAGGAGTTATCAGCAAAACGACGGCGACGGCTTCGGGTCGCGGTGAATGAAAGGTTCCGCGTGGAGTTCATGCTGCGAACCCGCAGCGAGTTCCCCGAAGGACTCGACGTCCTCGAAGTCAAGAAGACTGTGCCCGGCCTTCACTCAGACGGGACCGTAACCACCATCTGGCAGGTGAAGAGAAAGGGTTCAACCTTCCGCCTCAGGTGTTCCTGACCCCGACTCCCGCCAACAGGGCCCTCGCTCCATACGAACGCAGCAGGTGTATATCTCGACAAGGATTCCCGTTGAGGGATCGCTTACCGGGCGTCGGTCCACCGGTATCTTCGCGAGTAAGCGGGAATGCCATAGGTTGGAGTCAAAGTCGATCAAGCGGACATGGCAGGCAAAGGCGTGACAAGCTAATCGTGCTTCAGCGCGGTGAGCAGGATCCGCCACTTGGGCCGGTGGGGGAAGGTAATGACTTCGAAGTTGCCGTCGGCGGATTTGTCGTCGGCTTCGAATAAGCAGGCACAGGGCAAGCCCAAGCCGTTGGCATATGCCCTTCGTTCCCCCGCTTCCATGGTGGGCAGCGGTGCGGTTCAAAAACAATCGTCTTTGGAGACCCAGTGCCCATGGCGTGACAGGCGGCCTCCTGGTGGGACTCGGCCTGGGCTGGGCCATGTTGGCTGCGTTGTCAGTCCGGTTCACTAAGCCTCGATCCACCGACGCGCTCGTTGAGGATCCGGGGATTTGATTTGGCCGGACGGGCTGGGGTTCGTGGCATGCCGGATTAGCCGGCCCCGCTGCCGGGGGTGTTCCACTGGGGTTCCTTGGTTGTGCGGTCGGGGAGGTGGGT
>NZ_JBFTPV010000031.1:0-26926 GCF_056398665.1 Pseudarthrobacter sp. 01T43 | reverse complement strand
CAGAGGCCTGAACAGACATAACAAACACCTCCGAAGGTATCGGGAGGGCCCGCGGATCATTCCGCCCGGGCCCCCAAGGGAATCTGATACATCCCGTCCTGACATCTCCGGAGGTGTTTGGGAAGGACTAACTCAACTCATATCAGCTGCGGTACAGTTAACGTCACGTAGGGGAGTATCCCAAGTGCTACGATCGTCAACACGCCAGGCATAGTTGCCTCGCCGGGCGTAGCGGGTCGCCAATTCAGCACCAAGTGCGCAGGCCGGCCGGAGAGACTTACACCGTTTCTCTGTGCCCTGCGAAAGGCTACCCGTGCTCGATTTACCCGTATGGTTTGAGGTCGGCTCCCTTGTCGTCCTTGGCCTGATTGTTCTCCTGGACCTTCTCCTCGTTGTCCGGCGTCCCCATGAACCGTCCATGAAGGAAGCCGGCCTCTGGGTGGCCTTCTACGTCAGCCTGGCCATGGTGTTCGCCGGCGCCATGTTCGCCTTCACCGGCCCTGAACACGGTGGGCAGTTCGTGGCCGGCTGGGTCACCGAATACAGCCTCAGCATCGACAACCTGTTTGTCTTCATCATCATCATGGCCCGGTTCTCCGTACCGCGGAAATACCAGCAGGAAGTCCTGATGGTGGGCATCATCATCGCGCTGATCCTGCGCGGTATCTTCATCCTCCTCGGCGCCATCGTGATCGAGCAGTTCAGCTGGGTCTTCTACATCTTTGGTGCGTTCCTGCTCTGGACCGCGTGGAAGCAGGCCCAGGATGACGGCGAGGACGAGGAGGACAAGGAAAACCCTCTCATCGCCCAGATCCGCAAAATCATCCCCATGTCGGAGAAGTTCGACGAAGGCAAACTGCGCACCACGGTGGACGGCAAGAAAGTCTTCACCCCCATGCTGGTCGTGTTCATCACCATCGGACTGACCGATCTCCTCTTCGCAGTGGACTCCATTCCCGCGATCTTCGGCCTCACTCAGAGCCCGTTCATTGTGTTCACTGCGAACCTGTTCGCCCTGATGGGCCTACGCCAGCTCTACTTCCTGCTCGGCGGCCTGATGAACCGCCTCATCTACCTGAAGCATGCACTGTCCTTCATCCTGGCGTTCATCGGTGTGAAGCTGGTACTGCACGCGATGCACGTGAACGAACTGCAGTTCATCAACGGTGGCGGGCACATCGAATGGGCTCCGGAGATCCCCACGTTTGTCTCCCTGGCCGTTATTGTCGGCACCATCATCGTCGCCGTCATCGCCAGCCTCATGAGCTCCAAGGCTGATACGGCCCAGCTGGACCCCCGCCTGGAGGAAGACGCCCGGAAGAGCCTCAGCGACTCCGAGTAGGCCTTCCGCTCAATCCCGCATGTCACAGCAGTCCCGGTCGCCCAGCGGCCGGGACTGCTGGCGTTGGTTCGATCCTTGCCGTGGAACTCTCGGGATACGACGCACGGGCCGGGGCAATGGCCAACGTCATGACCCTGGGGGTCGCCCTGGCAGGTCAGCTGCCGGTTGGGCGCACCATTCCCAGGAGGCGGCTGAAAATAGCCTCGCCGTCGTCGGATATGCCGTCATGGTGGAACTCCGCCGTCTCCCAGACCTGGAGGCCCCGCACGGCGCCAGCGGTTTCCAGCGACAGAACGCGGTCGACGTAAATGTCGTCGCGGTAGACGGCCGCGGCCGTTGGCACGCTGTTGGCGGCCAGGCGCCGGCGGTCGTAGAGCGGCTTCCAGTCAGGCTTGGCGGCGAGGAGATGGGCCACCTCCCGCAGTGGTTCCAGCGCCGCGTCCTGCTCGAAGTACCACGGGTACACCATCTCGCCGGTCAGCAGCAGCGGCTCCGCGTCCGGGCGAAATTCCGGATACTCGCCCAAAATACGCCACGCGGCCCAGCTGGTGGCTTGGTCCTGGCCGTAGATGGACTCGTGCATCAGGGCGTAGAGCGGATTGCTCCGGCGCGACACTATTCCCTGCACCTGCTCCAGGAACGTATCGGACAGGCGGGGTCCGTCCGGCGTGTCAGTGAAGGCTCCCTCGAGGAGATAGTGCAGGCCGTCCACGCGGGTGTTCCCGCCGAGGAAAGCGCCCACCATCTGGAAGCGTTCCACGGTCAGCCTGCCGCCGTCGGGCAGGAACTCTTCGGCTTGGCGCAGGTGGGCGGCGATCCGTTCGACGGTCAGGCGGTCCTCCGGATACCACTCGAAGTATTCGGTGTTACGCGCCGCGACGCGCCCGAAGGTGGCGCGGTAGACGTCGTCGGCATGTCCGTCCAGCGGCGCCAGGCCGCCGGTGATGAGGGCTTCCTTGACACCTTCCGGGGCAAAGGAAAGGTACGTGAGCGCGCAGAATCCGCCATAGCTTTGTCCGTAGATGCTCCAAGGGCCGGAGCCGAGTGCCGCACGGATGAACTCCGCATCGGCCACGATTGAGTCTGCACGAAAATGTTCCAGATAAGCAGCCTGCGCCGCGGCTGTTCCCCGTGCCGGCAGGGAGTTCCGGTCGATGGGTGAGGAAAGGCCGGTGCCGCGCTGGTCCAGCATGAGGATCCGGAAGTCCCGGGCGGCTGCCTTGCTCCAGCCGCCCAGCGAAGCCAGCCTGTTCCCGCGGCCGCCCGGGCCGCCCTGGAGGAAGAGCAACCAGGGGAGGTCTTCGGCCTCAGCATTGGAGTGGTCCGAGGAGACGTACTCCCGGGCAAAGACGGTGATGGTCTCCGGCCCTGCGCCGCCGTCACCCGGTGCAGCCGCGAAGTGGTTCAGCGGCACGGTGAAGTAGTGCTCGGCGGTGCGCATGCCCCGGAATTCGTGGCGGGCCTTGACTGTATGACGGACCGGAGGCGCTGTGTGTATGGTTCCGGCGGATGCGGTCTGCTCAGGCACGTGCCGCTGCCTGCACGCTGGCGCCGAAGCTCTCGAGCGCGTCCCCGGTCAGCCGGAACGTGGACCAGCCGTCCATGGGGCGGGCGCCGAGGCTCCGGTAGAAGTTGATGGACGGTTCGTTCCAGTCCAGGACGCTCCATTCCACCCGGGCGTAGCCGTTTTCGACGGCGGTGGCGGCCAGGTGCTTCAGGAGCGCCTTGCCGTGGCCTTCGCCACGCGCGTGCGGGCTGACGTAGAGGTCCTCCAGGTAGATGCCATGGACGCCCTCCCACGTGGAGTAGTTCAGGAACCAGAGCGCGAACCCCTGGACCTCGCCCCCGGCGCTTTCAGCCATGGTCGCGAACACTCGGGGATTCTCTCCGAACAGGGCCCGGGCCAGCATCTCCGGCGTGTTCTGGACTGCGTGGGGTTCCTTCTCGTAGATGGCCAGTTCATGGATCATCTGCAGGATGGCGGGGATGTCTTGCCGGGTGGCGGGGCGGATTACACTCATGGGTCGAGTTTACAAGGGGTCTGTTGAACAGCGTGCCGCCGTGCCACCATTGCCGTGGTCCGTCCGACTGTGCCGCGGGCTGGGCCCTCACGGCGTCCAGAGCCCGCAGGCTCGCTGTCAGGTCGGGGACGGACTCCACGGCGCGGGCACCTAAAGCCGGTTGACGTCGGTGACCCGGACCACGGCGGTTCCGGATGCGTCCGACTCCGCCAGGTCCACCTCGGCCGAGATGCCCCAGTCATGGTTGCGTGCCGGATCGTCGAAGATCTGCCGGACCTTCCACAGCCCTGGTTCCTCGGTAATGATGAGCAGCCCGGGGCCGCGGGCGTCCGGCCCGGTGCCGATGTCGTTGTGTTCGTCAAAATAGTCGTCCAGGACGTCTTCCCACCGCTCGGAATCCCAGCCCGCGCCGGCGTCGAGCTCGCCCAGGGCGGCCGCGTCCTCGTCGGCGAACAGTTCCACGCGGCGGAACATTTCGTTGCGGACCATCACGCGGAAGGCCCGGATGTTGGACGTGAGCGACGGCGGCGGGGGAGGGGGAGCATCGTGCGGGGTGGGTGCCGCGCCGGAGGTCAGCTCCTCCCATTCGTCCAGGAGGCTCGAATCCACCTGCCGCACCAGTTCGCCCAGCCAGGCGATGAGATCCTCAAGATCCTCCCGCAGCATGTCCTGCGGGACCGTCTGGCGCAGCGCCTTGAAGCAGTCCGCAAGGTAGCGAAGCACGATGCCTTCGGAACGGGCCAGGCCGTAGAACTGGACGAACTCGCCGAAGTTCATGGCACGTTCGTACATGTCCCGAACCACCGACTTGGGCGCCAGTTCAAAGTCGCCCACCCACGGCGCTGCCTTGCGATAGACCTCGAACGCTTCGCCCAGCATTTCGGCGAGCGGCTGCGGGTAGGTAACCTCCTCCAGCATTGCCATTCGCTGGTCGTACTCGATTCCGTCTGCCTTCATCGCCGCGATGGCTTCGCCGCGGGCCTTCTTCTGCTGGGCGGAGAGGATCTGCCGGGGTTTTTCAAGGGTCGATTCGATCACGGATACCACGTCCAGGGCATACGACGGCGAATCCGGGTCAAGCAGTTCCAGCGCAGCCAGCGCAAACGGCGAGAGCGGCTGGTTCAGCGCAAAGTTGGCCTGCAGGTGGACGGTCAGCCGGACTGTCCTGCCGTCTGCGCCCTGCTCGGCAGCGGGAATGCGTTCCACCACCTCGGCGGCGAGGAGCTCGCGGTATATTCCCAGGGCGCGTTTCATCAGCCGCAGCTGCGAGGACCGTGACTCGTGGTTCTCCGTCAGCAGCCGGCGTGCCGCGGCGAAGGGGTCACCCGGCCGCTCCATCAGGTTCATCAGCATCGAGTGCGTCACGCTGAAGCTCGAGCTCAGTGGATCGGGCACGGACTCGACGAGCCGCTTGAACGTTGGTTCGCCCCAAGAGACAAACCCTTCGGGCGGCTTCTTTTTGACTACCTGGCGGAGTTTCTTCTGGTCATCGCCGAACTTGGCGGTGGCCTTCGCCATGGCCTTCACGTTCTCGGTCACGTGCTCCGGCGCCTGGACCACCACCGTCCCTGCGGTGTCGTACCCGGCGCGCCCGGCCCTGCCGGCAATCTGGTGGAACTCCCTGGAGTTGAGCAGCCGGGTGCGTACGCCGTCGTACTTGCTCAGGGCGGTGAGCAGGACAGTACGGATGGGCACATTGATACCCACCCCGAGCGTGTCTGTTCCGCAGATCACCTTCAGCAGGCCAGCTTGGGCGAGCTGTTCCACCAGCCGCCGGTACTTCGGCAGCATGCCGGCATGATGGACGCCGATGCCGTGCCGGACAAGACGGTTGAGGGTTTTGCCGAACCCGGCGGCGAACCGGAAGTTCGCGATCAGTTCCGCGATCTTGTCCTTCTCCTCACGCGTGCAGACGTTGATGCTCATCAGCGTCTGGGCCCGGTCAATGGCCTCGATCTGGCTGAAATGCACCACATAAACCGGCACCTGGCGCGTGGAGAGCAACTCCTCAAGTGTCTCGTGGACCGGCGTCTCGTGGTAGTAGTAATGCAGCGGAATGGGGCGCTCGGCCGAACTGACGGTGGTGGTGGGGCGGCCCGTGAGCTCGGTGATTCCCTGCTCAAAACGGCTGACGTCACCCAGCGTGGCGGACATCAGGAGGAACTGGGCCTGGGGCAGTTCCAACAGGGGGACCTGCCATGCCCAGCCACGCTGCGGGTCAGAGTAGAAATGGAATTCATCCATGACCACCGAGCCGAGGTCCGCGCTCTCGCCTTCCCGCAGGGCGATGTTCGCGAGGATTTCCGCCGTGCAGCAGATAATGGGCGCGTCCTGGTTGACGCCTGAATCGCCGGTGATCATGCCGACGTTTTCCGCGCCGAAGATGTCACACAGGGCAAAGAACTTCTCGGAGACCAGGGCTTTAATCGGGGCCGTGTAGTAGCTGCGCTGCCCCCGCGCCATCGCCTGGAAATGCGCAGCGATGGCGACCAGCGATTTACCCGACCCCGTGGGCGTCGCGAGAATGACGTTGGCCCCGGTGGCCAGCTCCATCATGGCCTCGTCCTGGGCCGCGTACAGCTCCAGGCCACGGCTTTGGGTCCACTCAAGGAACCGGGTGTAGAGCGCGTCCGGGTCGATGCCTGCGCCCGGGCGGCTCGAGGCGGACAGGACAGACAGCTGGTCAACGAGTTTCATTGATTTCCAGCTTAGTGCCCCTCAGGTGCCCGATATCCGGGCCGGACGGCGTTAGGCTCGCGGGTAGTGACAGGCAGCACAGATCATGGAGACGAACATGAAGTGGGATCCCCTGAAGTACGTCCAGTTCGGCGACTACCGCGACAGGCCGTTTTTTGACCTCACCGGACGGATCCATTCCGAGCGGCCCCGCCAGGTGGTGGATCTTGGCTGCGGTCCCGGCACCCTGACTGCCACCCTCGCCCAGCGATGGCCGGACGCACAAGTCGTGGGGCTGGATTCGTCAGCCGAGATGCTGGCCAAGGCCGCCAAGGCCGTCATTCAGGCCGAAGGGCAGTCCGGCCTGACTTTTGAACTGGCTGATATCGCCCACTGGATGCCCTCGGCCGAAACCGACGTGGTGGTCACCAACGCTGCGCTGCGGTGGGTGCCCGGGCACCAGGAAATGCTGGGGCGGTGGCTGGCGGTGCTGAGGCCCGGGGCGTGGTTTGGCATGCAAGTGCCCGGAAACTTCAACGCCCCGTCCCACTCGCTGATGCGGGAGCTGGCCGGCACGGCACGCTGGCGGCCCTTCCTGGAGGGTGTGCTGCGCGGCGGGGAATCGGTGGGGGAGCCGGACGACTATCTCCGCATCATGCTGGACGCGGGCTGTAGCGCAGACGCCTGGGAAACCACCTATCTGCAGGTCCTCTCCGGACCGGAGCCGGTGCTTGAGTGGGTGCGCGGCACGGCCCTGCGGCCGGTGCTGGCGGTCCTGTCAGTTGAGGAGGGACGGGCTTTTGAAGCCGAATATGCTGCCGCGCTGCGGGTTGCCTACCCGGAAACTCCCCACGGCACGGTTTTTCCGTTCCGGCGGACCTTTGCCGTAGCGCAAAAGCAACTTACCGCCTAAACTCCATTCGATCGATGTTCTTTACAAGGCCCGTATAGCCATGTGACCACTAGTAAAATTCGACGCCAGGTGACGATGAAGAAGGGGCTTGTTGGGATGGTCATCAGCTGCAACCTCATCGGATGCCCCATAACCCCAGCCTCCCCACCAATCCAGGAGGTGCAGTGCTTTTCGCCTTATTAATGAGGTTGCTGGCGGACCATAAGGGCCGGGTTGCCGCCATCATCGCCCTGCAGCTGGTGCAGACCGCAGGCATGCTGCTCCTGCCCACCATCAACGCCGGCATCATCGATGACGGCATCGTGGCCGGGAACACCCCCGTAATCTTCCGGCTAGGCATCGATATGGCCTTGGTGGCTGCTGTCCAGGCGGTGGCCGCCGTGGGCGCCGGCTACCTCGGTGCCGTGGTGGCTATGGCGCTGGGACAACAGTTGAGGGCTGAGGTTTTCACCAAGATTCAGTCCCTTTCTTCCCAGGAGGTGGCGGCCTTTGGCACCCAAAGCCTCGTCACCAGGGCAACCAACGACACCCAGCAGGTCCAGTCATTCGCGGTCCTGGTGTTTACCATGCTGGTGGCGGCACCGGTCATGGCCGTGGGCGGCGTGTACCTTGCCTGGCAGCAGGACATAGTGCTTTCGAGCATTGTCATCATCATCGTGCCCATGCTCCTGCTCATCATGTACCTCATCGTCCGGCGCCTGGTGCCCCTCTACCGTGGAGGCCAGGAGTTGCTGGACGGTACCGGGCAGATCCTGCGTGAGCAGATTATCGGTGCCAACGTCATCCGTTCCTTTGTCAGGCAGGGACATGAAACCCGCCGGTTTGCCCGGGCAAACACAAGCCTGACGGGAAACAACCTGCAGTCGGCACTGCTCATTGCCGCAATGCTGCCGCTGATTATGATCGTGGTGAACCTGTCATCGGTGGCCGTGGTGTGGTTCGGCGGACGCCGGGTGTATTCGGGCGAAATGAACATCGGGGCCCTCACAGCCTTCATCGCGTACATCATGCAGATTCTCCTCGCCATCATGATGGCCATGTACGTGCTGACTGTCGCACCGCGTGCCGCGGCGTGCGCAGAGCGGCTCAACGCGGTGCTTAACGCCCAACCGTCCGTCAACGACGCCGGGGCCGCCGCGGACGGCCCCGGGGACCGCGCCACGGGCGGCTGGGGTGCCTTCGGCAAAGGCGGTATCACCTTCACTGATGTCCGGTTCGCCTATCCCGGCGCCGAGAGTCCGGTGCTCCAAAACATCAGCTTCACGGCAAGTCCTGGCACCACCGTTGCCGTTATCGGCTCAACCGGCAGCGGCAAATCAACGCTTCTCGGCCTGCTGCCCCGGTTCCTTGACACGACCGCCGGAACCATCACCGTCGGCGGCGCGAACATCCGCGCAGTCCCGTTGGACGTCCTCCGCCGGGCCATGGCTGTCGTCCCGCAGCGGTCATATCTCTTCAGCGGGACCATCGCCCACAACCTGCGGATCGCCGACCCGGAGGCAAGCGACAGCCACCTCTGGAAGGCGCTGGAAACGGCCCAGGCCGCAGGGTTCGTCCGGGAGTTGCCCCTCGGGATGGCCACTGAAGTCGGCCAAGGCGGAACGAACCTCTCCGGCGGCCAGCGCCAACGTATCTGCATCGCCCGCGCCCTGGTCCGGCGGGCGCCGATCTACCTTTTTGACGACAGCTTTTCCGCGCTCGATTTCGGCACGGAGAACCGGCTGAGGGACGCCCTCGCGGACAGCTTGGCTGATGCCGTGGTGATCGTGGTGGCAGAACGGATCTCGACCGTCGCGGGTGCGGACCGGATATTGGTGCTCGACGACGGCCGGCTGGTGGCGCAGGGAACCCACCTTGAATTGCTGGAGTCCTCCACGACCTACCGGGAAATCGCGGCGTCCCAATTGGCGCTGGAGAGCCTGCAGTGACCGAACCGCTCCCAGGAGGAGCAGGCAAAGCGTTCTGGCCGGCGGCCCGCCGATTGCTCGGCCTGCTGCACCCGTTCAGGTGGCGGATGCGTGGTGCCGTGGCAGCCGCCTGCGCCTTCGCCGGCCTGAACGTGGCGGCGCCGAACTACCTCGGTGACGCCACGGATATTGTGGTCGACGGGGTTTATAGCGGGGTGTTCGAGCAGGAGCGGCTGGGACGTTTGCTGGCGGTCATCGCCTTAATGTATGCCGGGGCTTCCCTTTTCAACTGGATCCAGGGAAAGCTGACCGCGGGCTCGGTCCAGGGCCTGATGTACAGCCTCCGGGCGGCCGTGGAGGAAAAGCTGCACCGGCTTCCCTCCACCTACTTTCAGGAGAAGTCCCGCGGCGACGTCCTGAGCCGGGTCACCAACGACATCGATAACATCGCGCAGTCGCTGAGCCAGGTCCTGACCCAACTGATCATCTCAGTTCTGATGTTGTCCGGTGCGCTGGCCATGATGCTCTGGATATCTCCCCTGCTGGCACTGATTGCACTCGTCTCTGTGCCGCTGTCCACCCTGATAACGGTTCTGGTGGCCCGAAAATCCCAAGCGCATTTCGCGAGCCAGTGGACCGAAACCGGCGCCCTGAATGCGCACGTGGAGGAATTCATCACCGGCCACGAGGTCATCATGGCCTTCGGACACCAGGACCAGGCAGCGGCGGTCTTCCGGACGAGCAACGACCGCCTGGCCCGGGCCTCCGCCCTTGCCGAGTATTCTTCGGGGCTTGTCCAGCCCCTGATGATCCTGATTTCCAACCTGACTTATATTGCAGTTGCAGTGGTGGGCGCGTTCCAAGTCACTCTCGGTGCCATGACCATCGGCGGAATCCTGGCTTTCATCCAGTTCAGCCGGTTGTTTACGCAGCCCGTAAGCCAGATCGGCGGAATGCTGAACGTCATCCAGTCCTGTGCGGCGTCGGCGCACCGTGTCTTCGAGCTCCTTGATGCCAAGGAAATTCCTGCTGAGCCAGCACTAACCGGCCAACGCGCCAGCCTGGGCGGACGGATCGTTTTCGACCACATCACCTTTGGCTACGCGCAGGAACCCGTCATCCGGGACCTTTCATTCACGGTGGAACCGGGACAGACCGTGGCCATCGTCGGGCATACCGGCGCAGGCAAGACCACTATTGTGAATCTCCTCATGCGGTTCTACGAACCTGACGCCGGACGGATCACCATCGGCGGAACCGACATTGCCGCCATTCCGCGGGATACCCTGCGTGAGGGTTTCGGGGTAGTGCTCCAGGATGCCTGGCTGTTTGCCGGCACCATCAGGGAGAATATCGAGTACGGCCGGCCCGGTGCCACGGACGCTGAGGTGACCGCTGCCGCGGAGGCCAGCCACCTGGACCATTTTGTGCGGTCGATGCCGGCCGGGTATGACTCCGTGCTGGACAGCGGCGGCGAGCCTCTGAGCCACGGGCAACGCCAACTCATTGCGATTGCCCGGGCACAGCTCGCCGACCGTGGGGTGCTGATCCTCGATGAGGCCACCAGTTCAGTCGATTCGCGGATCGAGGTCATGATCCGCCAGGCCATGCAGAGGTTGCGGCGGGGCAAAACAAGTTTCGTCATAGCCCACCGTTTGTCTACGGTCCGGGACGCTGATCTAATCTTGGTCATGGATCATGGACGCATCGCAGAGCAAGGTACCCACCAGAACCTGCTGGCTGCCAACGGCCACTACTCAAGGCTCTACAAGGCCCAGTTCGCCGGCCGGGCAGGAACACTGGAGGCAGGACGATGACTGCCTCGGCCGCGTTCCCCGGAACCTGGAAGCCCAACCAGGCCAGCACCGTGGCACTCTTTGAGCAGCTGCGGCTGCAGGTGCTCCGGCTCGCGGACGGCGGTGACCTGCCACCCGGTACCAAGCTCCCCGCGGTCCGTGCCCTCGCGGAACTGCTTGACGTGGCCCCGCACACGGTGGCGCGCGCATATAAGGAGCTAGAGGCCGCCGGGGTAGTGTCCACCAAGGGCAGGAACGGCACCGTCGTCAGGGCGCGTGATGAGCGGGCGGATGCGCTCTTTGTTGCCGCCGGCACTTATGCGTCGGTGGCGAGGGCCCAGGGGGCCACGTTTGCGGAAGCCGTCAAGCTACTGGCGGCCGCCTACGACGCCCACTGACCAGCCCGCATGGATATTCGAAGAAGTTTTCGATTAGCATTAGTGGGTGCCTAAAGCTGTAGCTGAAGAATCAGCAGTCGAATCCGTCCCCGTCACCATTGCCCAGGGCGCAGCCACGCCTGCCCGTCCTGACCTTTCCCGACTGGTAGTCAAGGGGGCGCGGGAGCATAACCTGCGGAACGTGGACCTGGACCTGCCCCGCGACGCCATGATCGTCTTCACAGGGCTGTCCGGATCCGGGAAATCATCCCTGGCATTCGACACTATCTTTGCCGAGGGCCAGCGGCGCTACGTTGAGTCACTGTCGGCCTACGCCCGCCAGTTCCTGGGCCAGGTAGACAAGCCGGACGTCGACTTCATCGAGGGACTCTCGCCGGCCGTATCCATCGACCAGAAGTCCACGAGCAAGAACCCCCGCTCCACGGTGGGTACCATCACCGAAATTTACGACTACATGCGCTTGCTGTGGGCGCGCGTCGGACGGCCGCACTGCCCCGTCTGTGGTGAGGTCGTCGCCAGGCAGACGCCGCAGCAGATTGTGGACCAGCTGCTCGAGCTTGAAGACGGCACCCGGTTTCAGGTCCTGGCGCCGGTAGTCAGGGGACGCAAAGGCGAATTCGTCGACCTCTTCAAGGAACTGACTGCCAAGGGCTACTCCCGCGCCCGCGTGGACGGTGAGCTCATCCAGCTCAGCGAGCCGCCCAAACTCGGGAAGCAGTTCAAACACACCATCGAAGTGGTGGTTGACCGGTTAGTAGTCAAGGAAGGAATCAGCCAACGCCTCACCGACTCGGTCGAGACGGCGCTGGGCCTTGCCGAGGGACGCGTCCTGGCGGAGTTCGTGGACGTAGATGCGGACGCCCCTGGCAGGCTTCGGGCCTTTTCGGAGAACCTTGCCTGCCCCAACGAACACCCCCTGGCCATCGACGAGATCGAGCCGCGCTCGTTCTCCTTCAACAATCCGTTCGGTGCCTGCGCGGCCTGCAGCGGTATCGGCACGCGGCTGGAGGTGGATGAGGAACTGATCGTCCCCAACCCGGAGCTGTCTCTGGCTGAAGGCGCCATCGCGCCCTGGTCCCTTGGAACGGCAACCACTGAGTATTGGAACCGACTGCTTGAAGGGCTTGCCAAGGAACTGGGCTTCTCCATGGTCACGCCGTGGGAGAAGCTGGGCAAGGACATCCGCCAGACCGTCCTGCACGGCAAGGACCATAAGGTGGTGGTGCAGTACAAAAACCGGTTCGGACGTGAACGGAAATACAGCACCGGCTTCGAAGGTGCCATCCAGTATGTCCACCGGAAGCACGGTGAAACGGATTCCGAGTGGGCACGTGACCGCTACGAAGAGTACATGCGGCAGATCCCTTGCCCGGCCTGCAACGGCGCACGGTTGAACCCTGCCTCCCTGTCCGTACTGATCAACGGCAAGTCCATTGCCGACGTCGCCGCCATGCCCATGCGGGTATGCGCTGACTTCCTGAACAACCTGGTCCTGACCGGCCGGGAAGCCCAGATCGCCCATCAGGTGCTCAAGGAAATCCAGGCCCGGCTGACCTTCCTCCTCGATGTCGGGCTCGAATACCTCAACCTCGAGCGGCCCTCCGCTACGCTGTCCGGCGGCGAAGCCCAGCGCATCCGGCTCGCCACGCAGATCGGTTCCGGCCTGGTGGGGGTCCTCTACGTCCTGGATGAGCCCTCCATCGGCCTCCACCAGCGGGACAACCGCCGGCTCATCGAAACCCTGACCCGGCTGCGGGACATGGGAAACACCCTCATTGTGGTGGAACACGACGAAGACACCATCCATGTGGCTGACTGGATCGTGGACATCGGTCCCGGCGCCGGCGAACACGGCGGCCAGGTGGTGCATTCGGGTTCCTACAAAGAGCTTCTCGAGAACACCAACTCACTGACCGGCGATTACCTGTCCGGCCGCAAGAAAATCGAAGTTCCCAAAAAGCGGCGCAAGTACGACAAAAAGCGCGAGCTCAAGGTTGTCGGCGCGCGTGAAAACAACCTGGTCAACGTTGACGCGGCATTCCCGCTGGGGCTCTTTACGGCGGTAACCGGCGTCAGCGGCTCCGGCAAGTCCACGCTGGTCAACGAGATCCTGTACAAGGTACTTGCGAACAAGCTCAACGGCGCCAAGCAGGTTGCCGGACGCCACAAGAGCATCCAGGGGCTGGAGCACCTGGACAAGGTGGTCCACGTGGACCAGAGCCCGATCGGTCGCACCCCCCGGTCCAACCCGGCAACGTACACCGGGGTATTTGACAACATCCGCAAGCTGTTCGCGGAGACCACCGAGGCGAAGGTCCGTGGTTACCTGCCGGGCCGGTTCTCGTTCAACGTCAAGGGCGGGCGCTGCGAAGCGTGCGCGGGTGATGGCACGCTCAAGATCGAGATGAACTTCCTGCCGGATGTTTATGTGCCGTGCGAAGTGTGCCATGGTGCCAGGTATAACCGGGAAACCTTGGAGGTCCACTACAAGGGCAAAACCATCGCTGACGTCCTGAACATGCCCATTGAGGAAGGGGCGGAGTTTTTTGCGGCCTTCTCGCCCATCGCCCGGCACCTGAACACCCTGGTGGACGTTGGCCTGGGGTACGTCCGCCTCGGACAGCCTGCCACCACACTGTCAGGCGGTGAGGCCCAGCGCGTCAAGCTGGCCGCTGAACTGCAGAAGCGCTCCAATGGCCGCAGCGTGTACGTGCTCGACGAACCCACCACGGGCCTGCACTTCGAGGACATCCGGAAGCTCCTGATGGTGCTGCAGGGCCTCGTGGACAAGGGGAACACCGTCATCACCATCGAGCACAACCTGGACGTCATCAAGAGTGCGGACTGGATCGTGGATCTTGGCCCGGACGGCGGCTCGGGCGGCGGTCAGGTGGTCGCTACGGGTACGCCTGAACAGGTGGCGAAATCGACCACGAGCTACACTGCCTCGTTCCTCGCGGAGATTTTGGCCTAAGGGTTTGGTCGGCAAGCATGTATGCCGTGTCGGGCATGCGAGTTTCTGCCATGCGTGGTGTCGTGAGAAACTAAGCCGGTGACTCAAACAACAGTGCCCGTGATCTTTGACCTGGACGGCACTCTTGTCGATCCGGCAGGCGGAATAACCGACGGCATCGCAGCGGCCCTGGTGGCCTCCGGCCTCCCGGTTCCCGAGCCCGACCTGCTGGCCGCGATGATCGGTCCTAAACTGAGCGATTCGCTCCTCAGTGTTGCCATGGTGCCGGCGGACAAGCTGGACCGCGTCATCCGGCTGTACCGGCAGCATTACTTGGCCACGGGCATCGCGCAGAGCCGGCTGTACCCCGGGATTAAGGCTGTGCTGGAGGGATTCGCCGAAGCGGGCAGGCCCGTGGCGGTCGCAACCCAGAAGCCCGAGGGACTGGCGCAGATTGTGCTGCAGCACCACGGCATCGCCGGCCTCTTCCAGACGATCAGGGGATCCGCGGATGATGAGTCCGCCACAGACGGTCCGGTCGGGAAAGCTGACATCATCGCTGCCGCCCTGGCTGACTTGTCCACCCACCACGCCGTGATGGTGGGGGACCGGGCCCAGGATGTGGCCGGCGCCATCGCGAACGGGCTTGACTGCATCGGCGTGGGTTGGGGCTTCGCGCCGGACGGTGAACTGGCAGTAGCCGGTGCCGTCACGGTTGTGGAAAACACTGTTGACATGGTCGCTGCCATCGAACGGCTCGAAGCCATCCACGGTGCTGCGATGAGTGAGGTGCGCAACGATGGCGTTGTTTGAGGCGGTCCGCTGGACATTTCGCGGGCTCGTCTCGGGCACCTGCCGGCCCACCGTCGTCGGCCTCGAAAATGTTCCCAAAGAGGGGCCCTTCATTGTGGCCCCGAACCACCTTTCCTTCTTTGACAGCGTCATAGTCCAGGCGCTGATGCCACGGCCGGTGGCCTTCTTCGCCAAAGCCGAGTACTTCACCACCGGCGGCGTGAAGGGGAAGGTCATGAAGTCGTTCTTCGAGTCTGTGGGCTCCATCCCCGTGGAGCGCGGCGAACAGGCGGCAAGCGTCCAGGCGCTCAAAACCCTCATGGACATCCTGGAGGCAGGCAAGGGCATCGGCATCTACCCTGAAGGCACACGGTCGCGGGACGGTATTCTCTACCGCGGCCGCACCGGCGTGGGCTGGCTTGCCCTGGCAACCGGAGCTCCCGTGATCCCCGTTGGGCTGATCGGGACGGAGAACCTGCAGCCGGCCGGTGAGAAGGGCTTCAAGCCGCATCATTTCACCATGAAGGTTGGTGAACCGCTGTACTTCGACAAGACCGGCCCCGACCATTCCCTGCCGGCACGCCGGCAGGTGACGGACCGGATCATGGACGCCATCGCCGAACTCAGCGGCCAGGAACGGTCCACCAGCTACAACCAGAGCAAGGCCACGGACTAAGGATCAGTAGACTGAAGTAGTGGCAGATCCAGCAACTTACAGGCCCCAGACGGGTGAAATTCCCACCAACCCCGGGGTGTACCGGTTCCGCGATCCCCATGGCCGGGTCATCTACGTCGGCAAGGCAAAGAACCTCCGGGCCCGCCTGAACTCATATTTCGCGAACCCGGCAGGCCTGCTGCCGAAAACCCATGCCATGGTCCACGCGGCCAGCAGCGTGGAGTGGACCGTGGTGGGCAGCGAGCTGGAGTCCCTGCAGCTTGAATACACCTGGATCAAGGAATTCAAGCCTCGCTTCAACGTCGTTTTCCGCGACGACAAAACCTATCCCTACCTGGCCCTGACCATGAGCGAGAAGCTCCCCAGGGTCCAGGTGATGCGGGGGGACCGTCGCAAGGGCACCCGGTACTTCGGCCCCTATACCGCCGGAGCCATCAGGGAAACCATGGACACACTCCTGCGCGTCTTCCCCGTCCGCAGCTGCAGCGCCGGGGTGCTCAAACGGGCCCAGGCCAGCGGCCGGCCCTGCCTCCTGGGTTACATCGACAAATGCTCCGCCCCCTGCGTCGGCCGCGTGACACCGGAGGAACACCGTGTCCTGGCAGAGGACTTCTGTGCCTTCATGGGCGGCGAAGCCAAGCGCTTCATCTCGAAACTCGAAAAACAAATGGCCGAAGCAGTGTCCACTCTTGACTATGAGCGTGCGGCGAGGCTCCGCGACGACATCTCGGCCTTACGGAAAGTCTTTGAGCGCAACGCCGTAGTGCTTGCCGAAGACACCGACGCCGATGTCTTCGCACTGCACGAGGACGAGCTTGAGGCCGCAGTCCAGGTCTTCCACGTCAGGGGCGGCCGGGTCCGCGGCCAGCGGGGCTGGGTGGTCGAAAAAGTGGAAGACTCCACCACTCCCGACCTGGTGGAGCACCTGCTCCAGCAGGTTTACGGCGAGGACAGTGACAGCCACGGCAGGCTGCCGCGCGAAGTCCTTGTCCCGGTTGCGCCCAGCAACGCGGCCGAGCTGACCGAATGGCTGGGCGGCCTCCGGGGAGCCAAGGTGGACGTCAGGGTGCCGCAGCGCGGCGACAAAGCTGCGCTGATGTCCACCGTCCGCGAGAATGCCGAGCATGCCCTGAAACTCCACAAGACCCGCCGCGCGGGCGACCTGACAGTCCGTTCGCAGGCACTCCAGGAGCTGCAGGAAGCCTTGGATCTCCCCGTGCCGCTGCTGCGGATTGAGTGTTATGACGTCTCCCACGTCCAGGGCACCAACGTGGTGGCCTCCATGGTGGTGGTCGAAGACGGCCTTCCCAAAAAGTCCGACTACCGCAAATTCTCCGTCACCGGGGCTGCGGCGGCCGACGACACCGCAGCCATGCACGATGTCCTGACCCGGCGGTTCCGCTATTACGTGCAGGACAAGTCGGCTCAGGTTGAGGCGGCGGCGCTCACGGGGCACCAGGCGGCACTGGAGGCGGCGGCTGATGCTGCGGTCCTTGACACCACCACTGCCGCCCCGCGGGCTAAGTTCGCCTACCCGCCGAACCTGGTGGTGGTCGATGGCGGCCAGCCCCAGGTGAACGCGGCGTCCCGGGCCCTGGCGGAGCTCGGCATCGACGATGTTTACGTGGTGGGCCTGGCCAAACGGCTCGAAGAAGTCTGGCTTCCGGACAGCGACTTCCCGGTGATCCTGCCGCGGACGTCGCAGGGCCTCTACCTGTTGCAGCGGATCCGTGACGAAGCGCACCGCTTCGCCATCACCTTCCACCGGCAGAAGCGCGGCAAGGCCATGACCCTCTCGGCCTTGGATGGGGTGCCGGGCCTGGGGGAGTCCAAGCGCAAGGCCCTGGTGGCCCACTTCGGCTCCATCAAGGGCGTCAAGTCAGCCACCGCGGCTGAGCTCACAGCCGCCAAGGGGATCGGGCCGTCGCTGGCCAGCGCCATCGTGTCCCACTTCAATGCCGACGAAACTGCCGGCGGGACGGTTCCTGCCATCAACATGACCACCGGCGAAATCATTGAAACCTAGGTAGGGTAAGAAACGCAGGTTTCCGCCATCGCGGTTGCATGCTGGATCACGACAGGAACGGGGCGGAACGAATGGCAGATTCAACGGCGGAATCCGGGACGGGGCAGGACGGCCTGACGCCGATCAAGCCTCTCGAAGCGGAACTGCTGGTGGTCACAGGCATGTCCGGGGCGGGGCGCAGCACCGCCGCAGACGCGTTGGAGGACCACGGCTGGTACGTCGTAGAGAACCTGCCGCCACAGATGCTGGGCACCCTCGCCGAACTGGTGTCCCACGCGCCGCAGTCCATTCCGCGCCTGGCCGTGGTGATGGATGTGCGCAGCAAAGGCCTCTTCGCCGACATGCGGACAACGCTGGGCGCCCTGGCGGCCAGCGGGGTCACGTTCCGGGTCTTGTTCCTGGACGCCAACGACGACGTCCTGGTCCGCCGTTTCGAGCAGGGCCGCAGGCCCCATCCCCTCCAGGAAGGCGGCCGGATCCTCGACGGCATAGCAGCCGAGCGTGAGGTGCTGAAGGAGCTGCGGGAAAGCTCCGACGTCGTTCTGGATACCTCCGATTACAACGTCCACGGCCTGGCGACCGCCGTTACTGAACTCTTCAGCGAGACCGGGCCGGTGGCCCTCCGGCTCAATGTGATGAGCTTCGGTTTTAAGTACGGCCTGCCGGTTGACTCCAACTTCGTCGCCGACGCGCGTTTCATCCCGAATCCGCACTGGGTGCCGCAGCTGCGCCCCCACACCGGCCTGGACAAGGACGTCAGCGATTACGTCCTGGAAGCCGAGGGTGTCAAGAATTTCGTGGACCGTTATGTGCTGGCGCTGGAGCCGGTCCTGGACGGGTACCGACGCGAAAACAAGCACTACGCCACCATCGCCGTGGGCTGCACCGGCGGCAAGCACCGTTCGGTGGCGGTCGCCGTCGAGCTTTCCAAGAAACTTGCGCAGTATCCCCGTGTAACGGTCACCACAACCCACCGGGACCTGGGCCGCGAGTAATGGGGATGCTTACCGGGCCGCTGCCGTTGATACCGCTTTCCAGCGGTACGGCAGGCGGCCAGCAGGACAAGGGTCCCAACGTGGTGGCGCTCGGCGGCGGCCACGGCCTGTCAGCATCGCTGTCGGCCCTGCGGCTGCTCACCACCGAACTGACCGCCATAGTCACAGTGGCGGACGACGGCGGGTCGTCCGGGCGTCTGCGCGAAGAGTACGGCGTCCTCCCGCCCGGAGACCTGCGCATGGCGCTGTCCGCGTTGTGTGACGACACCGACTGGGGCCGGACCTGGCGCGACGTGATGCAGCACCGCTTCCGGCCCGGGAAAGGCAGCGGCGGGTCCCTCGATGACCACGCCACCGGCAACCTCCTCATTGTCACCCTCTGGGAACTGCTCGGCGACGCCGTAGCGGGCCTCAAGTGGGCCGGCGCACTGCTGGGCGCGCGAGGGCAGGTCCTGCCGATGTCCACCGTGCCGCTCACCATCGAAGGCGACATCCGGGTTACCTCACCCAACGGCGAATCGGTCCTGCAAACGGTCCGCGGGCAGGCGCGCTGCGCTGTGGCCGGATCACTCGAGCACGTCAGGCTCCTGCCCGAACAGGCGCCTGCATGCACCGAGGCGCTTACGGCCATTGAACTGGCCGACTGGATCATCCTGGGTCCGGGGTCCTGGTACACCTCCGTGCTCCCGCACCTGCTGCTCCCGGAAATGCGCGACGCCCTCAGTGCAACGGCGGCCAAACGCTGCCTGACCATGAACCTGGCCACCGACACCAAAGAGACCACCGGCATGACGGCGGCCGACCACCTCCACGCCCTGCGCCGGTACGCGCCGGACTTCAGCGTCGACGTCGTCCTGGCCGATCCCGCGTCGGTGCCGGACCGGCAGGAATTCGAGAAAGCTGCCGSGATGATCGGCGCCGAGGTTGTCTTGGGTAAAGTGGGGGCGTCGGGCCGCCGGCCCGTCCATGACCCTTTGCGTCTGGCAGCGGCGTACCACGACATTTTTGGGAACAGTTAGGAAGGTGCCATGGCACTGACATCATCAGTCAAGGAAGAACTGTCCCGGCTGGACATCAAGAAATCTTCGGTTCGCAAGGCTGAGGTTTCAGCGATGCTCCGGTTCGCCGGCGGGCTGCACATCATCTCCGGCCGGATCGTGATCGAGGCGGAAGTGGACCTCGCATCCACTGCCCGCCGCCTGCGTGCAGCCATCGCCGAGGTTTACGGCCACCAGAGTGAGATCATCGTGGTGTCCGGCGGGGGCCTGCGCCGCGGCAGCCGCTACGTGGTGCGGGTAGTCCGGGACGGTGAATCACTGGCCCGGCAGACCGGACTCCTGGACGGCCGTGGGCGTCCGGTGCGGGGCCTGCCGTCAGCCGTTGTCAACGGTTCCGCAGCCGATGCGGAGGCCGTGTGGCGCGGTGCTTTCCTGGCCCACGGTTCCCTCACCGAGCCAGGGCGTTCGTCGTCCATGGAAGTCACCTGCCCGGGCCCCGAATCAGCTTTGGCCCTTGTCGGTGCGGCCCGCCGCCTTGGCATCCAGGCCAAGGCGCGCGAAGTGAGGGGAGTGGACCGCGTAGTGATCCGCGACGGCGATACCATCGCTGCCTTGCTCACCCGCATGGGCGCCCACGACGCGCTGATGGTCTGGGAGGAACGCCGGATGCGCAAGGAGGTCCGCGCCACCGCGAACCGACTCGCCAACTTTGACGACGCCAACCTGCGCCGCTCCGCGCAGGCAGCCGTGGCGGCCGGCGCCCGGGTGGACCGTGCCCTGGAAATCCTCGGCGACGACGTCCCGGACCACCTCAAATACGCCGGCGAACTCAGGGTGGCCCACAAGCAGGCCAGCCTGGATGAGCTGGGGCGCCTGGCCGATCCTGTGATGACCAAGGACGCCATCGCCGGCCGCATCCGCCGGCTTCTGGCCATGGCCGACAAACGTGCCATCGACCTCGGCATCCCAGGCACGGACGCCAATGTGACGCCCGAAATGCTCGACGAGTAACTGCCGCCTAGAATCAGAGCGTTTACCCCAATTCTTCCGGATGCCAGTCATCCGGATGCACAATCCGAGAGTTAGCAAAAACGGACGAACCCGTCCACGATATTGGAGGATTTTGTGACCGAGTACGTACTGCCCGAACTTGACTACGACTACGCTGCACTTGAGCCGCACATTTCGGCGCGAATCATGGAGTTGCACCACAGCAAGCACCACGCAACCTACGTTGCGGGCGCCAACAATGCGCTGAAGCAGCTGGCCGAAGCACGCGACAAGGGCGACTTCGCCAACATCAACCGCCTGTCCAAGGACCTCGCGTTCCACACCGGCGGCCACGTCAACCACTCGGTGTTCTGGAAGAACCTGTCCCCGGACGGCGGCGACAAGCCTGAAGGCGAACTGGCCGCAGCCATCGACGACGCGTTCGGCTCCTTTGACGCCTTCCGTGCCCAGTTCTCCGCAGCCGCCCTCGGCCTGCAGGGATCGGGTTGGGGCTTCCTGGCCTACGAGCCCATCGGCGGCAACCTGGTCATCGAGCAGCTTTACGACCAGCAGGGCAACGTAGCACTCGGCACCACGCCGTTGCTCATGCTCGACATGTGGGAGCACGCCTTCTACCTGGACTATGTCAACGTCAAGGCTGACTACGTCAAGGCCTTCTGGAACATCGTCAACTGGGCCGACGTCGCCAAGCGCTTCGACGCCGCACGCACCAACGCCACGGGTCTCATCACCCTGCCGTAGTGATGCGCGGTACATGCGCGTGTAACAAACTTCACATTTCGGCGTGATTTCGGCTGGATTGTGGAAGGTCCGCCCCCGCACTTGCGGGGGCGGACCTAGTTAAACGTAAGATGGATCACGGAAGGCGGTCAGCCTTCAGCAACGTGGCTGGTCGCCCTCCGTTCTGTTAATTATCTCTGCCCAATGGCGTGCGGGATCTGTTAGTAGGCTTCAACGCCCGCTCAACTAGTTGTGCTTCATCAAGCACCAAGGAGACTGAAAAAGTGACGACCCGTATTGGTATCAACGGCTTCGGCCGCATCGGCCGCAACTACTTCCGCGCAGCCCTCGCACAGGGCGCGGACCTTGAGATCGTGGCAGTCAACGACCTCACCAGCCCTGAGGCCCTGGCCCACCTGTTCAAGTACGACTCCGTAGGCGGCCGCCTGAAGGAAACCATCGAGGTCAAGGACGGCAACATCGTCGTTAACGGCAATGTGGTCAAGGTCCTCGCAGAGCGCGATCCCGCCAAGCTTCCCTGGGGCGAACTCGGCGTAGACATCGTCATCGAGTCCACCGGCTTCTTCACCAAGGCCGCCGACGCGCAGAAGCACATCGACGCCGGCGCCAAGAAGGTCCTGATCTCCGCCCCCGCCTCGGACGAGGACATCACCATCGTGATGGGAGTCAACGACAACCTTTACGACTCCGCCGCGCACCACATCATCTCCAACGCTTCCTGCACCACTAACTGCCTGGGCCCGCTGGCCAAGGTGATCAACGACGAGTTCGGCATCGAGCGTGGCCTGATGACCACCATCCACGCCTACACCGCCGACCAGAACCTCCAGGACGGCCCGCACAAGGACCTCCGGCGCGCCCGCGCCGCGGCCATCAACATGGTCCCAACCTCCACGGGTGCCGCCAAGGCAATCGGCCTGGTCCTGCCGGAACTCAAGGGCAAGCTGGACGGCTACGCTATCCGCGTACCGGTCCCCACCGGTTCCGCCACCGACCTCACCGTCACCGTCTCCCGCGAGACCACCGTTGATGAAGTCAACGCAGCACTGAAGAAGGCGTCCGAATCCGAGGCGCTCCAGGGCTTCCTGACCTACACGGACGAGCCGATCGTCTCCTCCGATATCGTGGGGGACCCGGCGTCGTCCATCTTTGACTCCGGTCTGACCAAGGTCATCGGCAACCAGGTCAAGGTTGTTTCCTGGTATGACAACGAATGGGGCTACTCCAACCGCCTCGTGGACCTGACGGAGCTTGTCGCAGCCAAGCTGGGCTAGGGTTAGACACATGACATTCCACACCCTCAACGAACTGATCGCTGAAGGTGTCCGCGGGCGGTACATTCTGGTTCGAAGTGACCTGAATGTGCCGCTCGACGGCTCTACAGTGACTGACGACGGCCGTATCAAGGCCTCACTGCCAGTGCTGACGAAGCTCACGGACGCCGGTGCCCGCGTGCTGGTAACAGCCCACCTCGGACGCCCCAAGGGCGCTCCGGACGAAAAATACTCCCTGAAGCCTGCCGTGTCGCGGCTGGCTGAGCTCGCCCCCTTCAGTGTCACCCTTGCCGGTGACACGGTGGGCGAGTCCGCCAAAGCGTTGGCCGCCTCCCTGGCCGACGGCCAAGTGCTTGTCCTGGAGAACGTCCGGTTCGACGCCCGCGAAACCAGCAAGGACGACGCCGAACGCGGCGCCTTCGCGGACGAGCTGGTGGCACTGACCGGTGACAACGGTGCGTACGTTGACGACGCCTTCGGTGCGGTGCACCGCAAGCACGCCAGCGTTTACGACGTCGCCACGCGGCTGCCGTCCTACCAAGGCGATCTGGTGCACACCGAGGTGGAGGTCCTGCGGAAGCTGACGGCTGACACGCAGCGTCCTTACGTCGTTGTGCTCGGCGGTTCGAAGGTTTCCGACAAGCTGGCAGTCATCGACAACCTCATCGGCAAGGCCGATACCATCCTGGTGGGCGGCGGCATGCTGTTCACGTTCCTTGCGGCAGAGGGCCACAGCGTGGCCGGCAGCCTCCTGGAAGAGGACCAGATCCCGGTCGTCCAGGACTACCTCAAGCGGGCAGCGGACGCCGGCACGGAATTCATCGTGCCCACCGATGTTGTGGTGGCCAGTAAGTTCGCTGCCGACGCAGACCACGAAACTGTCCCCGCGGACGGCATCGAAGGCAGCAGCTTCGGGGCACAGGGTATTGGCCTGGACATCGGCCCGGACTCGGCGGCAGCCTTCGCAGACCGGATCAAAAGTGCCAAAACGGTCTTCTGGAACGGTCCCATGGGCGTCTTCGAATTTGAAGCCTTCTCCAGTGGAACCCGTGCCGTAGCCAAGGCGCTGACCGAAGCTGAGGCCTTCACGGTAGTGGGCGGCGGAGACTCGGCGGCAGCCGTACGGACCCTGGGCTTCGCCGATGACCAGTTTGGCCACATTTCCACTGGCGGCGGCGCCAGCCTGGAATATCTTGAAGGCAAGGAACTCCCGGGACTGAGCGTCCTGGACCGCTAGGAACCTGGGCTGCCAGTCCTCCGGCCGGCAGGGTGCCCGCGGGCACCCTGCCGGCCGCACACATACCAAGACTTTTGGAGCATACGTGACTACGTCTACGAACGGCGCTTTTGACCGCACGCCTCTCATTGCGGGCAACTGGAAGATGAACATGGACCATGTCCAGGGCATCACCCTCCTGCAGAAACTGGCCTGGACGCTGTCCGACGCCAAGCACGACTACAACCGTGTGGAGGTTGCGGTCTTCCCGCCCTTCACCGACCTCCGTGGCGTGCAGACCCTGGTCCAGGGCGACGAACTGGACATTGCCTATGGTGGCCAGGACCTGTCCGAATTCGACTCCGGCGCGTACACCGGCGACATCTCCGGCCAGTTCCTGAACAAGCTGGGGTGCCGGTACGCGCTGGTGGGGCACAGCGAACGCCGCACCATCCACAACGAGTCGGACGAGGTGCTGAACGCCAAGGTCAAGGCAGCGTACAAGCATTCGGTTACCCCGGTCCTGTGTGTTGGCGAAGGGCTGGAAATCCGCCAGGCCGGAACACACGTTGAGCACACCCTGACCCAGCTGCGTGCCGATGTTGCCGGTCTCAACGCCGAACAGGCCGCTGAGCTCGTCGTGGCCTACGAGCCCGTCTGGGCTATCGGCACAGGGGAGGTGGCGGGCCCGGAAGACGCCCAGGAAATGTGCGCAGCAATCCGCGCCGAACTCGCCACCATCTTCGGGGACGACGTTGCCGCGAAAATCCGTCTGCTCTACGGCGGTTCAGTGAAGGCAAACAACGTTGCTGCAATCCTGAACGAACGCGACGTTGACGGTGTGTTGGTGGGCGGGGCCAGCCTGGACCCCGCGGAGTTTGCTAATATTGTCAGGTTCGAGAGTCACCTGCTGACGGACTAGTCCGGCTGCAGCACCAGGCTCCCGCAATTCCAATCTTCTGAAAGGCCGTCGTGGACGTTCTTCATGTCATTCTGCAGATTCTCCTGGGCATCACCAGCCTTCTGCTGACACTGCTTATCCTGCTTCACAAGGGACGGGGCGGCGGGCTGTCTGACATGTTCGGCGGCGGTATGAGTTCCGGCCTGAGCTCCTCGGGCGTAGCGGAGCGAAACCTCAACAGGTTCACCGTGGTCCTTGGCGTCACGTGGGGCGTCGTGATCATCGCGCTGGGACTGTTGATGCGGTTCAGCGGCGCAGGGGACTCCTAGCCTCTAACTGATCGCGGGTCGGCACTGCCGCCGCGGCAATCTCCGAACTAGACTGTGGCTGTTGGTTTCCAACAGCCACAGTTTCGTTTAAACAATGTCGTTTAAGCAGCCAGGAGTCCCGATGGTCCATAGTGCGTCAGCGTTCCGGGGCACCCGGGTGGGTGTTACAGAGGGTACCGGTCCCAAGAACCAGTCCGAAGCAGCCTCGGGCGAAATGGTACCCCGGATCGGGATCACCTATTGGTGCGCCAAAGGCCATGAGACCCACCTCGTTTTCCTCCGGCTGCCTGACGAACAGATCCCGGCCAGCTGGGACTGCCGGCGCTGCGGTGCCCCGGCGTCGCGGGACGGCCAGGAAGCTGCACGGGACGAACAGCTCGAAGAGGGCTACAAGAGCCACCTTGAGTACGTTAAAGAGCGGCGCTCCGACCAGGACGCCGAAGATGTCCTGGCCGGAGCGCTCGAAAAACTACGCGCCAGCGGCGTCCTTCCGGACGAGCTGCTGCGGGACCCTTGAGGCAGCGTTTTCGTCGATAAGCCAGAGGGTACGGGACGTTCCCCGAGGCCCTGCCGCGGGCACCTGCACTGGGTTGGCACCGGCCAACGCCAGGCCAACGGCCCCGGCCTTGTCCTCCCCTGCCACCACCATCCAGACCTCAGCGGCAGTGTTGATGGCGGGCAGGGTGAGGGAAATCCGCTGCGGCGGCGGCTTGGGGGAGTTACGTACGCCCACCACCGTCCGTTCCTTTTCCCGGATTCCGCCCTGCTCAGGGAACAACGAGGCCACGTGGGCGTCCGGGCCAACACCCAGCAACACCACGTCCAGCCTAGGGAGCTGCCCAGCTTCATCAGGCCGGTCATCTGACATGTCTGCGGCGTGTTCGGCCGCGGCGGCCTCCCGTAGCCGCCGCGCGTAATCCTCCGCGGCTTCCTCTGGAGTGCCAAAGTTGTCCGTGGACGCGGGCTGGTTGATCCGGGCAGGATCAACCGGGATGTGGGAAAGCAGGGCATCGAACGCCTGCCTGGTGTTCCGGTCGGGATCATCAGATGCCACAAACCGCTCATCACCCCACCAAAAATTGACCTTGGACCAGTCGACGGCGGGCGCTGCGGGAGAGTCCGCCACGGCCTTCAGCGTACCGATGCCCACTGTGCCGCCGGTCAGCACCACGGTGGCCTCGCCATGTTTGTCCTGCACATCCACCAGTTTGGTGATCAAGCGGGCCGCGATGGCTGCCATCAGGACGGACGAATCAGGGTGGATGCTAACTCTTGGCTCAACGCTCACTGGGTCGGACGCTCCTTAGATTGGTACGTGGCAGTCCAATAGTAATCACTTCGCCGAAGATTTCGTCGGGGTCGAGGCGGCGGAGTTCTTCGGCGAGGCAGTCTTTGAGGCTGCGTCGGGGTAGGGAGATGCGTTGGGCGGGTTGGCCTGGTTGGGTGAGTTCGGCGAGGGAGGTGCCGGGGCGGTAGAGCTGGATGTCTCCGGCGGGGCGGGTGAGGCGGACGCGGCGGATGCCGGTCCCGGCGGGGTCCGCGACGATCGTGACGGGTGTGTCCAGGGCCAGGGTGAGCCAGGCTGCCAGGAGGATGGTGGAGGGTGAGTCGGAGGCGCCTTCGACGGTGACTGCGGTGACGGGGGACGGGTCGGCCTGGTCCAGGACGGCGGCGAGTTGGATCCGCCAGTTCGTCAGGCGGGTCCAGGCGAGGTCGGTGTCGCCTGCTTTGTAGGTGGCCCGGATGTTTTCCAGCGCGGTTTGGGGGTCGGGTTCGTTCGCGGAGTCGGTGATCCGGCGGTGCGCGATTTTCCCGACGGAGGTTTCACAGGCGTTTTCCGGTGCCCCGTGCGGCCACCAGGCCACGATCGGGGCGTCCGGGAGGAGCAGGCCCGCGACGAGGGACTCACTTTCGTGGGCGAGTTCCCCGTAGCCGCGCAGCACGATCACTTCGGAGGCGCC